>NZ_CP009621.1:1297500-1597500 GCF_000973725.1 Pontibacter korlensis | reverse complement strand
CCTCCTTACGGAAATTAGCGTCCAGAGCAGCTTTGTAGTATGGCTCTGCCTGTGCCAGGCGGTTAGACCGGCGGTAGGCCTCCGCTATCTTATAGTTTACTTCACCTGCGTTGCCGGCTTTACCTAATGCCTGCTTGTAAAACTCTATCGCGCGCTCGTACTCTTCCTGCCCAAATCGCTTGTCGCCTTTGCTTAAGTATTGGCTGGCACCGCAGCCGCTAAGCAGCAACAATAGCAGAAACATAAAACCGATTTGTTGCAGTTGTTTCGCCAGAGGCTTTAGTCGTAGCATGTTGTGCATGAACAAGTGTGGTTAAGTTAGCCGGATCAGGATCAGAAATATCGGGAGAGCCAACTGCTGCCTGCTGACCGTGGCCATGCCTGCTGCAGCTCTCCGTAATTGTTTATAAGCGTATCAAAGTATAAAGTGTCTCTGTTTATTTCGCCGGCTGCCACTTTGCTTTTCAGCTCTGGCATACTAACCAGCCTTACCTCCCCTTCATTCAGGAAAGCCAGTTGTGTGCGGTCCATAAAGGATAGCTTATACTGCTGCTCTAGCTCCCGCACAAACCTTACCGACGCATCTATAGAGCATCCACTGGCAGCTCCAGCTTCTTCATTGTTGGCCAGCACCAGGAATCGGCCATGCAGCAGCTCCGCCGAGGACTGCAATCCTTTTCCGTGGCTACTCCACTCAGTAGCAAAACGTTCCAGAGCCGGCTTTATTTCAGTCTGTTCTACCTCTGTCAGGGGTCTGCTGGCTTGGTAAATCCAGACGCGCGCCTGTGGGGGCAGTTGGTCAAACGGAATATACATATTGATAGTTGGTTGATGACTGTTAAATTGTTGAGTAGCCTAAGCATAGGCGAACCGTCGAAAGTTATCCTTTCAACCAAACAGCCTCCAAACAGTTTAACAGTTTAATAAATTACTTACTCAGCCCTTCTGCCTGCGCGATAAGTTCGGCAATATCGAAGACTTTTACGCTTTCCTCCTGCTCCTTGTTCTTTACGCCGTCGTTCATCATTACCATGCAAAACGGGCAGGCAGTGGCTATAACACCCTTACCCGAACCTAATGTAGCCAAGGCCTCCTCAGTTCTTTCTATGTTGATGTCTTTTTTACCTGGCTCAGGCTCTTTAAACATCTGGGCACCACCAGCACCACAGCACAGGCCGTTGGCACGGCTTCGTTTCATTTCTACCAGGTCGGCATCCAGGGCAGCCAACACCTCGCGTGGCGCCTCATAAATATCGTTAGCGCGGCCCAGGTAGCAGGAGTCATGGAAAGTAACGCGTTTTCCTTTGAAGGCTTCACCTCCTTGTACACGTACTTTTCCATCGTTAATCAGCTGCTGCAGAAACGTAGAGTGGTGTATCACCTCATAGTTACCGCCAAGGTCTGGGTACTCGTTTTTGATGGTGTTGAAACAGTGAGGGCAAGCTGTTACAATCTTCTTTACATTGTAGGCATTCATTACCTCAATGTTAGTGATTGCCTGCATCTGGAACAGGAACTCATTGCCAGCACGCTTGGCAGGGTCTCCGGTGCAGCTTTCCTCTGTACCCAGCACAGCATACTTTACACCAACATGCTCCAGTATCTGCACAAAGGCACGGGTTACTCTCTTATAACGGTCGTCAAAAGCACCAGCACAGCCAACCCAGAACAAAATCTCTGGCTCTTCTCCATTTGCAGCCATCTCGGCCATGGTAGGTACTTTTACTAATCTTTTATTCTCTTCCATCTGATTATTTGAAAGGATACAAGACGCAGGATGTAAGACACAAGACTTTCAATAAGCCCTCGTTCTTGCTCACACGGTCTTGCTTCTTTATATTTTGTGTCTAATTTTTACTTGGTACATACAGGTCTTCGGCCCAGTTGAAACGATCTGCTGGAGAGAAGGCCCATGGGGCACCGTTATTCTCAATATTCGTGAACATAGCGTTCAGAGACGATGGCGCAGCAGATTCCTCCAGCACCAGGAAGCGGCGCAGATCCATGATGGTAGACAGCTGATCAATATTTACTGGGCAAGCTTCTACGCAGGCGTTGCAAGTAGTGCAGGCCCACAACTCTTCTGGAGTTATGTAACCGCGCAGCAGGGTTTTCTCATCGGTTGTCTCTACCCGCTCCTCGCCTAGCTCTTTGTAGTGGTTCGGTGCAAATATCGCCGGGTGCTCCCCTTTTTCCTCCATGCGGTCTCGGGTATCCATCACAATCTTACGCGGCGACAGCAGCTTGCCAGTTACGTTAGCCGGGCAAACAGCAGTACAGCGCCCGCACTCGGTACAAGTATAAGAATCCATCAGCTGCTTCCAGGTCAGGTCTTCCACGTCTTTGGCACCAAAGCGCTGGATTACCGGGTTGCCTTCGGCGTCCACCTCAGGCGCAGGTGGCTGGTAACTTGGGTCCAGCATCGCCTTTATCTCATGCGTGATGGCCGGATTAGTAGTGAATTTACCTTTTGGCAGCAGCTTAGAGTAATACACATTCGGGAAGGCCATGATAATGTGGAAGTGCTTGGAACTAGGCAGGTAGTTCATGAAAGCCAGTATACCCAAGATATGGAACCACCAACCAACTTTGGCTATTGTGTAAAGCTGTTCCGGATCGTTACCGAAGATATCAACAAAAAAACGGCTAATCGGGTAAGCACCTACCACTTCTTCGCCAGCTAGCTGTACTCGCTTCAAATCGGCTATGTTAAACACGAACAGCGCCAACATCAGCACGATTTCAGTGATCAGAATAATATTAGCATCCAGCTTTGGCCAGGCACGTAACTCAGGACCTTTCCATAGCCGAGGCACTTTAGTCACATTGCGTCTCCACAGGAAGATAGCGCAGGAGACAATAACCAGAGCGGCCAGTATTTCATTTATTGCCATCAACCCGCTGTACAAAGGGCCAACAAAGCCAAGCACACGGTGTGTGCCGAAAATACCGTCGATCAGAATTTCCAGCACCTCAATATTAATCACGATAAAACCAACATACACGAACAGGTGCAGCACAGCCGGCAGCATACGCTTAAACATTTTCTGCTGCCCAAAAGCCACTAACAGGGTTTTGTTAATGCGTTCCGATGGATTATCTGTTAGCTCCACGTCGCGGCCCATCAGCACGTTTTTGCGGATTTTGCGGATTTGCCATACAAACAATCCGATGCCAACGGCAGCCACAATCAAAAAGATAATATTCTCAATTCCTATCACGGCAAATTATTCGTTATACATACTAATTTATAGATAAAGATAGCAGGATCTTAAGAAAGATGTACGCCTGCGCACTTTTTTAAAATATTTTTCTGCAGAAAGTTTGCACCTTAAAAGTTAGTTACTACTTTTGCATACCCTTACGGAACAAAGGGACACAACAAGAGCTGGTGATGTAGCTCAGTTGGTAGAGCAAAGGACTGAAAATCCTTGTGTCGGTGGTTCGATTCCACTCATCACCACGAAACCCTTGTCAGAAATGGCAAGGGTTTTTTGCTTTTATACCCTCGGCTTTCCTATACTTTAATTCTGGCCCTGCAGTTGTACAAAGGGACTTAAGCTGTGGCTTTTGTCCTTATTTCTTTACCTTAGCCCATAAGCACTCATACTCTTTCATTGCCATGAGAAATAAAATGTATTGGAGCGCCATTTTTGCGGGCATGTCTGCAGGCATAGGAACCGTGCTCCTACTCTCGCTTATCTATCTCTTATTCATCCAGAAGGTGCAAATTTAAGGCTCATGACCAGAAGAAGAACGTTTTGGACAGCCTATGCGGTGGGGTTTGCAGTGGCTGCTGTTATAGCCATATTCGCCGTCTCTATGCTTAATAAACTGGTGCCACCACAGGTAAACTGGCAAGTATTACAGCTGACAACGCTGGATGGAGAATCGGTAAGCCTGAATGAATACAGAGGCAAACCGCTACTGGTAAATGTATGGGCTACCTGGTGCAAGCCCTGCCTAGCAGAAATGCCAGCCATAAACGAGCTACAGCAAAACTACCCAGATGAGATTTCTATTGTAACAGTGTCGGATGAGGATACAGGGAAACTGCTTAAGTTCAGAGAGCGGCACCCCTACACCTTTACTTACCTTCGCGCCACAACACCACTGGCAGAGCAATCGCTCACGGTATTCCCTACTACTTACCTGCTCGACGGCCAAGGCAACGTAGAAGCAATTTACATAGGCGCCCAGAGCTGGAGCAGCACCAACTTTATAGAGAAGATCCTGTCATTGAACTAGGGCTGGCATTTTGCGCGCAGTTCCAGCAGGGCAGCGCTGTAGCCAAGTTCGTACGCCTTTGAGAAATGCACACAAGCCGAGTCCTCCTGCTGTCGCTCCAGTTCAGTACGAGCCAATAGGTAATAGAGGCGGCCATTTTCTTTGTCCGCAATTAACCCGGCGCGGTAATCTTGTTCCGACTGCTCCAACTGTCCCCGCTTATAATAAGCAAATCCCCTAAAGGTAAGTGCATCCACCTGGTCTGGCCCCGGGTTACTGCTTCGAAGAAAGGTAGTAAGGTCGGTGATAGAAGCCTCGTAATCCTGCAGGTAGAAAAGCCGCACTTCGCCCCGCTTCAGGTATGCTTTCCACAGCTTTTGATTCAGCTCCAGCGCCTTGGTAAGATCTTCCTCTGCCTGCCTATACTTTGCCAGCTGCTGCAAGCTGCGCCCACGCATATAGTACACCTGTGCTGACGGCTGTTCCTGCAGTGCAATGGTCTTGTTCAGGTCCTGTAACGCGGAGTTATAGTTCTCGTAAACATCCAGCTCTATCATGGCCCGTGCCTCATAAGCGGCAGCCTTGTCTGGCTTAAAATGTATGGCGTCAGTCAGCAGGCGGTGCGCACTGCTGTATTTACCATCTGCTATATAGGTCAAGGCTGTTTTATATTTATCTTCGCCAGCAATGTGGTCCATCACGGTCTTAAGCAGCAGGCTGAAGAGAATAAGACCACCCGCAAAAGCCATTGTTATGTACCAGTCTTTGCGCGAGAAGCTACTGCTCTTTGACTGACGCTTCTTATAGTGCCGCTCCGACACACCGGCAGGCTCACGGGTAGTATAATGCCTGTCTTCGTAGCGGCGTGGCTGGTGGTGCATAACGGCACGATGGTGCTGCTCGCGCTGGTACTGCAGGCGAAGATCGTAGAGGGCCCGCTTGCTCGGGTTAGACAGGATCTGGTAAGCGGCATTCACCTGTTTAAACATCTCCTCAGCAAGCTCATTGCCGGGGTTTTTATCCGGGTGGTACTTAATAGCTAGCCGCTTATATGCTGCCTTTACCTCCTGCGCTGAGGCCGTTTGGCTTATACCTAATACATGATAGTGGCTGTGATTCAAGCAGGTATCAATCTTAAAAGAAGATCAGTCTTAAATTTAACTAAACCTATACAATTAACCTCAAATTCCGTACTACAGTTTTAACAAGTTATACTTTACGTAAATTTTTTAGTCTACCCTCGTATACAGAAAAAGTATTAAAAAAAGCAGAAAAGAAACATGGCTCTAGAACAAGATAACGGAACCCGCGAACGCAATCCCCACCTCATGGAGAACCTGATGGGGTACATTGATACCCGCATAGACATTATACGTCTGGAGATACAGGAAAAGCTGAAGGCTGCCTTTGTGGGCACCATACACGGCATTTTGCTAGGGGTTATTGCCTTCATGGTTCTCATCTTTGTTAATATTTTTCTGGGCCTGCTGCTTAACCACCTCCTCGATAGCTCCTTCTGGGGCTTTGGCATTGTGGCGCTCTTCTACATTATACTTTTAGTGATACTTGTAGTAGGACTGGACAAGAAAGTGTTCCAGGGTGTGGCTGATAGGGCATTTGACAACACCATTTATAAATCAGACAAACGAGAGAAACATATATGAGCGAAATTAGCAACCCATTATTTGACAACGAGCGCGAGTTCTTAGAGCGGCAGAAGGAGGAGTATAAAAGAGCTCTGATGGGCGATGTTGATCAGATCAAGTCGCAGGGGCAGGAAATTAGCAAGAAAGTGGCTATAGCAGGCGGCGTACTATTTGCCGGCTGGCTGTTAAAGCGTGCGTTCTCCGGTGGGAGTAAAAAAAAAGCGAAGACCGGCAAAAAAGGCAAGAGCGATAAAAAGCTTAAAAGCGAACCGCACGGTACTTTTGTAGCTGCCGCCTACCCGGCTCGTTCTTCCACCCCATATATCGACTACGACTCCTACGTGCATGAGCAGGAGGACAGCTATACTTTGTCGTCGGAGCAAATGCCCCATGCTGAACCTACCGAAGCGTCAAAAAAAAAGGCTAAGGGATTCCTAAGCTCAGATGTAGGCAAAGCAATCCAACAACAGGTGTTAGTGCTGGCACTGGCATACGCTGCCAAAAAGCTGGAAGAATACTTACAGAGTGTCTCTGAAAATAACGATATTGCGGCTAGGCCTACTGCAGCTGAGCCTGTAGTGGAGGTCACCGAGATAGAGACAACCGAGTATATCGTTCCGGAGAAGGATGCCATTTAAGAACAACCGCCCAAATACACCATCAAAAACAGGCAGGAAGCACTTTGCCGTGCTGCTCGACCCCGACAACCTAACAGAGGCTTCCTGCCTGAACCTTATCGCTCTTAGCGAAACTCATCCTGTAGATTTCTTCTTTGTTGGCGGCAGCCTTGTCACTTCACAAAACCAAAGCGACATCATTTACCTGCTGAAGAAGCACACTAACATACCTGTTATACTTTTTCCAAGCAGTAGCCAGCACATCGATGCCAAAGCCGATGGTATACTCTTGCTCTCACTTATTTCTGGTCGCAACCCTGATTTCCTGATTGGGCAGCACGTTATTTCTGCGCCTGCACTTAAAGCCAGTCAGCTACAAGTATATCCTACCGGTTATATGTTGATTGACACTGGTCGCCAGACAACAGCATCGTACATGAGCGGTACCACACCTATCCCTTACGACAAGCCTGCTATTGCCGCCTGCACTGCCATGGCCGGCGAGTTGCTGGGCCTGCAGTATATTTACATGGACGGTGGCAGCGGTGCTTTGAAACCTGTTTCGGCAGAGATGATTGCTGCAGTGCGCGAGGCTGTGGAGCTGCCACTTATAGTGGGTGGAGGCATAAGCTCCACTGAGAAAGCCGCTGCAGCCCTGGAGGCCGGAGCCGATGTGATTGTGGTAGGTAACCACATAGAAAAAAACCCCGGCTTTTTGGCCGAGGTCTCTTCTCTTATTGCTTCGTATAACCTAACCTTAGATGTTCATCGCTGATTCACGGCGACGCATCTTACCGGCAGGTATACCAAACATCATCTTAAAGCGACGGCAGAAGTAAGCAGTGTCTTTGTAACCAACTTCTTTACCAATCTCGCGGATGCTCTTCTTGGTAGTGCGTAGCAGGAACACCGCACGCTCCATACGCTGGTACTCAATGTA
Organism: Pontibacter korlensis; assembly: GCF_000973725.1. Lineage (NCBI taxonomy): Bacteria > Pseudomonadati > Bacteroidota > Cytophagia > Cytophagales > Hymenobacteraceae > Pontibacter > Pontibacter korlensis. The sequence continues at coordinate 1,590,070 of NZ_CP009621.1, read as the reverse complement.
ATCCTGAGGGTTGATCCCAGTCAGCATCTTGAAGTACTGACCTACATAGTCCTCAGACACATTAGCCACGTTAGAAAGCACCTTGTTAGACAGATCGCCACCCAAGTTCTCCTTAATGTAGTTGAACAGGTCGATGAGGCGAGGGTCTTTGAAGTATGTGCTGTTTGTAGCCAGCTGCTCCACGAACATTCTGTTCTTCAGGATGTGACGAACAATCTCCACCACAATCTGCTCTGTGTAAAGGCCAATCAAGCGCTCTTTACCAGGTAGCTCCTGCATGTTCTCTTCAACCACTTTGATCACCAGATTGGCAAGCTTTGTGTTGTTAGAGATCAGGAATGCCGGCAGATCCAGCGATGCAAAGAAGTTAACCGAGTCAAATACTTTTGCTTCGAAGCTCACGTAGCTGTGGCTCTCTTCTGCATCACCTATCAGGTCCAGGTCGTTGTTACTTCTGAAGAACTTCTCTCTGTTCGTAATCAGGTCGTCGTTGGTGATAGACTTACCCTCACCAGTTGGGCCATAGGTAACTTTTGTGCTTCGGCCACCAGGAATGAATAGAAGTTCCCCTTCTTCTACCACCTGCTCCTCATCACCAAAAAAGATACTGCCCTTATGTAGCAGGATCAAATTGTTACCTACATCGTAGTAATTGCGCACCGTGAACGGCTGTTGCAACACCAGATTTTTAGCCTTAATGAATCGCACCCCAAGCGATTCAATAATCTTATTGTAATCTTCCATGTGTGTTACCAACTAACTTTTATACTATAAACCCTTTAATTTTGGCCTAAAGCTAAGACTAATCTTTATAAACTTCAAAAATTATCTTAAAATTTATTTTAATTCAACAAAGACTATCTATAGCTCAATTCACATGGAAACAGCGTTTTAAGCCTAATCTTACTTGAGCAATTCTCTTGAAATTACTATTTTCTGTATCTCAGAGGTACCTTCGTAAATTTGTGTGATCTTGGCATCACGCATTAGGCGCTCCACATGGTACTCTTTCACGAAACCGTAACCTCCGTGAATTTGTACTGCTTCCACGGTTGTTTCCATAGCTACTTTAGATGCAAACAGCTTTGCCATAGCACCAGACTTGCCATAATCGCGGTGTGCGTCCTTATCGTAGGCAGCCTGCAGGCACAACAAGCGAGCCGCTTCAATGTTTGTTGCCATATCAGCCAGCTTAAACTGTATCGCCTGGTGTTTAGCAATTTCAACGCCAAAAGCCTTGCGCTCTTTAGAGTACTTCAAGGCCAGCTCCATGGCTCCCGAGGCTATCCCCAGAGCTTGGGAGGCGATACCAATACGCCCTCCAGCCAATGTTTGCATCGCAAACTTAAACCCGAAGCCATCTTCTCCGATCCTGTTCTCTTTTGGTACTTTTACGTCAGTAAACATTAAAGAGTGGGTATCAGAGCCACGAATTCCTAATTTATTTTCTTTAAGTCCAACTTCGAATCCTTCCATTTCGCGCTCTACTATCAGAGCATTTATGCCACGGTGGCCTTTTTCAGGGTAAGTTTGTGCTATTACTAGGTAAACAGAAGCTGTACTGCCGTTTGTAATCCAATTTTTTGTACCATTCAGCAGGTAGTAATCTCCTTTGTCCTCGGCTGTTGTACGCTGCGAAGTAGCATCAGAACCTGCCTCAGGCTCAGAAAGACAAAAAGCACCGATAATTTCACCAGTTGCAAGTTTGGTCAGATACTTTTGCTTTTGCTCCTCAGTACCAAACTTCTCTATACCCCAACAAACAAGCGAATTATTTACCGACATCACCACAGAAGCAGAGGCGTCCACTTTGGAAATTTCTTCCATAGCCAGCACATAGGAGATCGTATCCATGCCGCCACCGCCATACTTGGGGTCTACCATCATGCCCAGAAAGCCAAGCTCGCCCATCTTTTTAATTTGATCCGCCGGAAACTTCTGATGCTCGTCGCGCTCAATTACGCCAGGCAACAGCTCAGTTTGGGCAAATTCACGGGCGGCAGCCTGTACTGCCAAGTGTTCCTCTGTTAGTTGAAAGTTCATATGCGTTATCAAATAGGATGATATTTAAACTAGTTTTTAATTCCGTAACAAAATTATGAAATTCAGTTGCATTAATTCAACTGAATATTCTGCCAATTGTCGTGCAGCGCCACGGGTTTGTACATGTTTGAATAGCACAGGTTACAGAAATGCACAAAAAGAAAGCGCCGCCAGTGCAAAAGCAGCAGGCGGCGCCAGTATAATCAGGCAGATTAAACTTTTTCTTTAATCGCGGCGGCCCATCAGCAGCGACACATAGTATAGCAACGTTGCCAGTGAGCCAAGTGCAGCTACCACATAGGTAAGAGCTGCCCACTTCAGAGCATCTTTCGCCATACCATGTTCCTGCGTCGTTACAATGCCGCGTCTGTCTATCCAAGCCAAGGCACGCTTGCTAGCATCAAACTCAACCGGCAGTGTTATAAAACTAAACAGGGTGGTAAGGCCAAAAAGGGCCACACCAATTGCCAACGGCACAGGTGTAGTCTGCAGCATCAAGATACCAATCAGGATGATCCATTGCATGTAGCGCGAGGCAATGCTAAGCGCAGGAACCATAGCCGAACGGAACTTAAGGAAGCTATAGGCTTTGGCATGCTGCACCGCGTGACCACATTCGTGGGCTGCTACTGCAGCGGCAGCGGCACTACGCGCTTCATACACATACTCACTCAGGTTTACTGTCTTGTCGGCAGGGTTGTAGTGGTCAGTTAGCTTACCCGCCACCGATATAACACGCACATCTGTAATTCCGTTGTCGCGCAGCATCATCTCTGCTACCTCACGGCCACTCAGGCCAGAGCTTAACGGAGTCTGGGAGTACTTTTTAAACTTGCTTTTTAGTCGGGCACTCACACCCATACTAATCAGCATGAATACGATACCAATAAAATATATTCCAAGCATGGTCTTTACTTAAGCTTTATTAGGGTTGATGTTGTTCTCTATTTTTTTTACGATGTTGGTTGTGGAGTAGCCTTTAACCAGCGGCACGGTCTGCACCGATCCGCCACGGGCTTGCACTACTTCATGCCCTACAATCTGTTCTACGGCGTAGTCATCTCCTTTAACCAATATATCCGGCTGCACAGCCTCTATCAGCTCCAGGGGCGTATCTTCGTCGAAGAACACTACAGCATCTATAAACAAAAGGGATGCCATAACGCGCGCGCGTGACATTTCGTCTTGCAACGGCCGGGTGGGTCCTTTTATACGGCTGATTGAGGCATCTGTATTCAAGCCTAGAACTAACTTATCGCCAAGTTGTCGTGCTTTTTCCAAGTAGTCGACGTGGCCAAGGTGGAGCAGGTCAAAGCAACCGTTGGTGAAAATAATTTTCTGGCCTTGTGTGCGCCAGCTTTGCACCTGATCGAGCAGCTGCGGGAGGGTATAAATCTTATCTTTTGAGTTCATGGGCTTGAGTAGAAGTATGACTGTGCTCTGCCTCCACAGGTTTTGCCCCGCGTAGCATGCTTGCCATAAAACTAATCACTCCCATTACAACTACCAAAAGTGTTTGCGAGGTATGCGCCAACAGAGCATAAGCCATTCCGGCTTCTTTGGGCACGCCATAAAGAAGCAGCGTAGACTGCACCAGCAAGTGGTAAACCCCTATACCGCCTTGCACTGGGGCCGCCATGCCAAGCGTACCTACTAAAAGCACAGAGAGTGCAGCCCCCCAGCCTAAGCCGGCAGTAGCAGGCAAGGCATAAAATACAGTAAGGCTCATTCCGTAATACATCAGCCAGACAAACAAAGTATGGCCCCAAAAAGCAAATTGGTTCTCTAGCTTTGTTACACTGAATATGCCTTGCAGCATGCCCCGTACAAATTGCACCGCCTTACGGAAAAGAGAATTCTTCCGCAGAAGACTTAAGTAGCGTAGCCCTACAATAAGCACCACCACTACAGAAATAAGCATTACCCAAAACACCCAGTATAGGGAGCTTATGCTTTGCTCCAGGGTGGCATACTTATTAGAAAAGAGATCAAGAAAAAAGTTGCGAATGCGCCCAAACTCCACCATAAAGGTGAGCCCAACCACCAACAGCAGCATCAGCATATCGATGATGCGCTCTGCAATTACAGTACCAAAGCCAGTGTTAAGCGGGAGGTTATCAGTACGCCGCAGCATGGTACAGCGAGCCACTTCTCCCATTCTCGGGAATACCAGGTTAGCAACATAGCCCACCATCATGGCATTATAGGTGTTACGGAGAGGTGGGTTATGGCCTGTAGGCTTTATTTGCATTTGCCAACGCATGGCACGGCTCAGGTAAGCCAACAAGCCCATCACCACCGACACCATTAACCAGCCGTAGTCGGCGTTTTGAAACTCTGCCCACATTTTCTGAAAATCCAGCTCCTTCAGCGCGTACCACATCAGGAATGCAGATACACTCATGAGCAGGACATATTTCAGAAACGAGAGCAGTTTATTCATGCAAGTGTATTACACCAAGCGGTTATGCTGGTCAGGGAATACAAGTGTAGGGGTATGGTTTTTAGCGTCTTCGAATTTAATGCTGCAGTAAGAGATAATGATCACAACATCGCCAACCTGTACTTTACGTGCCGCTGGGCCATTCAGGCAAACAGTGCCTGTGCCACGCTCACCTTTAATCACATAGGTTTCGAAGCGCTCCCCATTGTTGATGTTAACGATCTGTACTTTCTCATTCTCCACTATGTTGGCGGCATCCATCAGGTCCTCATCAACTGTAATGCTACCCACATAGTGCAGCTCGGCCTGCGTTACCTTACAACGGTGGATTTTAGATTTTAAAACCTCAATATACATGGTGTACTTTAGTAATAGAGCGTAAAGTTAGACAATTGGAATCATATTAACTACCAACACTAACTGCTGCTTACCGTCTCTGTTTTTCCAACAAACTATACTTCGTTTAGATTCACCAGAATGTTATCAATCAAGCGAACAGGGCCAACAAAGGCTGCTATGCAAAGCGCTACTTCCTGCTCTCCTCCTAGCTCTGTTAGTGGCTGTAAGGTATCAGGGTTTGCTACCTCAAAATATTCCAGGTTTACCTGCTGCATACCTGCCAAGTAAGCTTCCACTGTAGCCTTTATGCTATATACTGGCTTCTGCCCCAGTTGCCCTTTTGCCAACTGTAAAGCCTTATACAGCGCCGTTGCTGTCTGCCGTTGCTCGGCACCCAGCCTTTTATTTCTCGACGACATAGCCAGCCCATCTTCCTCTCGCATGGTAGGGTAGCGCACTATCTCCAGGTCAAAGCTCAGGGCCTGCACCAGCTGTTTTACGATAGCCACCTGCTGCAGGTCTTTCTGCCCAAAGTAAGCGCGGTGGGGCTGCACAAAGTGGAAAAGCTTACTTACGATGGTAGCTACACCGTTAAAATGGCCTGGGCGGTGCTCACCTTCCATTACCCCTTCTAACGCTCCGAAACTAAACTGCAGCAGTGATTGTTGTGCATATACCTCTTCTGCAACTGGTGCAAACAATATATCACAGCCTACTGATTTCAGCAGCTCGGTATCCTGCTCCATGGTGCGAGGATATAGTTTATAATCGTCCGGGTTATTGAATTGGGTGGGATTTACGAAAATACTGCAAACGGTTACATCGTTCTCCTGAACAGAAGCGCGCAGCAGCTGCAGGTGCCCCTCGTGCAGGGCACCCATGGTTGGCACAAAGCCAATGCGCTTTCCGCTACAGCGCAGCGCCTGCATACGTTCCCTGATTTTACTAACCTGCTCTATAACTTCCATGTCGGTGGTATGTCTGTTGATGCTTATGTAAAGCCGGCAAAAGTAAGTTACAGCGCTATAAATTGAAAATCAGAATAAAAAATACTAATTTTGCACGACCCAATACTGTTGCTTATTAAAATCTTAACTTCATACCCATGTCAAAATTGCGAATCCTTTACGCCGCCACCGAGATCAATCCCTTCTTACAAACCACGAAAGTAGCTGAGTTTTTACAAACGCTACCGCAGGGTATGCAGGAACGAGGGATGGAGATCCGGATATTTGTTCCCCGGTTCGGCCTTATAAACGAGCGCAAAAACCGTTTGCATGAGGTGGTACGCCTGTCAGGCATTAACATTGCCGTGGGTGACGATGAGAAACCATTGGTAATCAAAGTAGCCTCTATACCAAACGCGAAGCTACAGGTTTATTTTATTGATAACGAAGATTACTTCCACAGAAAGTCTGTCTTTGTTGACAAGAATAACAAGTTCCACCAAGACAACGACGAGCGCGCGATCTTCTTCTGCAAGGGCGTGCTGGAAACAGTGAAGAAATTAGGTTGGGCGCCAGACATTGTACACTGCAACGACTGGATGACAGGCCTTATCCCGATGTACCTGAAAACTACATACAAGAAGGATCCTATCTTCAAGGACTGTAAGTCGATGTTCACTGTATATAATAACAACTACACCCACAAGTTTAGCGAAGACCTGTTGGAGAAAGTAAAGATGCTGGACATTGAAGACAGCATGTTGACCCACCTTCAGTCTGCTGACACGGATGGTTTTATTAAGTGCGGCATGGAGTATGCTGACGCTGTTATCAAGACAAACGAAGATTTCAGCGAGAACATCAGCGCCCTGTTCAGCGACTTTATGAAGAAGAAAACTATCAGCACGGTGACTCCTGACGACACATTGCTGGACAACTACTATAACCTTTATAACGAGCTGAGCAAGTAAAGCAAAAAGCACCTCGCTTCTTTTTGCACTTTACGTAAGAGTATAAACAGGAGTAGACACTATCGGGCAAAAGCCGTTATAACAAAAGTTACAAGAGACTGCCGCTTATATTACATTTTTGTAGTAGAGCGGCAGTCTCTTTTTTGTTTCAGATAAGCTCTTCTATAACTGATATTTAGACTCGTATATTACACTGAAAACACAACACTAACGAGCAGAAGTTATACATATAAAAAAGAAATAGATACCTTTGCGGCTACCTATATGTACCTATGAGATAAATTAAAGAAAACCTATGTGTGGAATTGTAGCTTACGTTGGGCATCGAGAAGCGAGCCCAATTATCATTAAAGGCCTGAAAAGGCTTGAGTACAGAGGATACGACAGTGCAGGTATTGCATTGATGAACGGTGACCTTAGCGTTTATAAGAAAAAAGGAAAGGTAGCTGACCTGGAGGCATATCTTGCCTCGCAAGACACGCACGGCAACATTGGCATGGGCCATACCCGCTGGGCTACACACGGCGAGCCAAATGACGTTAACGCCCACCCACACTACTCTACCTCCCGCAACATCGCCATCATCCATAATGGCATTATTGAGAACTATGCTTCTTTAAAGAAGCTTCTCATCGAGAAAGGCCATACATTTCAGTCTGATACAGACTCAGAAGTATTTATCAACCTGATCGAGGATATCCGTGCAAACAACAACTGCACTTTGCCTGAGGCTGTACGCTTGGCCATGCATGAAGTTGTAGGCGCTTACGCTATTGTGGTTTTAGCTAAAGACAGTCCTAACCAACTGATTGCAGCCCGTAAAGGTAGCCCGCTTGTAGTAGGTGTCGGAGAAGGAGAATACTTCCTGGCCTCAGACGCTACCCCTATTATCGAGTATACAAATGAGGTAGTATACCTGAATGACTACGAGCTGGCGATTATCAACAACGGAGAACTAGACATTCGCACGAAAGAGGATGTAAAGCAAACTCCTTATGTGCAGCGCCTAGAGATGGAGTTGGAGTCTATTGAGAAGGGTGGCTATGAGCACTTCATGCTGAAGGAAATTTTTGAGCAGCCACGCTCTATCCTGGACAGCATGCGCGGCCGTATGATTGCCGAGAGCAACCACCTCATGATGTCGGGCATCCGTGAGTTTGAGAACAAGTTCGTGAACGCCAACAGAATCATCATTGTGGCCTGCGGTACTTCCTGGCACGCTGGTCTGGTAGCAGAGTACCTGATTGAAGATTTGGCACGCATCCCGGTAGAGGTAGAATACGCCTCTGAATTCCGTTACCGCAACCCGATTCTTAACGAAAAAGATATCGTAATTGCCATTTCACAGTCTGGTGAGACAGCGGACACATTGGCGGCCATAGAACTGGCTAAATCGAAAGGTGCTACGATTTTCGGTATCTGTAACGTAGTAGGTTCTTCTATTGCACGTGCTACCGATGCGGGTGCCTATACCCATGCCGGACCTGAGATTGGTGTGGCAAGCACCAAAGCCTTTACAGCACAGGTAACTGTACTCACACTGATTGCCATGATTATTGGTAGCAAGCGCGGTACTCTTGAGACGACGAAGCTGCATGAGCTGATGGTAGAGCTAGAGACAATCCCAAGCAAAGTGGAAGAAGCGTTGCAGCTGAACGACCAGATCATCAAAATTGCTGAACAGTATAAAGATGTAGCTAACTGCATTTACTTAGGTCGCGGCTATAACTTCCCAGTTGCTTTGGAAGGTGCGCTTAAACTGAAGGAGATCTCTTATATACACGCTGAGGGCTACCCAGCCGCTGAGATGAAGCACGGCCCGATCGCACTGATCGATGAGCAGATGCCAGTAGTAGTAATTGCTACAAAAGATAGCTCTTATGAGAAGGTCGTGTCCAATGTGCAGGAGGTAAAGGCACGTAAAGGTAAAGTGATTGCCATTGTAACCGAGGGCGATACCACTATTCCTGCTATGGCGGACCACGTAATCGAAATTCCGGAGACAAGTGAGCACCTGATGCCACTGTTGTCTGTAATTCCGCTACAGTTGCTTTCTTACCATATTGCGGTAATGCGCGGCTGTAACGTTGACCAGCCTCGTAATCTTGCTAAGTCTGTTACAGTAGAATAGTCACTGAGACATAAAAAAACAGAAAGGGGAGTCATATCATGGCTCCCCTTTCTGTTTTTCTTACTTGTGTTCTGAAAGCTAACAGCCATACCTAAAATGTCTCCTTCTTTAGGTATTTCGTCTTCAGCAATGGACAGATTTTATAGCGCTCTTCTTTGGTGTCTTCATACACTGCCTGCAGCACCTGATACACGTTCTGAACACCAATCTGATTAGCCCACTCAAAAGGACCTTTAGGATAATTAGTCCCGAGCTTCATTCCTTGGTTTATGTCATCGATACCTGCCGTTTTCTCTTGTAAGGTATAGCAGGCCTCGTTAATGATCATGCAGATGATGCGTGGGGTAACCATTCCCACACGGTCCTCTACCAGCAGGTATTCCGTACCCAACACCTCACACACTTCCTGAAGCTTCGACTCATCTTCTTTGCGTAGCAAACTCACCTCCAGCACTGGCCGGTTGAACAGCGTAGGCAAACCATTAAACCCAATTAAGGTGCAGGACTGCTCCAAATCAGCCTCGCTTACAAGCGCAGCTAACTGCACGGTAACCGCATTACAAAACACCACCTGCTCCGGTGCATACAGGTTCAGGCGCTCTGGCTGCTCATACAGCAGGAAATCAAAAACTATGTCGCTTGGCTGTAGTTGCTCATCTAGCAGAGTGTGGTGATGCAGAAAAGAATAGCTGACACCTTCTCTTTCCTCCTGGAACTTTTGCTTGAACTCTGTGGCCATTTCCGGGCCAGACAAAACAACTATGTGCATATTTTCTGTACTTTTGATGGTAAAGATACAAACTAAAACGAATCCCCTATGGCACATAACATTATCAACTCTTCCAAGGCTCCGGCTCCTATTGGCCCTTACAGCCAGGCTACTCTGGCCAATGGCACACTGTATGTATCTGGCCAAATTGCGCTGGATGCAGAGAGCGGCAACCTAGTAAATGACAACATTGAAAACGAAACGCACAAGGTAATGCAGAACCTGCAGGCTATACTTGCAGAAGCTGGCATGGACTTCAGCAATGTGCTTAAGTGCACTATCTTTGTAAAGGACCTGAACAACTTTGGAAAGATAAACGAGACTTACGGCAGCTACTTTACAAGCAACCCTCCTGCCCGCGAAACTGTTGAGGTAAGCCGCTTGCCAAAAGATGTGAATGTGGAGATTTCCTGCATCGCAGCGAAGTAGTACTTCAAGACGATAATTCCTAAGGACAAAAGGTATAGGACAATGTCAAGACGTTTTCTATCTTTTGTCCTTTTTCTTTTACCTGTTTCATCAGATATTCGCCCCTTTCGCAGCGTCTCCTCCTGCAGGTGGCTCCAGTTCTTCCTCAGGCTCTCCGTATACTTCCCGCGCATGTTTACCCGGCTCTGTGTTCACTGCAGAGTTACCAACTTCCACTTCCTGTCGTATCACACGCACAGCATAGTCTGACGGATAAATGTTGTAGCCATACTTGCGAGAGTAAACAAAGGTGAAAACAGCGCCGAAAAAGATGATCTGCGAAGTGAAGAACACCCAAGTAAGTATAACCACAATAGAGCCGGCGGCCCCGTATACCGATCCTACATCGTTTTTGCCCAAATAAAACCCAATCAGGCCACGGAACAGCACGAACAGCAGCGAGGTAACCAGTGCCCCTACTGTCACATCGCGCCACTTTATTTTGGCATCTGGCAGAAACTTATAGATGCAGGCAAACAAGAAAGACATGAGCAAGAAGGCCGAGGCTAAGTTGGCCAAGTGCAGTACATATACTATCCAACCTGAGAAACGCGCGGTAAGAAAATCGCCTATTGCTACTAGTATGGCGTTTGCCAAAAGAGACAGCAGCAGTACAATGGCAATGGTCAGGATCATTCCAAAGGAAAGAACGCGGTCCAGCAGCAGCTTCAGATAACCACGTTTAGGCACCGGCTTTACGTGCCATATTTCATTCAGGGAGTCTTGTAGGGATATAAAAACACCTGTTGCTGCTATAAAAAGTGCAATGGTGCCCACCATTGCCGCTAAGCTAAAGTCCCCGAACTCGTTTACGTTCTCCACCATCTTCTGTACCGCGTAGGCACCCTCCGTGCCTATCAACTCTTTGATGCGGTAGTAAATCTCGCCCGACACAGCCTGCTCACCAAAAAAGTACCCGGCTGCGCTGATAATTATGATGAGCATAGGTGGCAGCGCAAAAATAGTATAGTACGCCAGCGCCGCTCCCTTCTGAAAGGAGTTGTTATCAATAAACTCGAGGTATGTTTCCTTTAGCAGGCACCAAACCATCCACAGGCGCTTCCTTACTGTCATGAGCAGTTTTTTATACTGCCAGATACGTAATTAATTAGTTATGTGTACACTACGTTTAAAAGCTATAAGTACAGCTTTCGAAACAAGCACAGTATTTTACCGTTACCGAAACGACACTTTATTTCGTACCTTTGCACCAAATTTGAACGATCTGAATCAGACAACCATACATGGAAAGAGAAGTTAGAGTACGCTTTGCCCCAAGCCCAACAGGGCCTCTCCATATCGGCGGTGTGCGCACTGCCCTTTACAACTACCTGCTGGCCCGCAAGACCGGCGGTAAAATGATCCTGCGCATCGAAGACACAGACCAGAACCGGTTTGTGCCAGGTGCAGAGGATTACATCCGTGAGTCTTTGGAGTGGTGCGGTATCGAACTGGACGAAAGCCCTTGGAACGGCGGACCGTACGCACCTTACCGCCAGTCGGAGCGTAAGCCGATGTACATGCAGTATGCCCTGCAGCTTGTAGAAGCAGGCCATGCTTATTATGCCTTTGACACAGCTGAAGAGCTGGAGGAGATGCGCGAGCGCCTGAAGGCTGCAAAAGTGGCTACTCCACAATACAACGCCATCACCCGCATGACGATGAAAAACTCCCTCACCCTGCCTGAGGATGAGGTGAAGAAGCGTCTGGATTCTGGTGAGCCATACGTGATCCGTCTGAAAGTTCCACGTAAGGAGGAGATACGCCTGAAAGACCTGATCCGTGGTTGGGTAATGGTGCACTCTTCTTCTATTGATGATAAAGTACTGATGAAATCAGATGGTATGCCTACGTACCACCTGGCTAACATTGTGGACGACCATCTGATGAAGATCACACACGTGATTCGTGGCGAGGAGTGGTTACCATCTGCGCCGCTGCACGTGCTGCTGTACCGCTACCTGGGCTGGGAAGATACCATGCCAGAGTTTGCCCACCTACCGCTGTTGCTTAAGCCAGACGGAAACGGTAAACTGAGCAAGCGTGACGGAGATAAGCTGGGCTTCCCTGTATTCCCGCTGCGCTGGCAGGACCCGAACACAGGAGAGATATCGTCAGGTTACCGTGAGAGCGGCTACCTGCCAGAGGCTTTTGTTAACTTCCTTGCGTTCCTAGGCTGGAACCCGGGCACTAGTCAGGAGATCTTCTCTTTGAAGGAGCTTATTGATGAATTCTCTGTGGAGCGTATCGGTAAGTCTGGTACCCGCTTTGATATCCAGAAGGCCCGCTGGTTTAATGAGCAGTACCTGCGTGCTAAGCCAGACAATGAGCTAGCCAACTACCTGATCAAGGCCTTGGCTGAGCATAACATCACCACTACACCTGAGAAGGCAGAGAAGATTGCCGGTCTGATGAAGGAGCGTGTGTCGTTCCCGCAGGACTTCTGGCAAGAGGCTAAGTATTTCTTTATTGCTCCGGAGGAGTATAACGAGAAGGTAGCTTCTAAGAAGTGGAACAGCCAGTCGGTTGCCGTTTTCGAAGATTTCAAGAACGAGCTGCCATCGCTGCAGGATTTTAACGCTGATACCGTTAAGGAGTTGTTGGTAGGCATACTGGAGCGCCACGGTATGAAGATCGGGCAGGTGATGCAGGCGCTGCGCCTGGCTGTAACCGGTGCCGAGGCTGGTCCGGACCTGATGCAGATTATTGAGGTGATCGGGCGTGAGGAGACGATCCAGCGCATTGAAACTGCTATCAGCAAGCTTAGCAGCTATGCATCAGCATAAAGAATAACCATACTTACTTTAAGAAAGGCTGGCCCTATGGCTGGCCTTTTTTATTGCCCTTTGTGCCCGCCTTGTAACAAATTACACCTGCCTCGCTTATACAACAAAGTATAACCACACGAGAAATATAATGGCTAAGAATAAAAAGGAAAGTAAAAACGAGAAGAAGAAGTCGCGGGTGCACAAGGATTTGGAGGGCTTTGAGATTAAGGTGAACGAGCACGGTGAGATCATTTCCAACTACAGCATCGATAAAATCAACGATTTCCTGAACCAGAACGTGGATGATAAGAAGCTGATGAAACGTGACGCTGCCGAGAAGGCAAAACGGGAAGAGGAGGAAGCCTTCCATGTGGAGGAAAACGAGGAGGCCGAGGAAACTGATGAGGATTTCGTGCGCAATACTAGCTCCGTTTCTGATGACGAGGATGATAAGAACCTACCCAAAGCCCGCCGTCGCAAAAAAGGTGAGGAAGACGATGAAGACGAAGCTGAGGAAGATTAACGCACCTAAGTCAGGTGTGATTGCACTTTATAAGTACTAGAGCCGGTGTATCATAATTTGAGCATCGGCTTGTCTTGTCTCTTAAAAATCAATTATATTTCTGTCCTCACAAACCCCCTACTACAACTATGAGAAACTCGCATGAAATTGACTACAAGATTTTTGGTAATGACATACAGGTGCTGGAAATTGAACTGGACCCGCACGAAACTGTAATTGCCGAGGCTGGCGCCATGGTATACATGGAGGACGGCATCGACTTTGAGGCAAAGATGGGTGATGGCTCCAATCCTAGTCAGGGCTTTTTCGGCAAGCTGGTGTCGGCTGGTGCCCGTGTAATAACCGGTGAGTCGCTGTTCATGACGCACTTTACGCACCGAGGCCCTGGCAAAAGCAGAGTAGCCTTCTCAGCCCCCTATCCTGGCACCATACTTCCAATTGACCTCAGCACCACCCGAAACAACACGCTGATCACACAAAAAGATGCTTTTCTGGCTGCAGCTTTGGGTACGAAGCTCAGCATCCACTTTAACCAGCGACTAGGCTCGGGCTTCTTTGGTGGCGAAGGCTTTATACTTCAGCGCATGCAGGGCGATGGCCTGGCTTTCGTACACGCCGGTGGTACCATTGTGGAGAAGCAATTGAACAACGAAACACTGCGCGTAGACACTGGCTGTGTGGTTGCTTTCGAGGAAGGCATTGATTTCAGCGTACAACGTGCCGGAGGTCTTAAATCTATGATCTTTGGCGGTGAAGGCTTGTTCCTGGCTACATTGCGCGGCACTGGCCGTGTGTGGCTGCAGTCAATGCCAGTGAAGAAGCTGATCGAAGCACTTTTGCCTCGCGGTGAGAATGCCAAAAAAGAAGGCGGATTTATGAGTAGCTTCCTAGAGTAGAAAGTATAAATTCATATAAACAGCAGTGCCCCGACAAGTATAAATTGCTGGGGCGCTGCTATTTTATACCTCATAAAAGTGGCTCACACCATCCTAGCCGCTCCTTGCTTAAAGGGTTGGGGTAGTTGGATCACTTTATAACCTTTAACTCCCAAATTTTTAACTTCCTACAGCCCATTCACCTGCATAATTTCCTCCAGGTAATCGCGGGTGTTGCTTAGGCGGGGTACTTTGTTCTGGCCACCTAGTTTGCCTTTGTGGCTAAGCCAGTTCAGGAAAGTGCCCTTTGGTGCTGCATGCACCAGTGGTCCCTGTAACGCGATATCGTTCTGCCGCTTAGCATCGTAGTCGGAGTTTACCTCACGTAGCTTTTCGTCCAGCACTTGTGTAAAGCGCTTCAGATCGTTTGGTTCTTTCTCAAACTCTATCAGCCACTCATGCCCGCCACGCTTATCGCTCTCCAGGTAAACAGGGCAAGCCGTAAAATTAGAGATAATGGCGCCAGTAGCATCGCAGGCATTGGTAATAGCCTCCTCAGCGTTCTCTACTATCACCTCCTCGCCAAAGGCATTGATGAAGTGTTTCGTGCGTCCGGATATTTTGATGCGATATGGGCTTAGGCTGGTAAAGCGAACAGTGTCGCCTATTTTATAACGCCATAGGCCCGCATTGGTCGAGATAACGATGGCATAGTTCTTTCCAAGTTCTACCTGATCCAGCGTCAATGTCTTAGGATTCTCCTCCTCGAACTGGTCCATCGGAATAAACTCATAGTATACACCGTAGTCCAGCATCAGCAGCATCTCATCCTCAGTCCCGGCTTGGTCCTGAATGCCAAAGAAGCCTTCGGAGGCATTGTATACCTCCAGATAATTCATTTGGTCCGACGGGATGATATCTCGGAAAAGCTGTCGGTATGGACCAAAAGCCACGGCACCATGAGTAAAGAGCTCCAAGTTTGGCCATATTTCAAGTATGTTGCTTTTGCCTGTCACCTCTAAAATACGCTTCAGCAGCACATATGTCCAGGTAGGCACACCACTCATGCTGGTTACGTTTTCCTTCACTGTCACCTCCACCATCTTCTCGATCTTCTCCTCCCACTTATCCATAAGGGCGATCTTAAGCGGGGGAGTACGTATGGCTTCAGCCCAGATAGGCAGGTTCTGCATAATCACGGCCGACACGTCGCCGCAATTAACTTTAGCATTTAGTTCGCTGGGATGGTGGCTGCCACCAATAGAGAGGCCTTTGCCGGTAAACAGCTTGGTCTCCGGGTACAGGTTTACATAGATGGAAAGCATGTCCTTGCCGCCCTTGTAGTGACAATCCTCCAGCGACTCCGGGCTAACAGGTATGTATTTACTGCGGGCGTTTGTAGTGCCCGATGACTTTGCAAACCACTCAATTTTAGTTGGCCACAGCAGGTTCTGCTCTCCTTTCATCACACGCTCAATGTAAGGATACAGGTCTTCATACGTACTGATAGGCACCCGCTCCTGAAACTCCCGAACACTCAGGTTATCTTCATAGCCATACTTGCGGCCCCATTCAGTATTCTTCGCTGTGCTAATCAGGTTTTGAAACAGCTCCAACTGCACTTCATGCGGATACTTCCGAAACAGATCTATGTCATGGATCCGCTTCTTCATTACCCACGTTAAAATAGAATTTATGATCTCCAAGGTAAATTGGCTAAAGGGTTAAACAGCCTTTCCTTATACTGTATTTGCAAACACTAGCCTTGTAATATACCTATTAAAGACTAAATCTTTCTCTTTAATTCAAAGTGTTTACCTAAGTATACGCGACGTACCTGCTCATCGGCGGCAAGTTCTTCGGCAGTACCGGCCTTCAGGATCTTGCCCTCAAACAGCAGATAGGCGCGGTCAGTAATGGATAGGGTTTCGTTTACGTTGTGGTCAGTGATGAGGATACCGATGTTCTTGTTCTTAAGCTTAGCCACAATGCTCTGAATCTCCTCCACAGCAATGGGGTCTACACCAGCAAAAGGTTCATCTAACAGCACAAACTTAGGATCTACGGCCAGGGCGCGGGCAATCTCTGTACGGCGGCGCTCACCACCACTCAACACGATGCCCTTGTTCTTGCGCACATGCGTGAGCGAAAACTCCTCCAGCAGCTCTTCCACCTTCTCATACTGCGCCTTCTTAGGCAGCTTCGTCATCTCCAGCACCGACAGGATGTTCTCCTCCACCGTTAGCTGCCGAAAAACTGAGGCTTCCTGTGCAAGGTATCCTACCCCGCGTTTAGCACGCTTGTACATAGGCAGGTCAGTTATATCCTCCTTATCCAAGAAAATCTTACCCTCGTTTGGCTTCACCAACCCTACTATCATATAAAAAGATGTAGTCTTGCCTGCACCATTAGGGCCCAGCAAACCTACAATTTCGCCCTGGTTCACCTCCACGCTCACATCATTTACAACGGTGCGGGATTTATACTTCTTTATCAGGTGTTCTGCTCTCAGTATCATTGTGGCTAAATTACGCATAAAGCCTGCATCCTGCAACGTGTGTGCCAGTTAGCAGGCTTAGCTGTAAACTTCTTGTATATTAGAAGCTTACTATTAATAAAAATTAAATAAAGTATATAATCCTTGTAATCAGGTATTGTCTAATGCGAGATTAATAATTAATTTGATACACGCTTACAATCTACACAACCTTACTTACTTTATGACAGTACGTTTACTTCTTTCAACTTGCCGGAGGCTTGCCTTTTCAGGGCTGCTAGTCTGTAGCAGTATAGCCGTTGCAGCACCTACGGGTACTGATGACAACGACCCTAAAGTTGCTTCATCCGAAAATAGCAGCAACAGCAGCTCTTCTACTGTTGTTAAGGGCATTGATGTATCTAGATGGCAGAAAGAAGTAAACTGGACCATGGTGAGCGAATCGCAGGTGTCTTTTGCTTTCATTAAGGCTACAGAAGGCGATTATAGGCTGGACCCGTTTTTTGCCCGCAACTGGGAAGAGACGAAGCGCCATGGCATCAAGCGCGGTGCCTATCATTTCTATAAGCCGGAGATTCCGGTAGCAGAGCAAGTAAAGCTGTTTACTAGCACTGTTACGCTGGAATCAGGGGACCTGCCGCCTGTATTGGACTTAGAAGTGACAGACAGAACTGTAAGCCCGGAGCAGCTGCGTAAGGACGTTCGTGCTTGGCTGGAGGCAGTTACAGCTCACTATGGCGTGCGCCCGATTATCTACACAGGTCAAAATTATTATCGCCGCTACCTGAAGGGCCACTTCCCGGAGTATCATTTCTGGATTGCCCGCTACAGCGATGTAAAGCCTGAGATACACCACACCGACAGCTGGATGTTTTGGCAGTTTACCGACCGTGGCTCTGTTGCTGGCATAAACTCGGCCGTAGACATCAACTTTTTTGCCGGCAGCTTTGAACAGCTCACCCAACTGTGCTTGCCAGAGCTTACTGCCCAGCATTTCGACTACTCAAGCCCGCTGACGCAGTTAAAGCACCATCAGCCACTGCCGTAGACTTCATGTACTTTATAACTAATAAGAAAGGCTCCCGAAAAGGAGCCTCTCTTATTGTATGCGAATGTCTTTAATGCGTAACTGCAGTGTAATAACGCCCCGGAAAATGTTTTCCTCTATGGTGTAGCACACATCAAATGGGATACCTTTGCTAATGCGATCGTAGTAATCGCCGAGGCCAAAACCAATAGCATCGATGCTGTAAAAGCCGTCCTGCGTAAGGCGCAGTTTCAGGTGTGAATCACCTACTACGCGTACGCTCCCGGTATCATAAACACACTCCGACACGAATACTGGGCGCATATTTCCTGGACCAAACGGCTCCATCTGCCGCACTATGTTATAGAAGTTGCGGGTTATTTGTTTCAGCTGGAGCGGTGCGTCAATTTCGATCTGCGGTATTTTCTGCTCAGCCGTAATGGTGCTGGCTACCACCTCTTCAAAGCGCTTTCTGAAGGCCGGAATGTTCTCTACTGGCAAAGTTAAGCCTGCAGCATACATATGCCCTCCGAACTGCTCCAGAAGGTCTGAACAGCTCTCAATGGCATTGTGTACGTTAAAACCGTGTACTGACCTGGCAGAGCCGGAAGCTTTCCCGTTAGACTGGGTAAGTATGATGGTGGGGCGGTAGTAGTGCTCTATACAGCGGGAGGCCACAATACCGATCACACCTTTGTGCCAGGTCTCTTTAAAAAGCACGGTTGAGTTTGCTGTGCGCAAGAAATCATCCTGCTCAATCATCTGCAAGGCCTCTTTGGTTATGTTGCTGTCCTTGTCGCGGCGGGCCTTGTTTGACTCATTGATGATATCGGCCATCTTGAAAGCCTCCTCCTTCGTCTGAGCCAATAACATACGCACCGAGTTCTTGGCATCTCCCATACGCCCTGCGGCGTTAATACGCGGCGCAAAGCCGAACACAATGCTGGTTATGTCCATCTCGCTACGGATATCTGCCAGCTCTTTCAGAGCATCCAGCCCCGGACGCATGGGTTGTGGCCCGTTCAGGTGCTGCAACCCATAATAAGCCAGAATGCGATTTTCTCCAGTAATAGGCACAATGTCTGCGGCTATACTTACTACCAGCAGGTCCAGCAGCTTATAAACCTCTTCCTGAGCAATGTCGTTTTGCGTACAGAAAGCCTGCAGCAGCTTAAAGCCTACCCCACACCCGGAAAGCTCCTTGTATGGGTAAGGGCAATCTACTTGCTTAGGGTCTAGCACAGCCACAGCCCGAGGAATATCATCGTCAGGTAAGTGATGATCGCAAATGATAAAGTCAATCCCTTTCTCAGAGGCATAAGCCACCTTATCAGCAGACTTGATACCACAGTCAAGGCTAACAATGAGCGTGAATCCGTTTTCGGCAGCCCAATCTATACCCTGGCTTGATACACCATAGCCTTCCTTATATCTGTCTGGAATGTAAAAGTCGATGCTGGAAGTATAGTTGCGCAGGAAACCATACATTAGTGCTACAGAGGTAGTACCATCTACATCGTAATCTCCGTAGACTAGTATCCTTTCGTTGCGGTGCAGGGCCTCGTTCAGGCGGTTTACAGCCTTGCCCATATCCTTCATCAGAAATGGGTCGTGAAGGTCCTGCAGAGAGGGGCGGAAAAAGTGCTTTGCTTCTTCGAAGGTGCAGATGCTGCGCTGGCAAAGTATAGAAGCTAAAGTAGAGCTAATCTTCAGCTCCTCTGAAAGTTGCTGCACAACTTCTGCCGGTGCCTCCTGGCTAATGACCCACCTTTTCTCCATAAACTCTTTCTGCACTACACTTGTTCTGTCGCAAAGGTAACTAAATTAAACAGCACCGCCTGCCGTGCTATTTGCCTTCACGGTTATTTTCCTACTTTTGTCTGATTAACAGGGCTAGAGGTGAAACGATTCAGAGAAATTTTCAGAAAGTATAAAAATTATTCGCTGGACCTGATCATGTATGGGTTCTTCCTCCTTTTTATACTCTTCCTTTTTATTTTCTTTTCCTAAGCAGGTAGCTTAGTTCAGCTTATCGCCGCGCAAATTCCGGAAGCGTTTTCTGGCCTCTGCCGCGTAAATACTACCCTGGTGCTTAACCAGCAACTCGTTGTACAGCTGTTGGGCCTTCTCCGTATCCTTCAGGTTTTCCTCATAAATATAGGCCATACGGTACAAGGCATCATCACTCAAAATGTCATACTGCGGGTTTCCTACTATCTTCTGAAGGTTATCTACTGCCAGGTTAAAATCTCCCATTCGCTCATGTATACTTGCTTTCTGAAAGTATATCTCATCTGTCAGGCTATGGCCAGGATATTTTTGCAACATACCATCCAGTGCGGTTAAAGCCTCTGGAAGCTTGTTCTGGAAAATGAGCAGGTCAATGGTTGCGTACTCCTCCATCGCTACAGTAGAGGTGTCCAAACCAGTATTATCTGTAATCAGAAGGCTCAGGTCCATGGCATCGTTGGCTATTTCACGGCTGGTAGCCATTTTTAAGATATCCAGATGCGCCTGAGCAAGCTCAAAGTCTCCTTTGTAGTAGTTCAGGCGTGCGTTGCGCAGCTTAGCCTCATGCCCTACAGGAGTCTCCTTATGCGATTTCTCTACCTGTGAGTACAGTAGTGTACTTTCCCACGGCTCCCCCTTCAGTAGGTAGATGTCGCCAAGGGTAAGCTTGCTGTCTGCTACCAGACTTGGGTTAGCTCGTGGCATGGCAATAGCCTCCTGTAGCAGGACTATAGCCTTCTCCTTCTCATCAAGATGGAAGGCGTACAGACCGGCCATGTGCTGCAGCACTTCCACTGTTTCTGGCCGACGTCCTACTTCGTTTAGCAGTGCCTCATAGTCAGTAATTAGCGCCTGTATTTTTTCTTTATCTATCGGAAAGGTATTTTCTACCTGCTCCTCGCGGGCATTTATCAGCCGCTGCCGCGCCACCAGGTAATACGGCCCGTCCGGATACTCCTCTACGATATACTGAAATGCCTCAATAGCTCCTTGGTAATCGTTATTCTTCAAGCTGATTGCACCCAACTCCATCACACGTGTGCCGCCGCTGCGTGTACGCTTATCTACTGCCCTTGCCTGCATCAAAGCACTGTAGAAGTCCTTCCGCTGAATATAGAGCCAGATAAGCATTTCGTTGTAAGACAGCTTATCCGGATTCTGCTGCACACGCAGTATGAGCTCTTTTTCGAGGAGGTCATGATTCTCTTCCTCTTGTATACTGTTCTGCAACCTACTCTGTACATACCCTAGCTCACTCTCGTTCTCCTGCAACAGGTTCAGCACCTCAGGTATCAGCTTATCTGTCTTCTGCCTGTAGGCATACAGCGCAATAAGGGGCCTGGTATAAGAAGTAGGATCTTTGCTGACCTGGCGGCCACGCAGGTAGGCTTTTTCAGCGTAATCGAACAGGTCGTTCTGCATGAACGCATTGGCTACCACTACAACCGCTTCAGAGTTCATTGTTTCTAACAGCTTATCAAACTGTTTTTCAGCAGCAGCTTTATTGCCTGACGCCTGATATACTAACCCCAGGTCTATCTCGAAACTTGGATTGCCTGGAAAACGCTTGATTGTTTTCTTAACCAGCTTCTCGGCCTCCTTATAGTTGCGCTGGGCCAGCAGTGTTTTCAGGTAATCGGGGTATACAGCATGAAACAGCCGCTGATTGTCAATCAACTTCCCGTACAGCTCCTCTGCTTTTGTATAATCGCCCTGGCTAAAATACTGCCGTGCCAGTTCCAGGTCCTGCTGCTGCGCCTTAGCCACTGGTGCTGCTATCAGCACCATTAGCGAGAGCATTAAAGTATAGAGTATGTTCCTGCACATAGTTTTCTTTTTAACGATAAGACGACAGTTCTCTGTATGTCTTTCTTCTTAACTATGAATATACAGAATCAGTTTGTTTTTAGCTGGTTAATCTAGTGGAGCAAAGCAGTTGTAAACCTCTTACCTCTTAAATAAAAAGAGCCACTCTTGTGGGAGTGGCTCTTTCATATGAAATGATTACCGAAGCTTAGAAGAAGCGTACACGGTTATCTACAATCTCAGCTTTTTCTTTGATGGCCTCGAAAGCACTAGTCTCGGCACGGCTGGTACGTGTTGTCAGTATCTGCTGCTTCACGTTAGAGAAATCATCAATTTCAGGAGCAGCATTTAAGCTTATCAACTCTACCATCAGCACACCACCCTGTCCTTCGAACGGAGCAGTACGGCCGCCTTGCTTCAAGCCGAACGCTTTACCTACTGCCACTGGCTCGATACCAATTCCTGGTATAGATGCAGAAGCAAAAGTTACGTTATCAGCTGTTCTTACAATGGCATCGGAACCGTATGCAGAAGCAATCTGATCTAATGAGCCTTTCTGGCCTTTTAGTTTCTCAATAATCTGCTGTGCTTTCAGCTCGTCACGCACGGCAGCAGTCAGCTCATCGCGTACATTTCCGATAGAGGCATAGCCTTTTTCCCGCTTACCTGTAAGAGTAGCTACCACGAACTGGTCCTCGATTTCAAACACTGGAGACACATCGCCTATTTCAGTGTCTTTAGCGTAAGCCCAACGCACAAGCTCACGTGCGCTTGACAGGTTATTTACCAGTACCTGGTTTTTACCAATATTTGCTGCTTCCTCTTTTACAAGAGATTTGTTCGCCTCAAGATTCTTACGGAATTCCTCTGTGCTACCGCTTGTACCAGCTAGCTCGTCAGCAACGGCATAGGCGGCATCACGAGTAGATTCACTCGGCTCGATGGTACGCTCTATAGAAGCAATTTTGTAAGTTTCTTTTGTTTTAGGCTCTGTTACCTTTACAATGTGGTAACCATACTCTGTCTCAACCAGGTTTGGCAGAAGGCCTTTCCCATTGAATCCAAAAACAGCTTTTTCGAACTCAGGAACCATTTGCCCTTCAGGGAACCAGCCCAGATCACCACCACGAGAGGCAGTACCGTCCGAACCATGCTGCACTGCCAACTGCGCAAAGTCAGCACCGTTCTTAATTTGATTCAGTACGTCCTGAGCTTTAGCCTTAGCAGCTGCCTTAGCTTCTGGGGTATCGTTCTCAGGGCGGATTAGGATGTGGCTTGCTCTGGCAGCATTCTTATCAGACTCCTTAGCATCTACCACTTTGAAAAGCGCTACAGTACTACCGCTGGTGTATGGGCCGTATACTTTACCCTCCTGCAACGGCAGTTCCTTACGCAGATCCTCTGGCAATTGACCAGGAGTAACATAAGTACCATTGAAAGGCACATCAGAATTTGCATTCACAAAAGCAGAGTCGTTTGTCGCGCTAGCGAACTGCTCTTTGATTGTGGAAATTTCTTCGTTATAGTAGGTGCTGTCTTCTTTGGAGGCTGATACCGGAATGGTTACAAACTCGATAGTACGGCCAGCCTCTACTTTATAAAGCTCTTTATTACGCTCGTAGTAGTCCTTTAGCTGGGCATCAGTTACTGCAATGGCAGAATCTGAAATAGCATCATAAGGCACGAACAGAACTTTCAAACTAGCTGCAGCATTCTGTGCCTGATAGAAGTTCTTCGCCTCAGCACTTGTTACGTACACAGTTTTGCTTAGCAGGTTCGCGTACTTGCTTTGCAGACGGTCTTCGGCAATACTTTGCTCAAAGCTAACCCACATTGGGCGAGTGCCAGTCTGATCTAGGTTCTGCAGATACTGCACCACCTGGCTGCGGTCAAACTCACCGGTTTGCGGATTGGCAAATGCCTGCATTACCGCTGGGTGTATGTTATTACCCTGTACCATGTCGGCCAGTTCTTCGTCTGTTACCTTCAGGCCCAGGCGGTCAAATTCCTTTTGTAGGGCAATCTTAAAGATTAGCTGGTTCCAAGCCTGCTCGCGCAGCATAGCCAGTTCGCCTTCAGTAGCGGCACGGCCTACACGATTTTCGTAGTCAGCCTTTACTTGCTGCAGTACATTATCAAATTCCTGGAAGTCAATCTCCTCACCGGCTATTTCGCCTATTGTATTTGCATCGTTGCCCAGCAGCCTTGAGTTTGGCCCTAGCAGGTCGCCGCCTACCACAAACACACCAAGCCCGATGGCAATGGCGCCTACAGCCCAACCAGACTTCTCTCTAATCTTGTTAATTAATGCCATTCTTTATGTAACTTATAAAAGGATTGTGCAAAATAAGGTTAATCGGGCTAAAATTCAAAATTTTTATACAGCAGTTTAACCTTTGGCATCTACCTGAAAATCTGTGTTTTTTAGAAGTTTTACTGCGTTGATACGGTTCTCATCCATGGTGAGCACCGTGATGGTGAAGGGCGGAACCTCTACTTTGTCTCCCGGCGTTGGTATCTCCCCAAACTCTGATAAGATCAGTCCGCCCAATGTCTCATAGTCGCCTTCGGGCAAGCCCAGCTCATACTTTTCGTTCAGGTAGTCTATCTCGTGCCGTGCGCTCAGTATGTAAAGTCCCTTATTTGGCACCACCTGCTCCAGCAGCCCATCGTTTACGTCGTACTCATCCTGTATCTCGCCAAAGATCTCTTCTATTACATCCTCTACAGTCACTATGCCAGAGGTACCTCCAAACTCATCCAACACAACAGCCACACTGCGGTGCTCCGAAACAAACTTCACGAACAACTCACTTGCCAGCATACTCTCGGGCACCATACTTACCGGAGCCAGAATTTCATTGATACTCTGGGGCTGCTTGAACATAGAAAGCTGATGACAATAGCCGATAATATTATCGATGCTGTCCTGGTAAACCAGGATCTTGGAATGCCCGGTACTAACAAAGGCCTCCCGAAGCACCTCAATCGAGTCTTCCACATCAACAGCCTCTATCTCTGTGCGAGGTACCATACATTCGCGCACCTTCACCGTTTTAAACTCCAGTGCGTTGTGGAAGATCTGTGGGTCTACCTCAGGGGCGTGCTCCTGCTCCGGATGGTACAGTCGGTTCTTGATGAAAGCGTTGAGGTCGGTGAAACCGAAAACAGGCCTATCTTCAGAGAACTCTATTTTAAATACTTTCTCGGCTACCCATTTGCTCAACCCTACAATCAGGTATACTACCGGCCATAGCAGGTAGTGCATTAGCAGGATGGGCACAGCCAACACCTGCAGCATTTTGTTGGGATTGATGGCAAAGAGGCTGCGTGGCAGAAACTCTGCAGTAAGCAGCACCACTATAGAGGCAATAAAGACCTGGAGCAAAAGTATAAGCAGGTTGAACTGCAGCTGATCAGGCAGGTAAACTGTTAGCAGTTGGTGCAGCACTCCGGCAATTACAAAGCCATATAGCACCAGAGCCAGTGTATTACCAATAAGGGCAGTGCCCATCAGGCGTGCCGGGTGTTGCAGCAGGTGCCACAAAATGCGCCCCGATAGCACACCATTTTTCTCGCTCAGCTCAATCTGGATCTTGTTTGCGGCCATAAACGCCATTTCAATGCCTGAGAAAAAGGCAGAGAACAGCAGGGCTACGCACAAAAGTATGATCTGACTGGGGTCTATCATGTTATATCAGATACAAAAAATCAGGCGCGGTCTTTTTTCCTGGCATAGCTGTAAAGGATGTAAAGCACGAACCCAATCATAAAGATCCAGTAGTTGCCTGCAATATCATCTTCTACTATGCTGCGGTGTACGCCTATTACCATAGCCACAAAGGCTAGCGATAATAAAATTATATAAATGAGCCTTCGGTTCATTCTTCACTAAAATTAAATTTACCTGTTACCTTTTTGATAGAGTAACGCGACATATCCTGGTTGGCGGTTAGGCCCACACCTGTCAGAACTTCCTCTGGAGAGGTAATTTTCACAAATTTGTCTGTATAGATCTTACCTTTATTACGGTCCCAGAACAACTCCTCTGTCTCCAGCTTTTCTTTCTTCTTCAGGTTATCTACCACCACATTGCCCCTGGCGTAGTACAAACTCTTTCGAGGGTCCTGTTTGCCGTAATTACCCTTCAGTGTCGACTCCAGTTGGCCCTGCTCATCGTAAAACTCCACGTAAAAGCCTTCCGGAAAAACACCATCGCCACTCTCAAACTCCTGTTGCACCGGCGCCTGCAGCTTAATCAGCAACCTAGCCGAGTCGCTGTACAGCGTTGTGACGTCGTGGTTCTCTATGGTTGGGCCTGTGTAGCGCTCCTCTTCGTCCGGATTTTTAATGTCTCGTTTGCAGCCGAAGCCAAAGAAGATCAGGACCATCATCAGCCCGGCTATGTATGCATTTCGCATGAATATCTTAAACTTCGTTTTGTGTGAAGTTAGCAATTTTTGTACGTTTTGTACCTAAGCCCACAGTTGGAAGGTATCTATCATAAAAAAGGCCGCTCCAAGAACGGCCTTCATATTTTAAGCTATACTTGTTCTACTCTATGCGGCGTTTCAGGAACCAACGGCTGTTTACCGTAAAACCTAAACCAAACTGGAAGTAGTCTTCCTTGATCAGGCCATTATCGGTTGTACCGCGCTGCCCATAACCCAGCGATAGGTTTAACAAATAAAGATCATACATGGTGCCACGGCCTAGCGGGAAAGTGAAACCGGTTGTTATGCCCACGTCCTTTATGTCTTTACCGTTCAGCTGATACTGTGTGTCGTTATAGTACAGACCGCCGCGATAGGTAATACGCTTGAAGTAGCTGTCAATAGCATTGGCATTTGGAGTATACTCAGCGCCCAAAATCACTTTGTAGCTGTCTTCCAGGTTATCATTACCGCCTTCAAAGCCTTTATACTTAGACCACTCATGGGCAATGATGTCTGCCGCGAAAGTAAAATTGCTTCCATTATCAAGGCTGATACCGGCACGCCAGTTAGCTGGTAAATGAATTGTGCTGCTAACTGTATCCTCATCTGCAACTGGCGTTACTAAAGGAGAGCCTGAAGGATCACGGCGCTCATAAGAGATGTCACGCTCAGCATCCAAGTCAGCAGCGAAAGTATATACACCGCCAACACTCATGTGCAATTTCTCTTTCAGTTTTTGCCTATAGTTAATGGCTCCGCGGTAAACAAAGTCTCTGTAAGTAGTGCGGTCTATTTGAGTTACACTTACCACACTGGCGCTAGATTGCTCAGGATCTACTACAGTGCTGCCTGTTTCTGTAAGGGTATTACCGAAGATATAAGAGGCACTACCTCCGATGGTGAGGCCTCCAAAGAGCCTGATACCATGCGCGAAGTATACTTCTGAAAGTCCACCCTCACCTGAGTAACGGCGCAGGATGCTTGCCTGCGGATTACCTTCTACCTCAGATGTGGCATTAATCTCGTAGTTTACTGTAGAGAATGGTCTAAGACCAACGGCTGAGCTCCAGCGCCTGTGAATAGGCACTGCCAGCGACAGGCTGTACAAATTGGCGTTGCCGTCCAACTGGGAGGCATATTGGCTCTTTACGTTTTTAACCTGCCCAGCAACACTAAAGTCGAAGTTTGTGATGCTGTTATAGTAGAGCAGTGCTGGGTTAGCTACATTAGGCTGAAAGCTGTTGCCAGCACTGATTCCTGCCCCTGCCATACCGGCTCCACGGATGCTGCCGTAGTTCTCGTTGATTTCGCCTATGCCATAGCGGGAATAAGGGGTATTGCCTATAATCTGCGCCTGAGAAGTGTGCGCCAGGCATAGCGCCGCGAAACCTATCAGTACTCGGAGTGTCTTATACATTATGTGTCAATATTCTGTGAAGCCCGATCAAGACCAATTCAGGAATTACAAAGATGCGCCCTTTTAGCTTACTTTCAAAAAATCCTGCATCTCCCCCGCAAAGTATAACCACCAAATCAGAGGCTTTTTCTGTGTAAGATTGGGTAAGGCCGTTTAATTCGGCCACACTGCCAGCCAAAACACCGCTCAAAATAGATTCTTGTGTGCTCTGCCCGGTTAACGGAAAGTCATAATCAATTTGCTGTACTAACGGCAGGCGCTTTGTAAAAGTATGCAAGGCCTTGAATTTCATGTGCAGCCCTGGTGCAATGCCACCGCCATGATACTGGCCCTGTGCATCCACAAAATCGTGGGTGATACATGTTCCTGCATCAAACACCAGGCAATTACGGTCTGGAAAGAAGTAGTTTGCCCCTACAGCTGCTGCAATTCGGTCCGCACCTAGAGTCTGAGGCGTCTTGTAAAGGTTTATAACAGGCAAGGCTGCCTGTGGGGTAAGCTCCATTAGCTTACCTGTCACAGACAGCCTCTCCTTTATACTTTGCGCGCCTACACCAACCGAGGCAACTATGGCATTATCAAAAGTCTGATTTAGCAGAGCAGAAGGCAATTGCTCCTGCCCTTCAAAATAACCCTGCTCCACCAAGGCATCCTCTTCAAAGATGCCGTACTTTGTGCCGGTATTCCCGATGTCGATGGCGGCGTTGCGCATTATTACATGAAGTATTTCAGCTGGATAACTTCTTTTTCAGTTAAGTAACGCCACTCTCCTCGTGGCAGGTCCTTCTTCGTAAGTCCGGCATACTGCACACGGTCCAGGGATACTACATCGTAGCCCAGGTGCTCGAAAATTCGGCGAACAATACGGTTACGGCCAATATGGATCTCTAGCCCCAGAAACTTGTTAGATTCACCCAACAGTGCCACATCATCTACCTCAGCTTTGCCATCTTCCAGCTCCACACCTTCAGCTACTTTTACAAAGTCAGCTTTGGTGATAGGCTTGTCCAGCTCTACTTGGTAAATCTTTTTGATGTTGTTTGATGGGTGCGTCAGCTTCTGTGCCATTTCCCCATCGTTCGTGAACAGCAACAGACCAGTAGTATTGCGGTCCAAACGCCCTACCGGAAATATACGTTCTTTTGAGGCATTTGCAACCAGACTCATTACTGTTTTGCGGCCTTCCGGGTCGTCTGTCGTTGTCAGGAAATCCTTTGGCTTGTTTAACAGCACGTACACCATCTTCTCACGGCTCAGAAGCTTTTTACCGTAGTATACATTATCAGTAGGCTGTACTTTGTAGCCCATTTCTGTTACTACTTCTCCGTTAACCTTGATCTCACCCGACTCGATTAGCACATCGGCCTCGCGGCGAGAGCACACACCGGCGTTCGCGATGTAGCGGTTCAGGCGGATTGTTCCGTCATTCTCCTCCTCTTCGCGATTGCTTCTCTTAATGCGCGGGTTATTCTTATAGCGACTCAGGTTATAATCAGGTGCCTGCGGCTCTTCCCCATTGCTGCGGAAGCGGTCGTTAGAACGTCCTTTGAAGCCAACGCTTCTGCCTTTTCTGTCGCCTTTATCACCCCTAAAGCCACGCTTCTCTCCAAAAGAAGGTTTGCTATCACGGCTGAAACGACGTTCACCACGCTCTTCTCCACCTCTACGTTCGCGGCGGTCGGAGTTAAAGCTGCGGCGCTCACCATCCTCACGTCTCGGGCGGTCATTGCTGAAGGAACTGCGTTCGCCACCCTCTCTTCTATCACCACCAAAAGAACGTTTTTCTCCTCCTTCGCGGCGCTCGCCTCCACGGCGGTCATCACGTCTGTCAGAGTTAAAACTTCTTTTATCGTTATCGCGTCTTTCGGGTCTGTCTGAGTTCAAAGAGCGGCGCTCACTACGCTCTCCTCCCTCTCTTCTGTCTCCGTAAGATCTGCGCTCGCCGCCTTCACGGTTAGGACGGTCGCTGTTGAAGCTGCGTCTTTCTCCGCCCTCGCGTCTGTCGCCATAGCTGCGGCGCTCGCCACCTTCTCTCCTATCGGAGTTGAAAGAACGACGCTCACCACCTTCTTTTCTGTCAGAGTTAAAAGAACGGCGTTCTCCGCCTTCTCTTCTATCTCCGTAAGAGCGTTTTTCACCACCTTCACGGCGGTCTCCGCTGAACGGCTTGCGGTCGTTATCTCTTCTATCTTGTCTGTCTCCGAACGAGCGACGTTCTCCACGTCCTTCACTTCCTTCTTCAGATCTTTCGTACTTATCTCTTCTGTTAAAAATTTTCTTGCCTTCGCGGTCGTTGTTTGGTCTGTCAGAACGATCTCTGTCAGCACCTCTTCTGTCTGCACCAGCGTTATCGCGGTCAGGTCTATCATTAAATTTTGCCATTGCTAAATATTTATCGATGCAGTATCGCTACTGTACCTTTGGTTGTGCAGTAATAATGGAATTGGTTAAACTATAGTTCACTACGGCTATGAGTGCCCAAGGGCTAGTCGGCGGCTTCGCCAATGGTGTTTTCCTCGATGGCGAAATCTTTAAGCTGCGGAAGGTCTTTGATGTGGTTGATGCCGAAATAATCCATGAATTTTTGGGACGTACCATAAAGCACCGGACGTCCAATGGTGTCGGCTTTGCCTTTTATCTCGATCAGTTCTTTCTCCAGTAGCCTCTGTACAGCGTAGTCGCAGCCAACGCCACGTATCTGCTCCATCTGGCTTCTGGTAATCGGTTGTTTATAGGCAATAATAGCCAGCGTCTCCAGTGCAGACGCTGACAGTTTTTTCTTTGATTTATGTTTCAGATAAGTACTGACCGTATCCTGGTACTCCGGCTTTGTCAGGAACTGATAGCCGCCCCCGATCGCATAGATCTGGAAAGCAAAGCCTTGCTCCTGCAATCGCTCATTTATAGCTTCCACGGCTTCCAGCACATCGCTCACCAGTATCTCCTCCATTCCGAGCGACTCCTGTAAGCAGCGCTGGATCTCTTCGATGCTGATTGGCGATTGGGCACAAAAAACCAGTGCCTGAATATGGTGTTGCAGTATATCCAAAGGTAAAAGTACTAGTCGTTACGCTGAAGTTTTGCTTCGATTGAGTGCTGTGTATGTGGCACGGCACGTAGTCTTTCTTTAGGAATCAGCTTGCCTGTTACGATGCAAACACCGTAAGTACCGTTTTTGATCCTGATCAGAGCATTTTCAAGCTGCTGAATAAACTTCATCTGGCGTGAAGCCAATTGGTTCAAGCTTTCCTTCTCGGCAGTATCAGCACCGTCTTCCAGCATTTTGGAAGGAGAAGCTGTGTTATCTGTTCCAGAGTCGTTGCGACGGCTCAATGTTTCCTTTATAAAGGCAACCTCTTTACGCGCATTCAACAGTTTCTCCTGGATAATCTCCTCGAACTCAGCAAGTTCCTCTCTGGAATAGCGCTGTTTTTCTTCGTTTGTATTCATTACGCTGTATTAGAACTGTGATATAGTTTAACCTCTTTTTGTAAGAGTTGGTGTCTATAGTCTCTCTAGGTACCTTATGCGCCATAACATCAGGCAAACCTATATAGTTTAATTTCTTTGTACTTGCAAAATCTTAGCCAAAAACCTTGGTTTCGAGAAAGTAAGCCTCTAAAATTGCTGCAAAAATAAGAGTATTCTTTATACTTTACTATTGATGTCTATTATTTAACCATTTTTTCTCATTTATAATAGTGCCGGTTTGACTATCCTGCCAAGGCCTACTTTCTGGAACAATAGTTGCAGAAGCTCCTCAGAGTTACTCCTTATTAAGAGCAGACACGCTTATACCTATCATCATGAAAAAGACTACACTTTTACTCTCTGCTATATTTGTCCTCTTTGCGGTGTCAGCTGCCTCTGCACAAGTGCGGCGGCAAACAGAAGCGCCACGTCGTGCTGTTATCAAAGCTAACGTTCTCAGCCCCTTTGCGCTAACTGCATCGGGATTTGTAGAATATGCCTTTGCTCCTCAGCTTAGTGCACAGCTGGGCGCCTTTACAACAGGCGTCTCTATCAAAGATGTGGACTTTAGCGGTTATGGCTTTACACCGGAGGTACGCTATTACCTCTCTGAAACGAAACAGGCTCCTAATGGTGTGTATGTAGCTGGCTATGGCCGTATCCTGAACTATAAACTCACTGTTGATGATGAGGATGCGGGTAAAACTTATGAAGCCACTTATTCACCTGTAGGTGCTGGTGTAGCTGCTGGGAACCAGTGGATTTTCAATAGTGGTATATCTGTTGATTTGTTCCTGGGCCTGGGCGTAAACGGAGGTAGCCTTAAAGTGAAGTCAGGTACAGAAGATGACTTTGACCTTGGTTTCCTAAACCTGGTTGGCAGCGGTGTCCGAATCAGACCTGGCCTGACAGTTGGGTACAGCTTCTAAAACAAATATATTGCAAAACGAATTCACCCGCCTCATTCAATAAGTGAGGCGGGCGAATTCGTTTTGTGAAGTCTTATACTTATCAAAAACTAAGCATACCTATGGCTGCTGCAGCGGCTTCTACGCCTTTATTGCCATGCTTGCCTCCTGCTCTGTCTAATGCCTGTTCCAGGTTATTGGTAGTTACCAACCCGAAAGAAACTGGCTTGTTAAACTTCAGCGATACGATCGTTAAGCCATTGGCCACAGCATGGTTGATATAGTCATCATGCTTTGTATCCCCTTTTATCACCACTCCAATACAGATCACTGCATCTATTTCCTCCTGCATGGCCAAGAACTGCGCTCCTAGCGTTAGTTCAAAGCTTCCTGGCACTGTGTTGACAAAGATGTTTTCCTTCTGCGCTCCATGCTTTAGCAGTGTATCTATGGCCCCCTGGCACAATACACTGGTAATATCATCGTGCCACTCAGCTACTACGATACCAAAGGTCTTATCTGATATGTCTGTAAATTTATCCTGGCTATACTCGCTCAGGTTTTTTAATGATGTAGCCATTTATTGATTTGCTTTTCGTTATTCCTTGATCGCGATTTTATACTTGCTTCTGTTACGGCTTACCTAATGCTTTTACTACTGTACGCCAGCGGCTTTGATTAGAACAGATCTTAACAAAAAAGCGCTTCTGCCAAGGGGCAAAAGCGCTTTTTATACTTTAGGCACAAGCCTGCTTATACTTAGTTGTTGCCACCTGCCAACAGTTCGGCACGGGCTTTATACTTCTTGGCATCTGTTACCTCCGAAGAAGCTACATATTCCTTGATGATCTGGTCATACACTTCAGCAGCTGCGCTGTAGTTGTTACCTGCTTCATAAGCAATACCCGCTTTCATCAGGTACTGCGGAGAGAAGAAAGGATTTGCATTATGGTTAGCTGCCTTCTTATACATGTCAGCGGCTTCCTTATGCTTACCCTGCTCTAACAGCGCATCGCCTGTCAGGCTATATGCACGAGCTTGTAACAGATAATCATCAGACTTGAAGTTCTCCAGACGCTCTACAGCCTCTGCATACTGGCCCTGCTTTAACAGCGCAACACCAGCATAGAAGTTTGCCAGGTTACCGGCATCTGTACTGCTATACTCATCAGCTATCTCCAACAGACTAGCATTCTGACCGTCACCGTTTAAGGCTTTGCTCAGAGAATCTGCCTCGAAATAGTAAACAGCCTGGAACATAGCGTTCTGAGCTTCTACATTCTGCGTGCTGCGGTAGTTGTAGTACAGAAAACCACCAACAATAACAGCAGCGATGGCGATGAATATTCCCAGCAACTTTGATTTGTTTTTCTTCACAAAGTCCTCTGACTGCGACAGGCGGTCTGCCAATGCATCAGGGTTCTCAACCAGCTCCTCAAACTCGCTGTGGTTCTTAACTGTTTCTTTTGCCATCAGTGTGTTAATGTATTATAACCTCAAAAGTATGAATTAAAAGTAATTAGAATCAATACTTCTAGATCCCGAACAACAAATTTATAACTTTTAATTCCTGTTATCTTGAATAAATGAGACTTAGTCCATTATGAATGGATAGTCCTTCTCAATGTAGATGTCTGTGTAAAGCTCTTCTGGTTCTGGATAAGGAGAGTTTTCAGCAAACTCTACAGACTCAGCTACCTGCTGCTTTATTTTGTCATCAATCTGGTCCAGCTCTTCCTCAGTAGCCCATCCGTTCTGCAGGATAGTTGCTTTTACAGACTCAATAGTGTCGCGGCCTTTGTAATCTTCCAGCTCCTCTTTAGTTCTGTACTTAGCAGGGTCAGACATAGAGTGACCTTTGTAGCGGTAAGTTCTGAACTCCAACAAGGTTGGGCCTTCACCAGCACGTGCACGCTCTGCAGCTCTTGCCACTGCCTCGTGTACCTTCTCTACCTCCATTGCGTCAACCGGCTCAGAAGGGATGTCGTAGCTTTCGCCCAGTTTGTAAAGTTCTGTTACGTTAGAGGTACGCTGTACAGAAGTACCCATTGCATAACCGTTGTTCTCGATCACGAAGATCACAGGCAGCTTCCAGGTCATGGCCATGTTCAGGGCCTCGTGGAAAGCACCCTGGCGAACAGCACCGTCACCCATGTAAGTGATACACACGTTACCAGTGTTGTTATACTTCTCAGCAAAGGCAATACCTGCGCCCATTGGCACCTGAGCACCCACAATACCGTGGCCACCCATAAAGCCTACTTCCTTATCGAAGATGTGCATAGAACCACCTTTGCCCTTAGAGCAACCAGTAGCCTTTGCAAACAACTCTGCCATAATAGCATTAGGGCTAGTACCTAGCGCCAGTGGGTGTGCGTGGTCGCGGTAAGCAGTAATCCACTTGTCACCTTTCTGCAGGGCACTTGCAGCACCAGCAGCACATGCTTCCTGACCAATGTATAGGTGGCAGAAACCTTTGATTTTTTGCTGGCCATATAGTTGGCCCGCCTTCTCTTCAAAGCGGCGCATGAGCTTCATCGACTCATACCACCACATGTATGTTTCCTTTGAAAACTTTGGCTCAGCCTGTACCTTTGCTTTCGCCGACTTCGCTTTTGCCTTATCTTTCGTATCAGCCATGAGTAATAGTCTATGTGCGTTTTAAGATGTCCGTTTATACTTTTGCGGCCTTTAAGAGCCTAAAACTGCGGCAAATATAAGCCACAAACGGTATATCATGCGAAATTAAGGAAAAAGATATCAATTAGAAATTAAATGCTCCTCGAAAATCTCAGTTTGCTGTTTTTCAAGAACTATGAAGAAGCTACGCTCAGCTTTTCGGAGCATATCAACTGTTTTATAGGCGATAACGGCAGCGGAAAGACAAACCTGCTCGACGCGATTCACTACCTCTCCATGACTAAAAGCGCCTTTCCCGGCACTGATGCACAGAGTATAAAACAGGATGAGGATTTCTTTATGGTGAAAGGACGCTTTGATATTTCTGATGATAAGCACACCGTGCAGGTGAGCCTGAAGCAGGGACAGAAAAAGACGGTGACGCACAACAAGGCAGTATATGAGAAAATCAGCGACCACATCGGCCGTTTTCCGGTGGTACTTATCTCGCCTTACGACACCGACCTCATCCGCGAGGGTAGCGAGGAGCGCCGCAAGTACTTCGACAGCCTTATGTCGCAGTACGACCATGTGTACCTGGAGCAGCTTATACAGTACAACTATATCCTGAAGCAACGCAACTCCCTGCTTAAGCAGTTTGCCGAGCGCAATTACTACGACCGCGATTACCTGCAGATACTGAACGAACAGCTGATACCTTTGGGCGAGGAGCTGGCACAAACACGGCAGCGTTTTCTGGTGGACTTCGTGCCGATCTTCCAGAAGCACTACCACCACATCTCCGACAGCCACGAGGAGGTAACGCTTACCTACAAAAGCCAGCTGGCCGGCGACGACTTTGCCTATAAACTACAGCAGGCCGAACGCAAGGACCTGGCCCTGCAACGCACTACTGTGGGTCCGCATAAAGATGACTTCGTGTTCCTGATGGATGGAAACCCGGTAAAGAACTTCGGCTCTCAGGGGCAGCAGAAAAGTTACGTAATTGCCCTGAAGCTGTCGCACTTTGAGGTAATGGACCAACGCCAGCACCACAAGCCCCTGCTCCTGCTCGATGACATTTTCGACCGCCTAGACGAGAAGCGCATCACCAAGCTCATGCAAATGGTGGCCGCCCATACTTTTGGCCAAATCTTCTTAACAGACACCCACTTGGAGCGCACCGACAAAATACTCGAAGGCCTCTCGGAAAGTATCCGTAGATTTGACGTGAAGGAGGGGCAGGTGAAGGTGATTCAATAGCCCAACAATTAACATTTTTATTCATTTCAGGTGCGCTACTACAAGAAGAAAGAGGAGATTGATAAACGTAAGGCAGATATCCAACCGATTGGGGAGAGCCTGAAGGCACTGATGCAGGCTTATCGCTTAGATGGCAAGCTTAGCGAGGTACAGCTAGTGCAGAATTGGGAGAAAATTATGGGCAAACCCATTGCCCTGAAAACGCAGCAACTATACTTTAAAGACGGAAAGCTGTTCGTGCGCCTTACCTCTGCCCCGCTCAAGCACGAGCTTAACATGTCTAAGAGCAAGGTTATTGAGATACTGAACACCGAGGCTGGCAGCAATGTGGTGAAGGATATCGTATTTCTATAAGCTAAATACCACCCGCTCATCACAGTTGCACCCTATCTGTGTTTAAACTTCCGTACTCATCTGTATTTGACAAAATCTTATTTTTTTAAATTTAACTTAAAGTATTATTTATTTAAATAATCATACTAAAAAAGCAATCAAAAGCAAGTTGCATACCTAAAGTACTATATATATAACATCGGTAATATATATTTGGCATTATCAAACAAGCCATAAAGATTAATGCGCTCCCTCTTAATACTAATTGTTTACTTTTTACTTGGCTGTGCCACAGCCTATGCTAATAATATCAGTGTAAGCAATGTAGTCCTTCAGAACCAAAACACCACCGAGAAAACGACAGTTGTAAATTTTGATCTCCGTTGGGATAACTCCTGGCGTTTGTCAGTAGGCCAACAGAACTGGGATGCTGCCTGGGTTTTTGTAAAGTACCAACCAAGTGGAAGCCAGCAATGGTATCATGCCAAACTCAAACCTACCGGACACACTGCACCTACTGGAGCTAAGATAGATGCACCAGCCGACGGCATGGGTGCTTTTGTATATCGTTCTGCAGCTGGTTCAGGCACCTTTTCTCTAACAGATATAGGGCTAAAGTGGGATTATGCAGCTAATGGTTTAACGGATGGTGCACTGGTTACTGTTAAAGTCTTTGCCATAGAAATGGTCTATGTGCCTCAAGGGGCATTTTATGCAGGGGATTTCAATACATCAAGAGGCTCTTTTAAAAAAGGATCAGCATCAAATGACACCCGCCCGTGGGATATCAGTAGCGAGAACACCATTTTAGTTACCAATACAATTTCAAACGGATACTATTATACTCAAGGCTCCAGTTATCAGGGACTTGGAACCGGATCCACCTTTACTATTCCTTCCACTTTTCCCAAAGGCTATAATGCGTTCTACTGCATGAAGTATGAGATCTCTGAAGGACAATGGGTAGACTTCTTCAATACCCTTACTACACCACAGAAGAACACATTAGACCTGACAAGCGGAACTGGTAAAGGCCGTAACACAGAATATTTTCGTAACACTATCAGCTGGACTGGAGGCGATGCCACAACAGAAACTCCAAATCGTGCATGCGGTTATCTTAATTGGATGGATGCAGCTGCCTATGCTGACTGGGCTGGGCTTAGGCCTATGACAGAGCTTGAGTTTGAGAAAGCAACTCGTGGTAGTATGAATGCCATAGGTGGTGAATACGCCTGGGGCAATGGAGATGATATTACAGCTGTATCCTCACTGTTAAACGATGGCTTGGCAAATGAGGGTAGCAATACTTCCAATGCCAACGCAAATTTTGGAAACGCCAGCGTTCTTGGGCCTGTTAGGGTAGGCATGTTTGCTACTGCATCTTCCGACCGTGTGCAGGCAGGTGCCTCGTACTGGGGCATCATGGAGCTGAGTGGTAATGTATGGGAGCGAGTTGTTAGTGTAGGCTTTTCCGCCACGCATGACTTTGCAGGTACCCACGGTGACGGGGAGCTGAGCGGCAATGGCTATGCAAATGTAGCAGATTGGCCTGGTGCTACCGGAGCAACAAATGAGGTAAAGGGCGCTGCAGGAGCAGGCTTTCGCGGTGGCTCGTGGTATTCAGCCTCCTCAGCTGTAGACTTACGAGCTTCTGATAGAGTTTGGGCAGCATATAATTCAACAGCTCGTCGTAACGATTTTGGCTTTCGAGCTATTCGCACTGCACCATAACCTCCTCCACAAATCCTCTCCCTAACTTAATTAACCCTGGTGAGCTACCTCCCCCGGACACTGCTGGTGCTTATACTCTGCTGGGCAATCGCTGTCACAGCCCTAGCACAGCAGTATCCCTTTGCAGGCGGAGAGGCAGGCGGATATTCTGCCACCTCTACAGCTGCTCCAGTAACTTTCTCAGGTAAAGTTTCTTCGATAAAAATATTCAGTGGCGGAGCCGGAGATGGCACAGCAAGAGCAGAGACCGACAACCTGCAGTTGTCAGGAGAGCCTCAAGTACTATCCTTATACTTTGGTGGAATTACGGATGGCTGGAGCGAGGCGACCACAGCACCCAAGCAAACCCTTAGCGGCCAAACTGCAAAGCTAACTTTGTTTTATGGTGGCGAATCTGACGGAGCAGCCATATACTTCTCCGAAGTACAAACTCTTAGCGGAATGGTTCCAGACCTTACCTTATACAAAGGAGGCCCCACTGACGGATGGGCCACAGCACAACTTTCAGAGGAACTCGCTCTTGATGGTAGCCTGCACACTCCTACCCTTTTTCAGGGTGGGAACAAAGACGGCTGGGCAGCTGCTGAGGTACAGAATCAGACTTTGAATGGCGAATTTCAAAACCTGATCATGTTTAACGGAGGCAGTGAAGATGGATTCGCGACAACCCTTATGTCGGAAAGAGGCTTGGATGGCCTTACATACACCCCTACTTTGTACTTTGGCGGGGGTGCGGATGGCTGGGCCATGTATACTTCTGAAAGCCAGTCTTTGGGAGGTAGCGAAGAGCAGCTTGTGCTCTTTAGAGGGGGTATAGGCAACGGATATGATGTAGCCATGGCTCTACCACCACAGGAGCCTTTACCAGTGGAGTTATTCTATTTTAAAGCATTTAGAAGGTCTGACAACCAGGTAGAGCTACGCTGGATAACCGCATCAGAGTACGACAACGCAGGATTTGAAATTTGGCGCCAGGACTCGGGTGGTAACTGGTACAAGGTCGGATACAGGCAAGGCATAGGCACATCCTACGTCTCAAATCATTACAATTACCTAGATGCAAATTATCGAAAGTCTATCACCTACTATAGGCTTAAGCAGTTGGACCACGATGGCACGGCTACTTTTTCTAAAGTAGTTGCCGTACCTGGGGCTATAGCCAGGCAGCGATCCAGCGCCTGGCCCATACCTGTTAAAGATTACTTGACTGTGCAGGCCGCTATTCCTGATACACCAGCTTTGCTTACTCTTTACTCTACCAATGCACGCTTGCTAATGAGCAAAACTTTTGAGGACCAAACCCGAATAGACCTGCGCCACCTACCTAATGGTTTATACCTGTTATATGTATTGCAAGATGGAGAAACACCAGCCATTATCAAGGTAGTCGTGGAGAAGTAACAGGTGAACGAATCTTAACACAGCCATTCTGCCGTATATTTCAATAAACCTATGCTAAGCAAAATGTCCGACACCCAAAACTTCCGCCCTGTCTCCTACTCCCGCACCACACTTACTGAGCTCATGATCCCGAGTTATGCCAACTTCGGCGGGAAAATACATGGTGGTATACTTCTTTCTTTGATGGACAAAGTAGCCTATGCCTGTGCCGCCAAGCATGCTGGTAACTACTGCGTTACCGTTTCGGTAGAGGGAGTAAACTTTCTGCAGCCCGTAGAGGTAGGCGAGCTGGTGTCGCTGAAGGCATCCGTGAACTACGTGGGCAACACTTCTCTGATGGTTGGCATTAGGGTGATAGCCGAAAACGTGAAAACCGGCAATGTTAAACACACCAACACCTCCTACTTCACCATGGTGGCCAAAGACGATGAAGATAAATCTGCCCAGGTACCCGGCCTCATACTTGAAACCCGTGAGGACGGCCGCCGCTTTCTGGAAGCCATCAGACGCCGCGAACTCTCACGCCGCTACCAGACAGAACTCGACAACACCAAAACCATAATCCAGGTAGAGAAAGAACTACACCTACTGGAGGCACAGCGCTGTCAAATTACGTTTTAGCAACGTACGCAGCTACAGAGTATAAGCTCTGTAATTAGAGCTGTTCAGAAGAACATACCCCTAACCCCTCCGGGGAGGGGAACCTGTTTGGGAACAATAAACATCCCCCTTCCCTTCAAAGGGGGAGTTAGCAAAGGCAGTAGCTATCAAACTTGATCTCAGTCCTTGGGTTGAGCGCCTTGTGCATGTTGCGGTGCCGCGGATGCTGCAGCCCGCAGCGGAGCGAGGAGCAGCTTCAGGCACACAGCGCGATACCCAAGGACGAGCCCTCGCGGGCTTGAGCGCTCCGAAACAAGCAGAATGTAAAGCTGTAGATGAGCAGTGGCTAGAAAGAAAAGCTTATAGAAAGCAGTAACTATAGAAGCATAGTAACGCGCAAACAGAATCGCTCTAACACACCAAAACTCCCATTTCTCCCATATCCTTTGTATCTTGTAACACTGATGATACAATTAACCTTACAAATGACCACTAAATCTACCCTTAAACCACTCCTGGCACTTCTGTTGTTAGGTGGTTCACCCTTGCTCAGCCCAACAGAAAGTATAGCCCAGGAAGTCGTTCGCCAGGATGACGATATCAAGAAGATGATAAACCAGATATCAGCTGAGAATCTGGAGCAGCTGGTGCGCAAAATGGTTAGCTTCGGTACACGCCATACCCTTAGTACCACTACAAGCAAAAAAGAAGGCATCGGCGCAGCCCGCGAGTGGGTAAAGTCGGAGTTTGAAAAGTATGCAAAAGCCTCTGGCGGACGCATGACCGTGGAAATGGATAAGTTTGTAGTAAAAGCCGATGGCCGCCGTGTGCCGCAGGATACGGAGATGGCTAACGTAATGGCTATTCTCAAAGGCACGGATCCGAACAACGACCGCGTGATCATTGTGGGCGGCCACCTCGACTCCAGAGCCACTGACGTGATGGATGCCAAAAGCAAAGCTCCAGGCGCTAACGACGATGCTTCTGGTGTAGCCATGGTGATGGAAATGGCTCGTATCATGGCCTCTCAGAAGTTTCCGGCAACGCTTGTTTTCGTGGCCTTCCAAGGAGAAGAGCAGGGCCTTTACGGTTCTACGCACTTAGCCGAGCGTGCTAAGAAAGAAGGCTGGAACCTGGTTGCCATGCAGAACAATGATATTGTAGGCAATTCTTTCTCAGCAGAGAGCGGCCTGCACGATAACACCAAAGTGCGCATCTTCAGCGAAGGTACACCAGTAAACGAGACCGAGGAGCAAGCACGTCTCCGCAGAACACTCGGCACTGAAAACGATAGCCCAAGCCGCAACCTTGCCCGCTACATGGAGTTGGTAGGCGAGAAATACGTGGATCAAATGGATGTAGTGCTGGTACATCGCGCGGACCGTTTCCTGCGTGGTGGCGATCACACGCCGTTTAACCGCCAGGGCTTTGCAGCGGTGCGCATGAGCGAGATGAACGAAGATTTCGACCACCAGCACCAGGATGTGCGCAAGGAGAACGGCAAGCAGTACGGCGACCTTCCAGAGTACATGGACTTTGAATACCTGCGCAAGAACACTGCTGTTAACCTGGCAAGTATGGCTAGTTTGGGTTGGGCTCCTGCCGCTCCTGAGCAAGTGGGTGTACTTACCTCTAACCTTACCAACAAAACTGACCTGCAGTGGCAGGCTCCAACAAAGGGCGCGAAACCTGCGGGTTATTACGTACTGATGCGCGAAACCAACAGCTCTAACTGGGAGAAGCGCTTCTATGTAACCGATACTAAAGTAACGCTGCCATATTCTAAGGACAACTATTTCTTTGCGGTGCAGTCTGCCAGTGCAGAAGGACATGCCAGCTTGCCTGTATTGCCTGTACCAGTGCGTTAAGCATTATTCAACATGAAGCCATTGCCGCATTTTATACTTTGCCTGCTGCTCCTGATGCCTGCTTATACTTTGAAAGCGCAGGGACAGCAACTGGAGGTAACGAAGATATCTTCTAAAGTATGGATTCATACATCGTACAAGACTTACCACGGCACTGTAGTACCGTCACACGGATTGATAGTTTCTACGAAGGAGGGTGCGGTGTTGATAGATACCGGTTGGGGTAAAGAGCCAACAGAAGAGCTGCTGACATGGATAAAAACTAACCTGAAACAGCCTGTAAAAGTATGCGTGCCGACACATTGGCACGACGACAAGCTGGGTGGCATGGAAGCTGTGCAACGGCAGGGCGTTCCGGTAGTAACGTCGGAGCTTACAGCCATACTAGCCGCTGAGAATAGCAAGGGCACACCGGATGTCACCTTCGCTACGGATACAACTTTTGCAATTGGTGGGCAGCAGCTTGAGGTATACTTCCCAGGTGGCGGCCATACTGCCGATAACGTGGTGGTATACTTGCCGCAGCAAAAGATCCTGTTCGGAGGGTGCTTGGTAAAGGATCTGCAGGCAAAAAACTTGGGTAACACCGCTGATGCTGATCTTAAGAGCTGGCCACTTGCTATCCAGAGGCTGCAGCAGCGCTACCCGAAGGCAAAGGTGGTCGTGCCAAGCCATGGCCCCTGGGGCGATCAGTCCTTGCTTAGCCACACGCTAAGCTTACTGCAAAATCAGAAGCAATAATATGCTGAATTATAAAAGAAAGGCCGGGGCAAAACAGCCCCGGCCTTTCTTTTATACTCATGTGGTTGTACCTAATCCCTGTTCACCAGCTTATTAAAGTTGCCGTTAGGGTCGTGCAACAGGGCCAGTTTGTTGTTGTCAAACTCCTTGAAGAACTCGTCCCAGCTGATTTCTTCAAAGCTGTCGTTATCATCGCTCTTCTTAGGGAAGTGAATGCGCAGCACGCCTTCTCCACTGCCATCATTCTCGGTACCTTTGATTACGCTGGGTACACCACCATGCTTCTCTGCCCACTCCTGTATCTCTTTATGGTTTGTTGTTTTCTTAGAATCACTCATAGCTTTACTGTTTTTATTAGGTTTATTTTCCGCAGTTTAGCTATACGGGTAGCCGCTCTTAAAGGATTGAACACTAAAAAAGCAGCCCCGAGGCGAGGCTGCTTTTCACTACAGGTTAGGTTGTATTCTTTACTTTATAATCTGGATACCCGGGCTGCCGAAGAAACGTCCGACGTAATGCTAGGGCTACCCTTGTAGTACACTGAGGATGCTCCGGAAGCGTTTATATTCAGCGACTCTTTAGCAAACACTTTCACATTGCTGGCTCCGCTTGCCTGCACCTTTACCTGGCGGGCCTCCAGTTCCGAGGCATCTACTTTAGAAGCTCCTGACATATCCATGTTCACTTCATTAGCCTTGCCAATCAACTCTACCTTACTTGCTCCACTCAACTCAGCATCAAGCTGCTTTGTATCAAGAGCCAGCTTCACGTTTGAGGCACCACTCAGGTCCATTTTCAGTGCAGAAGACTTGAAGGTTGAGTTGCCTGTTACTTTTACACCGCCGCTAATGTTAATGCTTTCCAGCGCCTTCAGGGTAACATAGGCCTTCATGCCCTTATTGGTGCTCACACCCTTATCATTGTAAATACGCAATACCCCGTTGCGCACTTCTGTTTTGATATTGTCGAGGAGGTTTTCCTCAGCCTCCAGCCGCACTCCCTCGTTGCTGCCTTGGGTTAACTCTACTGTAAAACCACCGCTCACTTCAATGCCACTGATGCCAGATACTTCCCTGTTTTGGGTAGCGATTTTCTTGTTACCCTGCAGGCTCTGCGCCATGGCTGCATTTATATTTAGCAGTAGAAAGGCAAAGGCTAATAAGCCAAAAGTTGCTGTGCGTAGTTTCGTGATTTTCATAGTATAGCTTTTTGGTTGGTGAATCAAAATCTAACTGTTCTTTAACTAATCTATGCTAAAGATGCAGGTTTATTCTAAAGGTTGCCTGAAACCATAAAAAAGTTTTGGGATAAACGATTTCTTCAAAATCCACAGCCTGTACAGCTTCAACTAATGCTACTAAACTCTCTCCTCCTTTAGGGGCTTATTCATCCAAACCTGAAAGATTACTGCTCCTGCCGCATATGCCAGCACATCCCAAGGATCGGCGGTATACCTGGAGTGTAGCAGGGGCAACAATCCCTCAAACGCTACACTAAACAGCAGCAGGGCCAGTAAGGTAAAGCGCAAAGGCAGGATAAAGTATGGGTTTTGGAAGTATAGCCGCTCAGCAGCCAGAGCAATAGTAAGCGTTAGCGGGAGAGACAACAGGTCTCCAAGATGAGTGTGCAACGGCCAAATATAAATACCAAGCAGTTCCAGCAACTGATTGCCTATGGCAAGTATAAAAAAAAGCAGGAAGAGAGGCTGTCGCAAAGTAGCCATAGCTATAGCGCTACCAAGCCTATGGCTAGCATGATGCTGCCCAATATGAGCAGGAATATCTCGGTTGCGGTAAGGTCTTTAAACCACTGTGGTTTAGGGTTCGCCAGCAGTTGGCCACAGCCGGGGCATTGCTTCGTTCTAAGTAGCACTTCGGCTCCACAATTAGGGCATGTTTTTGTAGCTGGGGTTTCTGGGCTTGCCATGCTACAAAGGTACGTATACGGAAGGTAAAAAGCTGCGCTTACTCCAAAGCAGGTTTAACAAGCACACCCAGCACCAGCCCGGCCGCATATAACAGCACTAATGGCAGTAGTTGCTGCAGGGTTATGGTAGCAGAGTCATGCCGCAGGCAGTACATCAGCAGGCCCACCAGAAATACACCGCAAGTAAATAGGATCGATTTGTATAGTTTGTCCATAGGCAAATCATGTATTATAAAATACCTATACTTTATTATGTACTAGCAAGTTACATATTACACATCCTTATGCACAAGCGATGTTGGCACATACTTCTGCTCCTGTTAGAAAATACATAGACACCTCTTTCTTAAGCCAGATGTAGAGCAGC
Source organism: Pontibacter korlensis (assembly GCF_000973725.1). Lineage (NCBI taxonomy): Bacteria > Pseudomonadati > Bacteroidota > Cytophagia > Cytophagales > Hymenobacteraceae > Pontibacter > Pontibacter korlensis. Next base: position 1,545,369 of record NZ_CP009621.1, on the reverse strand, counting down.
CACAACCTCGAAAGTACCATTCCGAAAAACCTCCTCAGTCCGGCAAGTCGTCTATAAAAAACCTTCAGCAGCCCGAAAGGGTAAAACTGTACTCAACAAAATAGCTATGACACAAACCAAAGTAGATACTGTATACTATACCATTACCCGTGGGGACAGTCCTTTAGTAGCCACTGCCATTCACAACGGGCACGAAGTGCGCCATAACCTTAGGAGCCTCTATAACCTGACACCGGATGAGCGACTGCGCGAAGAGGATCCTTTTACTGCCGAGTGGGTAAGCTTTACCGATAATCAGATTGTAGACCATTACTCCCGCTTCGAATTCGATTTGAACCGCCCTCCGGAGAAAGCCATTTATCGAAAACCCGAGGATGCCTGGGGTTTAAGAGTATGGAAAGAGGAACTGCCTGAAGAACTCGCGCAGGAATCTATGTCGCGCTACGATAAGTTTTATGAGGATGTGAAGCTAATGCTGACAAAGCTAATCGAGGAGCATGGATGTGTAGTGATTTACGATCTGCATACCTACAACCACCGTCGCGAAGGCCCTAATGGACCGGCCGCCGACCCGCAGGAAAACCCGGAGGTAAACATTGGCACCGGCAACATGAACCGCCAGAAATGGGCACCTGTCGTGGATACACTCATGCACAGCCTAAGCAACTACAACTACCGCGGCCGCAGACTTGACGTGCGTGAGAATGTAAAGTTTAACGGTGGCCACTTTATGCGCTGGATCCACGACACCTTTGGCAGCAAAGTATGCGTGATGAGCATCGAGTTTAAGAAGTTCTTTATGGATGAATGGACGGGGGAACCAGACCAGGCACAGGTGCAGGAGATACGACAGGCCCTACAGCAAAGCACAAAACCTGTTTTTCAGGCGCTTACGCAAGTATGCCAAGTCTAAGACTCTGAAATTAAGAATGATTGAAAGTATAACCGTCAACTTCATAAAGAAAGCTGTTCGTAGCCTGCAGCGGGGCAAACAAGTACACCGGCGCTTGCCACAGGGCGGGCTGCTGTACATCGACAGACCCCTGCCCTTTCTGGTGCTTTTTCGCCATCCTGCAGGCCAACCAGACCACCCTACTGCCGATTTCTTAAAGGCTAATGCTGCTTACATTATCTCCCACCACGAGCGTACCGAGGAGCTAAGGCCATTAGTGCAAAGCATAGCCATGTCTATGGCAGACAAATTTGGGGCATTCATGATCATAGAGTTGATGGCTGCCGATGCTGACGCCGCAGATACCCCGCTTTTTAAAATACTTGGTCCGGAAGAACAGCTGCCTACTACCACTAAAACCATTGTACAGGAGTTAAAAGATATAAAGCTGAACGGTGCCTCTGCCTCAGTAACAACCGAGAGCAACCAGCCTCTACTACAGGAGCCACAGTGCTTGATGTCTGAAGAGGAGCTTAAAAAGCACAGTATTTTGGTGCTGGGGCTGCAGTTAAAGCCTGTTTACAAAAACACTTCCACAGGTAAAGTTTATCCGCTGCTGCAGCGCAACCTCCGCGAGAAGGTCGCCAACGCCATCAAAAAAACTGTTTTCGACTTTGTGAGTGTGCAGACTTCGCACCATCCGATCCACTTCCAGGCACTGGGAAGACAGGCGGTAAACCGGGTAGTGTGGCGCATCGATAAGCAACTGACCAGTATTAGCAATCAGTTCAGGTTCCTGTTGCTCGTTACGCCGGTAAATAACAGAGAGGCATGGGAAGAATTTAAAAAAGCAAAGTTCAGCAAGGCTCCAACTTTCCATTACCGCCTGATGCCCGTCGATGCCGACCAGCTCAAGCGCAAACTCTACAATATCTCTATAGAGAAGGTGGATGACCCTACCCTGGGTTACTTGTTCCGCGACAAGCGCCATGAGCTAGACAAGATGTTGACTATGCTCTCTTACCGCAACACACCGGATTTCCTGTACAGCAGCATGCAACTCTACGGCACTGTAAGCGACCAGCTCTTGAAAGTGGCAGAGGGAATATTAGCTGCCGTTCCTGAGCCAACCCGCAATGCAGAGCCAGACATTATACCCGTACCCGAGTTTGTGGCGCAGGCAGAGCAGGAAATTGCCTTCCTGCGGGAGCAGTACCCAGCCCTGGATTCTGGCGTAGACGTGCGTGAAGATGTGGTAGGGCTGATCGTATCAAAAGGCAGGTTGAACGTAGGCACCGATGCCAGAATTCCCCGCCACCGTGCCGAAGCCTTGATACAACACGAGGTAGGCACACATATATTGACCTACTATAACGGCAAAGCACAGCCGCTACAGCAGCTTTATGTGGGCAGCCCTGGTTATGAGGAGCTCCAGGAAGGTCTTGCTGTGCTAAGTGAGTGGCTGGTAGGCGGGCTGGACCAGGACCGCATGCGCACTCTGGCTGCCCGCGTAGTGGCCGTATACCACCTGACCAAAGGCTGCAGCTTTACAGATAATTTTTGGCGGCTTAAAGAGGAGTACCGCTTTGATGACGAAACGGCCTGGAATATAACCATGCGTGTGCACCGCGGTGGTGGCCTGACTAAAGATGCGGTATACCTGCGTGGCCTGGTACACCTCCTGGACTACCTGAAGCAAGGCCACGAACTGGAGCCGCTGCTCATCGGCAAGATCAGGCAGGATTATATACCAATTGTACAGGAACTGATATACCGCAACGTGTTACGCCCTATGCCTATTAAGCCGCGCTATCTCCTAGACGAGCGCCTGAAGCCTAAGCTGGAACAACTAAAAGGCGGCATTTCAGTATTTAACTTACTGTAACCTTCCAACCACATCATCCACATTAAAGTTATAAAGCACCTAATTGATGACTATAGGATTTGTAGTAAACGACATCACTACTGAGAAAGCAACTTACACCACTATATTTCTGGCACAGCGCATGCACAACAAGGGCCACACCGTATACCTAATGGGTGTTGGCGACCTGGCTTATTACCCTGATGGCTACATGGGGGCCGAAGCTGTGCAGGCCGACCCTAAGCATAAGTATAAATCGCTCACTACCTACCTGGAGGCCATACAGAGCGAGAAGGCTAACAAAGTGCGCGTGACAGCTCCTGAGCTTGATGTACTCATGCTCCGCAACGACCCTTCTTCTGAGCCTGAGGGACGTGGCTGGGCACAGAACGCTGGTATTATTTTCGGCCAATTAGCCCTTCGCCATGGCGTAATTGTGCTAAACGACCCTACCAAGCTCTCGGATGCTGTCAATAAAATGTATTTCCAGCACTTCCCGGAGGCTGTACGTCCGCGCACGCTCATCACCCGCGATAAGGATGAGATAAAAGAGTTCTTTAACGAACAAAAGAATAACATTATCCTTAAGCCACTTCAAGGTTCAGGTGGTTCAGGTGTGTTCATGGTAAAGAAGAACGATGCCACTAACCTAAACCAGATTGTGGAAGCGATCAGTCGCGACGGCTACGTTATTGCGCAGGAGTACCTGTCAGAGGCTAGCGCGGGAGATGTACGCTTGATCGTGATGAACGGGGAGGCGCTGCAGCACAAAGGGAAATACTGCGCCATCCATCGCGTAAACAGCAAAGACGACATCCGCAGTAACCTGCATGCAGGCGGCTCAACACAGCAAGCAAAGGTAACACCAACCATGCTGGACCTGGTGGAGCTTGTGCGCCCTAAGCTGATACAGGATGGAATGTTTCTGGTTGGGCTGGATATTGTAGGCAGCAAACTGATGGAGATAAATGTGTTCAGCCCGGGAGGACTCTACGATGCCAGCGAAATGGAGGGGGTAGATTTTTCGGAACCGATTATTGCCGCACTAGAGCGTAAGGTTCATTACAAAAAGACCTACGATGTTCAGATAAATAACAAAACAGTGTCAATGATCTAACAAACCACACCTAATCATACTCTAAAAGCAGGGCTCTACCCTGCTTTTTCCTTGCCCGCACCTTAGATTATAGGTCAAAAGCCCTACATTATCAGCGTTTAAACACCAAACCTGATCCTCCGGCTCCATTCCGGTAATTTTTATAGCTAAAATTTAAGGCGCTATTAAAATCTAAAACATTGATAGCCAAAAAGTTAATCAATAAAAAATGGAGAAATAGAAAAAAGTGAAAAATCTTTTGAGGTTTTTCTTTCGGAATAGAAAGCAAAAAAGTAATTTTGCACCCGAATTGAGGGAGACACTATATCGGAAGGCTAATATACTTAACAGTTTTTTTACTTACAAGCCTTTGGTGCGTTTTTTGAATATTTTTTCATCAGCTCGCCCTCAATTTTAGCAGATTTTAAGCTTGTAGCAGATCTGCTTTTTAGAAAGAAGTAAAGTTTACTAAAAATAAGGTTAGATAAAGTTTAGATTAGTTTAGTTTGTTTTAAGGTGAGAGAAAGCCCCGTCATTAAATGGCGGGGCTTTTCTCATTTATAAAGTTCAGCTTGGCCAGAGGTCTGCATCAACAATAAAAAGCGGTAACTATACTTTGTTCATCACCAGCAGCCAGCCTGCCATCACAGCCAAAGGAATAAGTGCTAAAAATAGCTTCAGCACAAAACTGGGAGTAGGTGTGCCTAAGCGCCAGGACCCTCTGCTGAAAGTATAGCGGGCACTAACTACAAGTGAGAATAGTGCCAGTATAGCCAGCACCACATGCACAATCTGTAGGACCTGTGGTGGGTTGTTCGCAACATCCCAAATGCGCAAACCAATGCGTACCAGCCAGGGCACCAGTGCCAAGGAACACAGCAAGGCTAACAATGATCCTGTCTTAGTACGAAACAGCGTTATCCATGAGGCCAGGCCAAACAATGCCATTCCTGCCAGTAAAGCCACATTAGAATAGAGATTATGAGGCACTTGCACATACCCCCTGAAGAAAAGTATAACGGTTGCCGTAGCAACGCCAGTTAAAAAATATAGCAGATAACGCGTCATATTAAGGTATCATACTATAAAAGACCTATTTCGGATACTCCTTCCCAGTGCTTTACCTTTTCTAACTCTCTAAAGAAGCTTTAGAGAGTTAGAAAAGGTAAAGCACTTAATGCACCACAACATCCTCTACCTTGCATCATACTGTTTCCAAAATCTTAAACAAAACCCTTGGCCGCCTGTATAGCTATAAGGCCTATGGCAAGTGTAAATAGAGTATGAGCAAAGCGAAAAAAGGAACAAGAGACACAGCAACCCAACAAAAGGAGAAGAAAAGCCTACGTGAGCAGGTAGGTGCGCTAAAGAACCTACCCAAATTTTTCAGGCTCATCTGGGAGACAAGTCCAGCCTTAACCATCACAAACCTGCTGCTGCGTTTAGTTAAGTCTTCTTTGCCGCTAGCCATGCTGTATGTGGGCAAACTGATTATCGACGAGGTAATCCGGTTGATTGATGTGACAGGAGAGAAAAGCCTGACCTACCTCTGGACGCTAGTGGCGCTGGAGCTGGGCTTAGCAGTGTTGTCTGATTTGATTAACCGGGGCATTACGTTGGTGGATAGCCTGCTAGGCGATCTGTTCTCTAACCGCACCTCCGTCACCCTGATAGAACACGCTGCTAAACTGGACCTGGCCCAGTTCGAAGACGCCACATTTTACGACAAGCTGGAGCGAGCGCGGCGGCAGACTGTAACAAGGGTAGTACTTATGTCGCAGGTGTTGTCGCAGCTGCAGGATATCGTGACAATTGGCTTCTTGGCCGTAGGCTTGATTGCCTTCAACCCATGGTTGATACTTATACTTCTGGTGGCTGTTATACCTTCGTTTCTGGGCGAAACGCACTTTAACGAGCGCAGCTACTCCCTCTCCCGCTCCTGGACGCCCGAGCGCCGCGAACTGGACTACCTGCGCTACATTGGCGCCTCCTACGAAACAGCTAAGGAGATAAAGACATTTAACCTTTCCGGCTTTCTGGCAGGTCGTTTTAAGGAGCTATCTGATAAATACTACCTGCTCAACAAGAGCATCACTATGAAGCGTGCTTTCTGGGGAAGTGCCCTCTCTGCTCTGGGAACGCTGGCCTATTACGGCGCTTATATTTTTATACTTTTCGAGACAGTGGCCGGAGTAATTACAGTAGGTAGCCTTACTTTTCTGGCAGGATCGTTCAGCAGCATGCGCAGCCTGCTGCAGGGTATTATGACGCGTTTTTCACAAATTGCCGAGAGTGCTTTATACTTACAGGACCTGTTCGATTTTCTGGAGTTGCAGCCACAGATTACGCCACCTGCCAACCCGCTGTCCATACCACGCCCCATACAACAAGGCTTCACCTTCGAGAATGTTGGGTTTAAGTATCATAATTCTGAAAGATGGGCTGTACGGCACTTGTCTTTCCATTTAAGAGCCGGTGAGAAATTGGCTCTGGTGGGCGAGAACGGTGCAGGTAAAACTACGCTGGTAAAGCTTTTGGCAAGGCTTTATGAGCCCACCGAAGGACGTATACTCTTAGATGGAGTAGACCTGCGTGAATATGACCTGAACGACCTACGCCACCAGGTAGGCATAATTTTTCAGGACTACGTGCGCTTCCAGATGACAGCCTCTGACAATATTGCCATTGGCCAGATCAATAATATTTCGGACAGGGAACGCATACAGGGATCAGCACAAAAAAGCCTTGCCGATTTGGTTATCCAGCGCCTGCCCGACAAGTATGAGCAGGTATTGGGTAAACGTTTCAACAAAGGTGTAGAGCTATCGGGTGGAGAGTGGCAAAAAGTAGCCTTGGCACGTGCCTACATGCGCGATGCACAGCTGCTGATACTGGATGAGCCTACTTCCGCCCTTGATGCCCGCACTGAGCATGAGGTGTTCCTGCGCTTCTCTGAGCTGATAGAGGGCCGTACCGCTGTGCTTATATCCCATCGCTTCTCCACTGTTCGCATGGCTGACAGAATCCTGTTCCTGGAGCAAGGTCAGCTGAAAGAACTCGGGTCGCACGAGGAGCTGCTGGCGCAGAATGGCAAGTATGCGGAGCTGTTTCTGCTGCAGGCAAGGGGCTACTTGTAAATCTTCGAAACAACTGCTTTATTCTGCCGGATCTGCCTCTTTCCTCTTCAAGTTGATTTTATGGGTTATGACTACACGTACGATGTCTCTGCTGTAGAATTGGTTTCCGGAGGCGCGCTGCTGAAACCACTTCAGGTAGCCTGCCTCCAGTATTATACTCTTATGCACCGGGTAGTTTAGCCCCACGTAAATCCTATTCTGGTCAAACCGATTGTTCGTTATCCTTTTGCCAGCGTTGAATATAATCTCGTCACTAGCTCTGATTTTTAGCGGCTGCTGCCTTACCTGAAGCAAAGGATACTCCAGTCCTATTCTGTATCTGAACCTGAAGTTAGCATTGTAACCATCCGGCCAACACTCCGTTTGCTGTGTTCCTGAAAAACCGTCGTTCAGCCCTATAGCGGTGCGTCACCGTAAGCTTGTTTATACCTTGCCTGTAGTCCAGCTGTACATGTGGCCGTAGCTCTGGCACCACTAATGTTTCTGATGACCTTGGATCTTGCGTATTCTGGAGGAAGTATGCAAAGCCAGCGGAGACATCCCAGTTACTCCCCAAACTATAGCGCAGCTGGCTCCTCACGAGAAACTGATGCTGTTTATCCGGATTCAGAAACCTCCTTTCCTCTACCTCTGAGTTTACCGACCATCTTTTGCTTAGCTCAAGCGTGTTGTGATACCCCAACCATACCAATTGCTGGTGTGCCACCTGCTTATCCGTGCTTTGAGCTTGCAAAGCTGCTGCTGCCAATAACCAGAAACATAAAGCCAAAACCATAGGTGTACCCTTACTTACCAGCACCTTTTGCTTTGAAAATCCTCATGAGAAACAGGAGTTGTAATTACCTACAATGTAGCAACAATCCACGTGGAACGTCTTCTGCTACAGCGGAAAGAAAAACGGAATAATAAGAGATGCCAAAATCCAGAAGAGCAAGTTTAGGGGCGTACCTACTTTAAGGTAATCTGAGAAGCGGTAGTTGCCAGGACCGTAGATCATGGTATTGGTTTGGTAGCCCATAGGAGTCATAAAACTGAGAGAAGCCGCATAGGCTACAGCCATCAGAAACGGGCGTTCGCTCACGCCCAGCTCCTGTGCTGTAACAATAGCAATGGGTGCCAACAAAGCCGCCGTGGCGTTGTTAGACATAAAGTTGGTCGTCATGAAGGTAGTAAAGAAGAACACCGACAGCAGCGCATGAGGCCCATACTGCCCTACCCCGATTATAAGATAATCGGCAAGTAACTTGGCTGCTCCTGTCTTTTCCAGCGCAGCACCCATCGATAGCACCCCTCCCAGCATAAAAATCACCTTCCAGTCAATGGCATCATATGCTTCATCTAATCGGATGCACTTAAATATGACCATTGCTACCACTCCAACCATAGCGCTGAGCACAATAGGAACCAACCCAGTAGCTGCTGCCAGTACCACACCTATGCTTATCAGCATTACAGGCACTATTTTACCATACTTGAACTCACTCCGGACGGTCTGAGAAATGATAAGGATATCGTCGTTTTGGCGCAGCTTCTCTGCTTGGTCGCTGTTGGCGGTGATCAGCAGCACATCTCCTGCCGACAGCTTTACGTGGGCCAGCTTCTCATGCACAATCTCATCGCGGTGGCGAATTGCCAGTACAGAGGCGCCATAATTATACGCCCGAAAGTTCAGCTCTTTCAGAGATTTACCCTCCATGTAGGAGTTTGGGGTAACAATGGCCTCATAAAGCATGCTATCATACATACCCACGTCCTCATCCCGAAACTTTCGCTCCGACTTTAACTTTACTCCCTGGTCCTGTTTTAACTTTTTCAGTTTCTCAACACCAATCAGCACCTTTAACACATCGTTGGCCCGAAGTATAAGCGAGGGGAACACCTGCAGCCTCTCCTTATCGCGGGTCACCTGCATCACTTCAATATCCAGGTCCCGCACTAGATTTGATTGCTGCAACGGCACCCCTACCGATGGGGACCCCGGCAATAACACGATTTCTGTGATGTAGTTTCCAAGCCCAAACTCCTCCGAAAGGTTTTCTGCAAGCTTTCGGTCGGGCAAAAGGTAGCGCCCTATGAAGAACATGTAAAGTATACCTGCCACTAAAAACCATATCCCGGCCGGCAGGAACTCAAACATCTGAAGCGGCTCCAGCCCCTGAGCTTCTGCAATACCGCTTACCAAGATATTAGTAGAAGTGCCTATAAGTGTACATACGCCCCCCATTAAAGAGCCAAAGCTTAGCGGAATAAGCAGCTTAGACGGGCTTACGCGAATATCTTTACTTACCTGTATAACAACAGGCATAAGTAGCGCCACAACAGCTGTATCGTTGATGAAGGCAGAGAGGGAGCCGGCAATTAGCATTAGCAGAAGCAGGCACAGCAAATAACTCTTTCTGCCTATACGCGTGAGGCATAAGCCAACATTGCTTAGTGCGCCCGACTTAAAGATTGCCGAGCTTATGATGAACATGGAGGCAACAGTAATGGTGGCTGGATTGCTAAAACCGGCAAAGCCCTCAGCCGGTGTAAGGATACCCGTCGCCATAAAAAGCACCATTGTCAGGATAGCAACCGTATCAATGGAGAGGCGCTCGGTTACAAAAAGTATAACCGCCAGCAGAATGATTCCTAGCACAATTCCGATCTCAACGGTCATATACAATGGTGCTGCAGATAGATTAACCTGCGCCAGTATCCATCAAAAACATGGGATAGCCACAGACAAGAGAGTTTTTTGGGTACTATAACTCAAATCGAGGGCATACGGTTACAGCATGCAAGCTGTTTACACGCCTGATAAAGTGGCTTTTACAGAATGTTATTCGTTTAACCAAGCCTCCGCTTCGGCATAGGATGTAAAGTGCCTTGAGGAAAAACGGCTCTGGCTGAAGGTGTCTTCTAACTGTAGGGTAGCAATCCTGTCGGCAGGATCTACACAGGCCGCTTTTTTCATGCCAGCTTCCCTGAGTAGCGTTTGTGCTTCTACATGTAGGCTCATAACTGCTTGAGGATGCGTTATCATGGTGCGGGTATCCAGGAGCAGTGTAAAATCAGGCTTTACCAACAGCAGCGCCCTTTTCAGGTCAGGGAGGTATTCGGGTACAGCGTTTTTATTTTTCCAAAACCCATGAATGCTTAGATACAGTCTGTTTTGGTGAGGCGCGTACAGTATCTTATAGCACTGGTTTTGGGCAACCAGTGTTCCAGTTTGTTCTTGAGTAGTATCTTTTTCAGTGCTGTACATAGGTGCTACTCCTTACTTACGAAGGAACAGCACCTTTTTACTTATACTTTTAAAAGTAAAAACTGAAATATGTCTATATAAAGCTTTTGTTTCCTTACAGTACGCCTATCGGCAATTGTATTTTTCTAGATAAGGCAAGCACCTACTTAATCTAAATGTTACCCTTCCAACAAGCTGGCAAGCTCATGCACAACTCCGTTCTTAACCTGTAGGTTGGCTCGCTGTATGGCAATGCCATTCACCAAAGTCTTTCCACTCTTTCTGTAAATAGTAAGGCTAGTACCACAAATGGAGGTTATGGTTTCTCCGTCTTTCAGATCCTTCTCCTGATGCGCTCCCTTAAGAATGTGATTAGAGAGAATAGCCTTCAGACGCTCGGGGGACTCGGTTGCTATACTTTGCAAAGCAGCCTCTGGCGGAGCTAACAGCGTTACAGGCGTATCTACAGATAGAATAGGAGCAAAACCAGCTTTTGTAAGTAATCCCGCCAGCACAGGACGCTCCTTTATAACATACTCCATCATAGAGGCATTCTCCTGCGCTTGCCCTGCCTGCCAACACAGCAGAAACAGTGCAATCAGGAGCAACTTTGTGTGGGTGTACTTATGCAGCAGCCTCATGTATATAGAGTGTTTACTGCTACTTTATACGTAGTTCACCCTATAAAAGCTGAGGACTTAGCGTGTTTACCTAATGATAAGAGTACAATCCTGCGAATCAGAACATACGCCAGTTAGCTATCTGGTTGAAGAAGTTAGGCAGTGCGCTAGGCACTAACAACAAGCTCAGCAAAAAGCCATACAAGGCACCATACAAGTGGGCATCGTGGTTTATGTTATCTCCCATACGCTTGCCCGAGAAATACGAGTACATCATGTACAGGATACCGAAGATGAAGCCCGGTAAACACAGAAAGGCAAAGAGACAGATATCCAGTGTAGGAAAGAAAAGTATGCTGGCAAAAACAATGCTTGCTACCCCACCTGAGGCACCCAATGCCCGGTACGGAGGATCATTGCGGTGCTTGAAATAAGTAGGGATATCTGATACGATAATGCCACCTAAGTACACGAGCAGGTATAAAAGTATGCCAGTAATAGGTCCGTAAGCAGATGTAAACACATACTCCACCACATCGCCAAAGAAGAACAGCGTGAACATGTTAAACAACAGGTGTGTGAAGTCAGCGTGCAGGAAACCAGATGTAAGAAAGCGATACCAGGAGTTGTCGCGCTGTACGGCGTATGGCTGAAAGATCCACTTATGCATCAGGTCCTGGTTTTGCCAGGCGTACAGCGAAATGCCAACTGTAATAATGATTAATATAACGGTAACGCTCATGCTCTGTTTTTGAAAGAGTAACGAAATGATTATGAACAAAGATAAAAGACAAAGTCGTATGCCCTCACTAAATGTTCACGGTTTATGCTCGTTTATACTTTACCGCCTCCGCTACGCGGCCCTTGCAAGTTTTAAAAAGGTATTCCTACAGATTTTGCATATCTTCCCTCCAACACATATTTATTTGATCGACAGCAACACCCCATGGAAAAATTCGTGATCTTCGATATGGACGGCGTGCTAGTGGACAGTGAGCCTATCCACATAGAGCTGGAGAAGCTTCTGTTCAGCCAGTTAAACATACAGGTGCCTACCACCCTGCACCACAGCTTTGTGGGCATGGCCCCCAAACGAGTATGGGAAACCTTGATACGGGAGTTTGACCTCCCACATACGGTAGAAGAGCTTTTCCGGCTTGAAAAGGAGGTAAAACATAGGGAACTACAGGCCCGCCAAATCCAGTGCATCCCGGCAGTGGACGAGCTGCTGGCCACTTTAAAGGAAAACGGTTACAAACTCTCTGTGGCTTCCTCCTCTCCCCACAACATCATTGACCTGATCCTGGAGAAACTGGAGTTCAGGCATTACTTTGATTTTGTTGTAAGCAGTGAGGACGTGCGCGATGGGAAACCAGCTCCGGATATATTTCTGGAGGTGGCACAACGTTACCAAATACCAGCGGCTAACTTTATCGTGATAGAAGACAGCAGCAACGGCGTTAAGGGCGCCAAAGCCGCTGGCATGAAGTGTATCGGCTACAAATCGGCTAACTCTGGGAACCAGGACCTTTCCCTGGCCGACCTAGTTACGGAAGACTTCAGCCAGCTGCGCCTGGAAGACATTGAAGAGCTGCGCACCGGCACTCTCTTATTTTAAGGAAGGCTGTGGTTTGGCCGCAAAACACAGCCTTCCTTAACAAAGTTTTTTTTAATTGTTAACTATCACGCTCCATAAGCTGCAGGGCAAGGCCACGGATAGTGCTCTTACGCTCCTTTGGCAGCTGGATGGCATCTAAGTGATGTATAGCTTTCTGGAAGTACAGGTCGATTTGCTGCTCTGTTTGGTGGCGGATGTTAAGCTGGTCGTATACCTCTGTCACGGCCTTTACCTTGTCCTCGGCTATACTTTCATCGGTTTTATCGCGCCAGCTAATGATGGTTTGCCGCTGCTGCTCGTTTGCCTGCTCCAGCGCTGTCAGCATCAGGAAGGTTTTCTTATCCGACAGGATGTCGCCACCTACCTGCTTGCCAAACTTGTCTTTGTCGCCATACACATCCAGCAAATCATCGCGTAGCTGGAAAGCTATACCTACGTTGTCGCCAAAGGCCTTCAGGTGCTCTGCGTCGGATTTTGGCGCTCCCTGAAGTATGGCACCCAGCTCCAGACTAAAGCCCAGCAGCACGGCTGTTTTCAGCGTGATCATGTGGATGTACTCGTGGATACTTACCTGCTCACGTCGCTCAAAGTTCATGTCCAGCTGTTGTCCTTCGCATACTTCGGCTGCCGTGCGGCTGAATAACCTTAGTACCAGCGCCAGCTTATCTTGCTCCACCCCTAATAAAAGCTCATAAGCCCGCACCAGCATCACATCGCCGCTAAGTATAGCCGTGTTGGCATCCCACTTTTCGTGCACAGTTTGCTGCCCACGTCGCAGTGGGGCCTTGTCCATAATGTCGTCGTGCATGAGCGTGAAGTTGTGGAAAACCTCCACTGCCGCAGCGGGCAAAAGAGCTTTCTCCACATCCTCATCAAACATTTTTGCGCTCAGCAGCACCAGCAATGGGCGAATTCTTTTGCCGCCCAACGCCATTATATACCTAATTGGTTCGTAAAGCTCCTTTGGCTTTTCACCGTAGCGGAGCGCGGACAAAGTATGGTTTAACTTTTCGGAAAGGGTGGTGATATCCACAGGATACTTAATGTTGTTTTAGTGTCTCGATTAGGTCCAGATCGATGGTGCGATCGGCAAGGTTGGCACTTTTCACCTCTACCAGTACCTCATCTCCGAACGAAATAATACGCTTGGTTTGGCGACCGATGATGCGGTAGTTATCAGCATCCAGTTCGTAATAATCGTCGTTGAGGTCAGCCAGGCGTACCATGCCTTCGCACTTGTTCTCTTCGATCTCCACAAAGATACCCCATTCTGTGACACCGGAAACAATACCTTTATACTGATTCCCGATGGTATCTTTCATAAATTCTACCTGCTTATACTTGATAGAGGCTCGTTCTGCGTCGGCAGCGCGTTTCTCCATCTCCGAAGAATGCTTGCAGCGCTCCTCATACTCATCTTTGTCCTCAGAATTGCCGCCATCCAGGTAATGTTGCAGCAGGCGGTGTGCCATCATATCCGGGTAACGGCGAATAGGCGAGGTGAAGTGTGAGTAGTGGTCAAAAGCCAAACCAAAATGGCCCTCTGGTTCGGTGCTATACTTGGCCTTGGCCATGGTACGGATTGCGAGGTTCTGCAGCACGCTTTGCTCCGGCTTACCTTCAATCTCGGCTGTCAGGTGGTTCAGCTCTTCTGAAATATCGGCGTCTACGTCTACTTTATAACCAAACTTGCGGGCAAACAGCGAGAAGGTACTCAGCTTGTCCGGGTCAGGTTGGCCGTGGGTACGGTAGACCATGGTAGGGCGCTTCTTGCCTTTGCCCAGGCCATACACATACTCAGCTACACACTTATTAGCCAATAGCATGAACTCCTCAATCAGCTTATGTGCATCCTTGCGTTCTTTTACATACACCGATAGTGGCTTGCCGTTCTCGTCTAGCTTAAACTTCACCTCTACAGTTTCGAAAGAGATAGCTCCATTTTTAAAGCGCTTCGCCTGCAGTTTTTTGGCAATACTGTTCAGGATATTGATTTCCTCGGCAAAGTCGCCCTCGCCGGTTTCGATACGTTCCTGTGCCTCCTCGTAACTAAAGCGGCGGTCGGAGTAAATAATGGTGCGGCCGTACCAGGTGTCGTAAAGTTTGCCGTTTTCGTCCAGCTCAAACACAACAGAGAATGTTAGCTTCTCTTCATTTGGCCTGAGGGAGCAAAGGCCATTGGAAAGGCGCTCCGGCAGCATTGGGATGGTTCTATCTACCAAGTATACTGATGTTGCCCTGTGGTAGGCTTCTTTCTCCAGCACGCTTCTTGGGTGCACGTAATGCGTTACATCGGCAATGTGCACGCCTATCTCCCAGTTTCCGTTCTCCAGCTTTTGTATAGATAGTGCATCGTCGAAGTCTTTGGCATCGGCAGGGTCTATGGTGAAAGTGGCAACATCGCGGAAATCGCGGCGCTTGGCAATTTCACCGGTTGGTATTTTATCAGAGATTGTCTCAGCCTCTTCCTCTACTGCCTCCGGAAACTCGAATGGCAGGCCAAACTCAGCCATGATAGAGTGTATTTCAGCCTCATGCTCACCGGCCGGACCAAAAACACGAATCACTTCACCCGTTGGGTTCTTTCCTGGCTTGTCTGGCCACTCAATAACGCGTACCAGCACTTTATCTCCGCTTTCCGCCTCATTCAGATGCCGCTCGCCTACAAATATGTCAAAGTATACCCTTTTGAAGTCTGGCACAACAAAGCCAAAGTTCTTGGATAGCTCCATGATACCTACCAGCTCTGTACGAGAGCGCTGCAGTACCTCTACTACCACTCCCTCCTGGCGGCCACCTCTTACCGATGGCAGCACTTCTACTTTAACCAAGTCGCCATCTAAGGCATACTGTAGGTGCTCTGTAAACACACGGATGTCTTCCTCCCGGTCTTCCGACACGATGTAGGCATATTTGCTGTTAGCCAAGTCCACACGACCTGTCACGATTTCGACCTTCAGGTTCATCATGTACTTGTCGTCGTCCACGGCCAGCAGTTTGTTTTCCTGCACCAGTGTCTTTACCAGCTTCTGCACCTGCTCACGGCCATGCTTGTCTGTCACACCTAGGCGGCGCGTAACCTGTCGCATTGTAAAAACAGTGTCGGGACTGTTGGAGAACACTTCCAGTACTATAGCTTTAGCCGATTTTGGAGCCCCTTTTCGGTTAGAGGGTTCTCTTCTGGCATAAGCCTCTCTTGCGGACTCTTTGCGGTTTGATGATTCGCCTCCTCTTCTGCGGGACTGGCCTTTGTCGTTGCGGCTCTCAGAATCTCTGCCGCCTTTTTTGTCTCTTTTACTTCTCATGTATCTTCGTCGCTATGGGGGCAGCTAAATCAGCTGCCACAACCATTTACAATCTTTAGCACAAATAATTTAGTTTTACTATACGCCACTAAGCGCTCTTTGGCTAAAGTATCTTGTAATTCGAGTTCAATTTATAGAGAATTTTCTATATAAGAGGGATTTGAGCAATGGAGAGGGTAGATAGGTGCGGTTATTATACTTCCAGGGAGGTTTCCCAGCCATCGTAATCGCCATGGTGCTTAAGGGCCAGGCGTCGCAGGTGGAGTACTGTTCTGTCTATATTTAACTGGTCCAGCTTATCGGTGCGGCTAATATGCAGGCGGAATGGGTAGTCTTCTGATGCTTCCAGGTAATCGCTGGTGATAACGGTGTAATTCTCGTTGGCTATACTCTCCACAAATGCAGTTCTATCAGCCTCTGTTTTAAAGTACACCCAGTGGTCCACCTGCCGCTCTTTGCTCAAGTCATCGCCGTTCTTCTCCAACTCTTCCAACACTTTGCGGTTTTGTATACTTTGTAACTGCTCCGGTTCTGGGTATAAAAAGTTAAAGTACCGGCTCCAGTCTTTATCCTTTACCAGCTTAAGGGTATAGGCATGTCCGTTGTAATTCTGCATAACACGCTGAACAGACTCCGCATAGCCGTTAGGCTCGCCCATATAGAAGTAGATTTTGCGATGCCCGTTAGATGTTAAGCGCCCTGCATAGGTAGCCTGACAGGTTGTTCTTAAAACCTCTTCCAGGTCATCTTCCAGGCTCTGCAGCACAATTGTTTCCTGCAACGACGACAGCCCATCCGGACGAGGATCAACCATTTTAACCGACACCTGTACAAGATTTGGCTGTTCGGACAGCGGGGCAACTTTAGCCAAGCCTAGATCTACCGCTATGGAGCCAGGCTTATTGTCTATGCTTCTGAAATGGAATTCCCAGTCGGATTCATGGTGCGTTTGCTGCATACTTTACAAATCTTTAGATTGATTCTGCCCGGGCCACAGCTGAGGAAGCTGTCTTATTCTAACCCTGCCTTGATGGCCTTGCGCTTTTGTTGTGCGGTTATAATGTCTTCCGGCTCGCCCTTCGGGATTGCACTGATTAGATTACGCGTATACTCCTCTTGCGGTTGACGGAAAATCTGCTCTGGTGTACCAGTCTCAACGATCTTACCCCTATTCATTACAAGTATACGGTCCGACATATATTTTGCTACAGAAAGATCGTGGGTAATAAAGATGTAGGTGATATGAAACTCCTGCTTTAGCCTGTTAAGCAGGTTAAGCACCTGCGCCTGCACCGATACATCCAACGCTGACACAGACTCATCGCATATGATACATTTGGGCCGCAGGGCTAACGCCCGGGCTATACTTACACGCTGCCGCTGCCCGCCTGACAGCTCATGTGGATAACGATGCAAATAATCTTTCGTAAGCCCCACTTTCTCAATCAGTTCCAAAGATTTTCCATGTCGTTCTTTATCGGAACTGTAGAAGTTATGCACTTGCATTGGCTCCACAATAACCTCACTTACAGTATGCATTGGGTTAAGCGACGTATAATGATCCTGGAAGATCATCTGAATATTGCGACGGCTATTGCGCAATTCTTCAGGGGTTAATTGCACTACATTCTGTCCATCAAAAGTTATGCTTCCTTCCGTTGGTTCTATTAGCCGCAACAGCGCACGCCCTAAGGTTGTTTTGCCACAGCCAGACTCACCTACCAAACCTATCGTTTCGCCTGGCCTTACCTCAAAGCTTACGTCATCTACAGCCTTAACTAAACCAGTAGTGCGGCCAAAGAATCCTTTCTTTATCGGAAAGTGTACCTTCAAGTTTTCAACTTGTAGCAGCAAAGGCTTCTGCTTGTTTTCCTGTTGGTGTTTTATATTACGAACAGTACCTACATAATTACTTACTACATCCTCCAGCGAGGGCTCCAGTATCTGCGCCTTTCTCTCGAGTATGTTTCCTTGCTCATCCTCAAACATAAAGTCAGATACAGTAGGAAGTATAGTCTGCTTCTTCGCTGTAAGCTTTGGGCGGCAGGCTAGCAAACCCTTGGTATAGGGGTGCTGCGGATTGGTAAAGATATCTATCACCTTACCTTGCTCCACTATCTTTCCTTTATACATCACTAGGATGCGGTCAGCTATCTCGGCTACCACGCCTAGATCGTGGGTAATGAAGAGCACTGCCGTATTCTCCTTTATCCGCAGCTCGTCTACCAGCCGCAGCACGCGTGCCTGCACCGTTACATCCAAAGCCGTAGTAGGCTCATCGGCAATAAGTATACTTGGCTCGCAGGCCAAGGCCATAGCAATCATAACGCGCTGCTTCTGCCCTCCTGAAACTTCATGTGGATAAGCATCAAAAATTCTTTCAGGATGTGACAGCCTTGCCTTTTCAAAAAGCTGTATAGTTCGTTCTTTGGCCTGTTTTTTTGTTAGAGTATTATGTATCAGCAATGCCTCTGTCACTTGTTTTCCACAGGTGTAAACGGGGTTAAGTGAGGACATAGGTTCCTGAAAAACCATGCTGATCTCGTTGCCACGGATGTGCTGCATTTGCTTCTCCGGCAGCTGCAATAAGTCTACTTCTCCATACTTTTTTGACTGGAACACCACCTGCCCTGTTGCGATTTGTCCTGGGGTTGTATCGAGCAACCGCATTAGAGATAGTGCCGTTACAGACTTTCCGGAGCCGGACTCTCCTACTATGGCAACTGTTTCGCCAGCGTAGACTTCAAAGCTTACCTTGTCTACAGCTTTTGTGATGCTATGGAGTGTTGAGAAAACAGAGTTTAGGTTTATTACCTGAAGTATGGGTTTTAGTAAAGTCAACGCAAGAGTGGGTTTGTTCTTTGGTGAAAATAAAGCTTTTTAGTTACAAGGCTTTTGTACCAGTTACGTTTTTAGAATAAACATTTTGAAATACATATCCAAACCACATAACTTAGAAAAACACCTCTTATTTAAGCTATGATTAAATTCATCATTTTCGACTTGGGTGCTGTGCTGATTGATTGGAACCCGCACTACCTGTACCGAAAGATCTTCGATGAAGAAGAAGAAATGCTGCACTTCCTGGAGAACATTTGCACCCCGGAATGGAATGAGGAGCAGGATGCCGGACGTCCGTTACAGGAGGCCACAGAACTACTGGTAGCAAGGCATCCGGAGCACCAGGAAAGAATAGAGGCTTTTTATGGCCGCTGGCATGAAATGTTGGGAGGAGCCATAGAGGGTACTGTCGATATTTTGCGGGAGTTAAAAGAAAGCGGCAAGTACAACCTCTACGCCCTCACAAACTGGTCTGCAGAAACTTTCCCGATTGCACAGGAACAGTTTGATTTCCTGAACTGGTTCGATGGAATAGTAGTATCAGGCACCGAAAAAGACAGGAAGCCATTTAGCAGTTTCTACCACACGTTACTAAGCAGGTATGATGTGCATCCTTCCGAAGCTGTTTTTATAGATGATAACCTGCGGAACGTAAAAGCGGCAGAACAACTTGGAATAGATTCTATTCATTTTACTTCGCCCGAAGCGCTGAAGGAAGCGCTGAAAGAGAGAGGAGTTTTATAATTCTCGTGGCATACACAGCTCCTCCGACCGTCTGGAGTATGAAGTAGTATAGCTTCGTAGTAACCCACATTGTATTCAAAACAAAAAGGCTGCTCCAATTCAGGAGCAGCCTTTTTGTTTTGAATTTATACTTATGATTACAGCCCTTGCTGCTCTACTGGCTTTTGCTTTTGCTCTTCATGGTGCTCTCCGAAGAAGCGCTTCTGGTTGAAAAGGATCAGCAATACACCTACAAAGATGGCAGAGTCGGCTACATTGAAGATAGGCCACAGCGACATTGGTTTACCACCAAGAATCGGAACCCAGTTCGGCACGATACCTTCCCATATGTCCACATAGAACATATCTATTACCTGCCCATGAAACCATGGTGTAGAAGAGCCATAGGGAGCGTTGTCAAACCATACACCGTAAAAGGTACTGTCTATCAGGTTACCTATAGCGCCGCCAAGTATCAGCGAGATGCACCAGATAAGACCTTTAGGAGCCTTATTCTTAACGAGGTAATACAGGTAATAGCCAATACCAAACATGGCTACCAAGCGGAACAGCGTAAGTATAAGCTTGCCATACTCAGAGCCTAGCTCCACACCAAAGGCCATCCCAGGGTTAAGAGTGTAATGCAGTTTCAGCCAATCGCCAATTAGATGAATCTCCCCTGGCATTCCCATTTCCATGTTGTAATGCACGATCAGCTTTACAGCCTGATCTACAAGAATCACGGCAAGAGCAGCCAGGTAGTATTTTCCGTATTTCATATCTAAAATTTAAGCAGCTGGCACTTTACAATGTTGGCCGCCATAACAGACTTCTTGAAAATATAAGAGCACCAGAATACCTTTTAGTTTCCTGGTGCTCTGTTGATTTAGATAGTCGCTCTTTCTTCTGTCTGAATTTGGATTGACACCTTGTAATCATCAATATCCAGTATGGTGGCGCTTGCCAGCTCCACTACCAGGTCCAGCGTCAGGGCTTGTGTTTCAGCACATATATAGTCGCTGTAGTTTTTAACAGCCTCGTTTACCTCTGGCACTGATTGCTGCATGGCGATGTGGATCTTGTCCTGAACCTCTAGGTTAGAGTCCTTACGCAAGTTCTGGATACGATTTACCAGGTCGCGGGCAATACCCTCCTGCTTCAGCTCCTCTGTGATGGTAATATCCAAGGCTACAGTTAATCTGCCTTCGCTGGCTACCAGCCAACCCGGGATGTCCTCAGAAGAGATCTCCACATCGTCCGGCGTCAGTACTGCTGACTCATCCTCTGAAAGCATGATCTTAAAGCCACCTTCGCGCTCCAGTGTAGCGATATCTGCCTGATCCATTTGCTGTACAGCAGCTGCTACCAGCTTCATCTTTGGACCGAACACCTGACCTAACTTTTTGAAGTTAGGCTTAATCTTCTTCACCAGGATGCCAGAAGTATCATCGATGTATTCGATAGCCTTCACGTTCACCTCACTCAGGATCAAATCAGCCACAGCCTCAATCTGCTGCTTCATTTTCGAGTTCAGTACCGGTATCAGGATACGCTGCAGTGGCTGGCGTACTTTAATCATTTCTTTCTTACGCAGCGAGTGCACCAAAGAAGAAACAGTTTGCGCCAGTTGCATGCGCTCCTCCAGATCCGTATCGATATTCTCTTGATTTACCTCCGGATAATATGCTAAGTGTACCGACTCTACTGTATGCTTGTTGCTTACGTTGTTCAGGTCGCGGTACAATTGCTCTGTATAGAACGGTGCCACCGGAGCAGCCAGAACAGCAATTGTCTCCAAGCAAGTATACAATGTCTGGTAAGCGGCAATCTTATCTGTGTTATACTCACCTTTCCAGAAACGCTTACGGTTCAGGCGCACGTACCAATTACTCAGGTCGTCCACCACAAAATCCTGGATGGCACGGGCAGCACGGGTTGGATCGTAGTCTTCGTAGTACGTATCTACGTCCTGCACCAGCGTGTTCAGCTTTGAGATGATCCAGCGGTCTGACTCGGTACGTTGCGCCATTGGCACATCAGCCTCTGAGTACGTAAAGTTGTCAAGGTTAGCATAGAGTGCGAAGAACGAGTATGTGTTCTGCAGTGTGCCAAAGAAACGGCGCTGCGTCTCTACCACGCCATCCGGGTTAAACTTCAGGTTGTCCCACGGTGGCGCATTGGAGATCATATACCAGCGCACGGCATCCGGGCCATAGTTACCAATCATCTCGAACGGATCTATGGCATTGCCTAGGCGCTTGCTCATCTTATTGCCGTTCTTATCCAGCACCAGACCGTTGGCGATTACGTTTTTGTAAGCC
Source organism: Pontibacter korlensis (assembly GCF_000973725.1). Lineage (NCBI taxonomy): Bacteria > Pseudomonadati > Bacteroidota > Cytophagia > Cytophagales > Hymenobacteraceae > Pontibacter > Pontibacter korlensis. The sequence continues at coordinate 1,523,726 of NZ_CP009621.1, read as the reverse complement.
ACGTTATCCTCCAGCATTACAGCCAATGCGTGTAGCGTAAAGAACCAGCCGCGTGTTTGGTCAACACCTTCAGCAATAAAATCTGCTGGAAAGTTTTTATCAAAGATATTCTCGTTCTCCAATGGGTAGTGCCATTGTGCATAAGGCATAGCACCAGAGTCAAACCACACGTCGATAAGGTCTGTCTCTCTGTACATTGGCTTTCCAGACTTGCTTACCAGCACGATGTTGTCCACATACGGGCGGTGCAGGTCTTTCACCTCTACAGAAGTATCCATCAAACCAGCGTCCACCGCTCTGGCAATCTCGTCGTTCAGCTGCGCGATAGAGCCGATGCAGATTTCTTCCTCGCCGTCTTCAGTTCTCCAGATAGGCAGTGGGGTGCCCCAGTAACGGGAGCGTGACAGGTTCCAGTCCACCAGGTTCTCCAGCCAGTTACCAAAACGACCTGTACCAGTTGACTCTGGTTTCCAGTTGATGGTTTTGTTCAGCTCGATCAGGCGGTCTTTAACAGCTGTGGTTTTGATGAACCAGCTATCCAGCGGGTAGTACAGCACCGGCATATCTGTTCTCCAACAATGCGGATAAGTGTGCTCGTACTTCTCTACTTTGAATGCCTTGCCTTCTTCTTTTAGCTTGATGGCGATCTTTACATCAGTAGGCTTGTACTCGGCAGCAGACTCGTCTTCCTTGGCATAGTTCTTTACATACATGCCAGCAAAGTCGGTGATCTCCTTCACAAATCTACCTTGTCTGTCTACGATCGGAGATGGCTTACCATTCTCGTCCATTACCAGCAGTGCCGGGATATCATTTTGAGCGGCTACACGGGCGTCATCTGCACCAAAGGTTGGCGAAATATGCACGATACCAGTACCATCCTCTGTAGTTACATAATCACCGATGATCACACGGAAAGCTGGCTTGTCTGGCTGCACGTATGGCATCAGCTGGTGATACTCCACGCCATTCAGGTCAGTACCAGTAAACTCCTCTACCACTTTATAAGGAACCAGCTTATCGCCTGCCTTGTAATCAGCCAGCGCCAAGTCAGCAGCTTTCGGGTTGAAATAGCGACTCACCAGATCCTTAGCAAGTATAACTGAGATCGGCTCGTACGTATATGGGTTGAAGGATTTCACCTTCACATACTTTATGTTCTTACCTACGGCAAGTCCTGTGTTGGCAGGCAGTGTCCAAGGCGTCGTTGTCCAAGCCAAGAAGTATACATTCTCCTCTTCGTCTTCGAACAGGAACATGTTACGGGTAATCTTCTTCACCTCGAACTGCGCCACAATGGTAGTATCTTTCACCATTTTGTAGCAGCCTGGCTGGTTCAGCTCGTGTGAGCTAAGGCCTGTACCTGCAGCAGGAGAGAAAGGTTGTATTGTATAGCCTTTATATAAATACCCCTTGTCGTAAAGGCGCTTCAGCAGTGCCCAGCAAGACTCGATGTACTCATTCTCGAAAGTGATATACGGGTTGTTCAGGTCTACCCAGTAGCCCATTTGCTCTGTTAGGGTATCCCATTGGTTCTTGAAACGCATTACCGTTTCGCGGCAGCGCTGGTTATACTCCTCTACCGTTATCTTCTTACCGATATCTTCTTTAGTAATGCCCAGCTCTTTCTCTACCTGCAGCTCTACCGGAAGGCCATGGGTGTCCCAGCCGCCTTTGCGGTTTACCTGAAAACCTTTCAGGGTTTTATAGCGGCAAAAAATGTCTTTTACAGCACGGGCCATTACGTGGTGAATGCCCGGTGTACCGTTGGCAGATGGTGGGCCTTCGTAGAACACGAAAGGTGTTTTGCCCTCACGTGTGGCTACCGATTTCTCAAAGATGTTGTTCTGCTTCCAAAAGGAAAGCACATCTTCGCCTACTTTGGCGTAATTCAGATTCTTATACTCGTTGTACTTCACCGTTTACAGGTTTTTTATCTTCCTCAAGAGTTAATTCTTCAACTTTCAACTTTAGCTGATTCAGGTCGAGCTCCTCGTCCTCATGCTCCAGGTAAAACTCATCGTAGTGCTCTATCAGGGCGTAAGGATCACGCTCAAACTTGCCGCTATCGAAGCTCATCAGCAAAGTTGGCAATATAATCAGGTTTGTGAATAATGCAATCAGTAAACTCACCGACATCAGCACTCCCAGTGCTTTCGTACCGCCAAACTCGGAGAAGGCAAAGATCACAAAACCAAAGAACAGGATAACTGAAGTATACACCATACTGGTACCTGCCTCGGTTAAACTGGTGGTGATGGCCCGGCTCACGTTAAAGCCATTCGAGAGCAGTTCGCTCCTGTACTTAGCCAGAAAGTGAATGGAGTCATCGATGGCTATACCCAGGGCTATACTAAAGATCAGCGCTGTGCTCGGCTTTAGCGGGATGTTGAAAAACCCCATCAGGCCACCTGCAATCAGCAGTGGTATCATGTTCGGTATCAGTGATATTATCACTACCCTTGCTGACTTAAACAACAATGCAATCACAATTGTTACCAACACGAATGCAAGTATAAGGCTGGAGCGCAGGTTGTTGATAAGGTACTCGTTTCCTTTGATGAACAGGAGTGTTGTTCCGGTAAGGCTTACGGTGGTTTGGCTTCCGGAGTCGTCGCGTTTAAAGGTGATAGTGTTGCCATCTTCAGTTTCCGTTACACCCTCGCCTCCATATATTTCGCGCAGCTCTGGCTTTATCTTACTGATGATAAGTGTATCCAGCTGTCGAGAACCCACATCGGCCACTTTTAGTGAGATACGTGCCCGCTGACCTGTGCTGTCTACAAAAGACCGAAGCAGCTTCTGGTTAGCTCCATCATTCTGTTTGGCCAAGTAGCTGAAGATGAAGTTGCGTTCGGTGTTGTCTGGCAGGCGGTAAGAACTAGGATCTCCACCATAGAAGGCCTGCGTAGCAGTTTTCACCAGTCCCACTACAGAGATGGGTGCTGAAAGTATAGGTTGCGTGCGTAGGAAATCTTCCAGCCTGTTCAGCTTGTTCAGGTTTGGCAAGCGCATCACTCCCTGCTTCACTCCTGTATCTACTATCACCTCTAGCGGCATTACTCCATTAAAGTGATTCTCGAAGAAAGCCAAATCTGCGTTCACACTGCTTTCCTCCGGCAGGTCATCCACCATATAGGATACCGTCTTCACCTTGTAAATTCCCAACAGCGATACGCCTACTGCTAAGATCGTAAAGAAATATACCAGGTGGCGCTTGCGGTGCACAATGTAGTCGAAGAACTCAAGCAGCTTGTTTAGCGGCTTTGCATCGAGGTGGCGGAGCTGACGCGGGCTAGGCGGCGGCAGGTAAGAGAACACCGCAGGTATCAGCACCAGGCTTATGATGAAGGTAACAAAGATGTTGATACCGGCTACCACACCAAACTCATACAGTATGGCTACATGCGTAAACGTGAACACAATAAAACCGATAGCCGTGGTGGTGTTCGTTACAAGGTTTACCACGCCAATCTTGCTGATCACGCGGGCTAAGGCCATTATCTTGTTGCCGTGCTTGCGGTAATCGTAGTGATAACGCGTGAGCAGATAAGTAGAGTTAGGTATACCAATCACCACCAGGATGGCAGGTATAAGTCCTGTTAGCAGGGATATTTTAAAGCCAAGTAGCGAGAGCGTTCCCAGCACCCATACCACCACTACACTAATTACTAAAAGCGGAAAGATAACGGCATAGAAGGAGCGGAAGAATATGAAGAGCGTAACACCCGTTACAAGCAAAGCCAGCAGCAGGAACATTTTCATCTCTGCGGCTACCTTTGTTGTCATTACGGCACGCACAAATGGTAGTCCTGCATAGTGCAGTTTTATGCCTGTATTCTTAGAGAAAGCATCTGTGTGCGCTGTGATGTTTTCCATCACCTCTACACGTCGAGCGGAGTTGAGGTAAGTTGGTTCTACTGTTATGGCCAGTAATGTAGCTCCGGTTTTGTCGTTTATGATCTGCCCATCGTAGAAGCCCTGGTTGCGTACCACCTGCAGCATACTATCAAGTTGCGGCTGTGTTTCTGGAGCTGGTGAGAAGATGGCAGCTGTGGTGAACTTCCGTTCACCGGTGTTTTTTACCACCTGCACCAGGTTTGGCAACGAGATCACGGCCTTCACCCCCTCTACTTTGCTTAGTTCCTCCGACAGAGTCTTCAGCTCCTTAAAGTTCTGAAGCTTGTATACTTTGCTGTCCTGCATGCCTACCACCAGCACGTTCCCATCTTCGCCAAAGGTTTTCTTAAAGCGCTGGAAGTACTGCATGTCCACGTCGTCTTCTGAAACGACGTTGGCAAAATCGTAAGACATTTCTGCATCTTTGGCCTTATAAGCCATAAACGCAGTAAGCACGGCTAAGAGAATTATCAGTCTCAGCCTGTTCTTTATAATAAAAATGGCAATCTTATTCCACATGATCCGGCTACAATTCGGCAAAGGTACGTTTTTTTTGCGCACGCCGCAGGTAATCAGCCGGTAATCCTTCCATTGAGTGTGTATAAAACAAAAGAACCCCAGCCAGAGCCGGGGCTTTAGGTGCTGTATCTAATTTCTTTTAGCTTTTCTTATTTGAGGATGAGGAGGAACCACTGGAGGAATCATTCTTTGGCACACAGTTAGGCACTGTTTTGCCGTCTTTCTCCTTTGTGCCTACTGGTTCATAGCCTTTCCAGCAAGGGTTCTCTTCTTTCAAACTATGCTCGTTGTTATCTGATTTGGACATGACTATTCTAGTTTGGTTCTGCTTGTATGTACGGCAAATCTACAGTAGGCTTTGTACGTTTTGGCATACTGCCTGTTTAAGTTAGTAAACCACCATAACTCTTGTGCATTAACATATTCAAATCATGCTTACCTTCAGCTCAATTGCACTGATTATTAGCTTTTTTAAATCTTGTACTTTTCCCGTGCCCATTTGTTTTACACAAGTGGTGGAGGTGATTTATCAACAAAAGTTACGCTATAATACTTAACATAATTTATGCACTTAAAGAAGTTTCCCTCCATTTTGGTGTATTGAAGATGTCAATAATAGAAGGCTGTTTCGGCTTTTATTATATCAAACTAAAACTTGGGGCTTGGTAATCCTGCAAAAACTACTGTGTTGATAGGTTATCCTAATGCCGTCTAGATGTACTCTGTAGAGCAATGTTAGAAGTTCGATGCCTGCTCAAATTTTCTATGGGTTTTCTGATGTAGCTACCGACAATCAGTATGAACTGATATGGTTGAGAGACGAAAAACTGTTCGGTAGAAAGCCGGTTTAAAACTTAGCTTCTGAAAAGCTTATGCTTTAAGGTGATTGTTAGAAAGGCTGCATTTTTTACAGGGAATAAAAAAAGAGGCAGCCACGGGTAAACCGAGCTGCCTCTCCTGCTAATTCGATATCTATACTTATGCTAGTTGCTCAAAAATGCTTCTGTAGCTAACTGCTTTGTTAATGTAACTATGTAGCTCACTGATTGGCATGCGCACTTGCTCACGTGTATCTCTGTCACGCACGGTAACAGTATTGTCTTCCAGTGTCTGGTGGTCCACTGCTATACAGAATGGTGTACCAATCAGGTCCTGGCGTGTATAACGCTTGCCAATGCTATCGCGCTCTTCGTAGATCATGTTGAAGTCATACTTCAGAGAATCGAAGATCTCGGTAGCTTTCTCTGGCAAGCCGTCTTTTTTCGTTAGCGGAAGTATAGCAGCCTTAACAGGAGCCAATGCTGGATGCAACTTCAGGAAAGTTCGGCTCTTCGTGCTGTCTCCTTCTGTGATTTCTTCTTCAGTATAAGCGCTGCACAGTACCATCAGGAACAGTCGGTCAGCACCTACGGATGTTTCGATTACATAAGGAACATAGTTTCCGTACGGCTTGCCCTCCTCGTTCAGGTCGTTATCAAAGTACTGAAGCTTTTTGCGGCTCAGCTCCTGGTGCTGCGTCAGGTCAAAGTCAGTGCGGGAGTGGATGCCTTCTACCTCTTTGAAACCAAACGGGAATTCGAACTCAATATCAAGGGCAGCATTTGCATAATGCGCCAGCTTATCGTGGTCGTGGAAGCGTAGCTTGTCGGTTGGCACACCAATAGCCTCGTGCCACTTGCGGCGTGTGTCTCTCCATTTCTCATACCACTCCATTTCAGTGCCAGGGCGCACAAAGAATTGCATCTCCATTTGTTCAAACTCGCGCATACGGAAGATGAACTGACGTGCTACAATCTCGTTACGGAAGGCCTTACCAATTTGTGCAATACCGAAAGGCACCTTCATTCGGCCTGTCTTTTGCACATTAAGGAAGTTCACAAAAATACCCTGTGCTGTTTCAGGGCGCAGGTAAATAGTGCTGGCATCTTCAGCCACAGAACCAACCTGTGTGGAGAACATCAGGTTAAACTGACGTACCTCTGTCCAGTTGGCAGTACCTGATACAGGGCATTTGATGTCTTCACGTATAATCAGCTCACGCACGCCATTAAGATCTTCTGCCTCTAATAAGCGTCCCATCTCAGCAGTTAAAGCTTTCGCTCTTTCTACGTCGCCCTCATTTTCATACTGAGCAGCTTTTTCTTCTATCATCACATCGGCACGGTAGCGCTTCTTCGAATCCTTGTTATCTATCATCGGATCGTTAAAGCTATCCACGTGGCCAGAGGCCTTCCAAACCAGTGGGTGCATAAAGATGGCAGCATCCAGACCTACTACGTTCTGGTTCAGCTGTGTCATACTTTTCCACCACAGGTTCTTGATGTTATTTTTCAGCTCCACGCCCATTTGGCCGTAGTCGTACACGGCTTGCAGGCCATCATATATCTCACTCGACGGGAATATGAAACCATACTCTTTCGCATGTGAGATAATGTCTTTCAACTGAGCGTTTTCTACAGGTGTTTTTTCTTGAGTCGCCATGTCGCAAATATAGCTTTTTAGTGCTTGATTTTGCTACGCTACAGGTACAGATTTTATGTTTGCAGGTTTCAGCAGGCCTTTTGTTCTTCAATTTTTCATCGCTTTCGTTGCTACAGCTATGCTCTTGCAATTACATGGTTTGTATTAACAATTTCTTAACATTAGACCTAGAATCATAACTTTGCTTTAAAGTACCTTTGCACCGTTTTTTATACTTTTCTATATTTTTAACTAATGGCCAAAGTCAAAAAAGGAAAAAAGCATGTAGCCCCTATCAAGCCTTACAAGTTCAGAAGGCGCTATAGTGCTCTTGATATTGTCATCCGCAAGGAGAAAAAATTCCTTTACTTTATTGCGTTTGCTCTTATTCTAGCCGGTGTGGTTTATCCTTATGCTTCTATTGCTATGTGGGTAGGCTTTGCCTTTGCCGGCTACTCGGCTATCGCTAACGATAGTATCCAAACAATTGGTACGTTCATCGTATCCAACGAGGATAAAAAATGGTACTGGCAATGGCTCTTTATGGGTTCCATCTTCCTGGGTACTGTATTCTACAGCTGGTATGTTTTTAATGGTGATGTTACCTACCAACGCTTAGCATCCAAAGGATTCGACCAGACGATAGACAACTTTGTGTACCTGCAGCTTGCAGCTCCTATTATCCTGTTGCTTTTAACACGCCTGCGCATACCTGTTTCAACTACGTTCATGCTTTTGAGCGTGTTTACAGTTAGCTCCGGTGCTATCGTAAGTATGGTGAGCAAAAGTTTAATGGGTTATGTTGCTGCTTTTGTTGCTGCCTTAATCATTTACCTGGTGCTAACTAAGGTGATCAAGAAGCTGGTGAAAGGTGAGGCACATGGTGCTTGGACTGTAGCACAGTGGGTAATTAGTGGCTTCCTGTGGCATACTTGGTTGGCGCAGGATTTGGCTAACGTAGCTGTGTACCTGCCCCGACAGCTTGATGTAGTTGAGTTCTCTGCCTTTGCTCTGTTTATCTTCCTGGGCCTTGGCTTCTTGTTCTACCAGAAAGGAGACAAGATACAAGGTATCATCAACGAGAAGTCTGAGGTACGTGATGTACGAAGCGCCACCATCATTGACTTGGTATACTCTATCATCCTTTACTACTTCAAGGAAGTAAACAACATCCCGATGAGTACTACATGGGTGTTTGTTGGTTTGCTTGCCGGTCGTGAGCTTGGTATGCGCTTACGCGCCCATGATTCATCTGTAAAGTTTGCTAAGACCTTCAACCTGATTGGTAAGGACATTCTTTCTGTTACAATTGGTCTGGTCATCTCAATTATACTGGCTGTTGCCATCAACCCTGTTATTCAGGAAGAGCTGATTAACTTCTTCTTCAAATAAGACTCTTTACATTGATAACAAAAAAGCCCGGCAGAAATGTCGGGCTTTTTTGTTACACTCCATTGTGTATTTTTTCGTTTATATTCTTACGAATATAGGCCTTTCTACTACTCCTGCAGGCTTTACTGTTTTCTTATCCACAGCTTTCCCTTCAGTACTTGCTTTGTTTTTAGACAAGAAAAAACCCTGACTTATTACAGCCAGGGTCGGTCTTATACTTCAAGATATAGTTTATCTAGCTCCTATTTCTCAGGCCAAACTACTTCCAGGTCATCGTTAATGAATACTCCGAAGTTAACTGCGATCAGCTGATCTTCGTCGAAGTACAGGTCGATCATCTCCTTTTCGAAAGAGATACGAGTCTCGCCTGTTTCGGCTTCCTCTTCTTCCGGGTTGGAGATGTCGTGGTCAGCGAAAAGCTGCAGGATCTGCTCTCGGCTCATTTCAAAAACGCGCTCCCCGAAAATCTGCACTTCGCGGTTGGCTGTTTCAATGCAGCTAAGGCGGTAGTCATCTTCTTTGTCGAAGTATAGAGAGTAGCCTTCTTCCCAGTAGTTCCAGGCTTGGTGCTCAAACTCATCTTCTTCATCAGATTCCTCAACTTCTTCTGGCTCCCCTATCAGTTCCTCTACCTCGTCCATTGTCAGGCCAAACTTGATCTTACCAAGCCCTTTGCCCAACCTGATGTCTTTATTGATCATGTTCAATAGTGATTTTTTATATGTGCAAAGATACGTTTTTTACCTTTTCTTAGGTTTTACTTTTTCCTTTGATTTGGCTATTCATACTTCTTTTCGAAGATCTCCATCTGCCTGATATACTCTGGGTTCTGTTTTGCCAAGTCCCACTTTTCCTTGAATATGGCTGCTGAAGCGGCTTTTACTGGATCAGGATCTACAGGCAACTGTTGCCTGCCGTGTGCTCCACTCTGCCCTTTTTTATCTTCCGGCACTGGTCCTTTATACTTTTTTCCTGACTTATGATTTGCGTATCTCCTACTGCGGGTATAGCCCATTTGCAGAAATTTGCGGGCCATATCCGCTCCTATAAAGTCGTTTTGCTCCAGGTACTGTAGAAATAAACTATAGATTTTCTCGGATGACTCTGTGGCTACTTCCGGTGTTTTAAACCGCCAATGCGGCAGTATCTCTGACTTATATGGCTCCACCAACAGCACCCCCTGCTCTCCTTTGCCTACGCGATACAAGCTTGGCTGCTCTCTAAAGTTTATGTTCCCGAAGTCGAGCTCGTAATTAAACTTCGCCTTCTTGCCCTTCTCTTCCATGTGCAACTGGTACTCCCTTTAGTGGCACCGATTGGTATACCGGATACTGTTCAGGGTATAGTACGATAAAGCTGTTGTCCTTATAGTCTCTGGATAGAACCCTTGGCACGTAATCCAGGTTGCTGTTGTAAGACACAGTTCTTTTTCTCGCTGAAATCACGATCACCATGTCATCTTTTTTCAGTTCTGATTTCATGGTCGCAAACTCATTAAGGTTTTTGTACGGGCTGTACTCTGCTTCTATGGTTGGCTTACTCTCCTGTACTGCTGCTCTTATCTTGTTCAAGGTACGCTTACGGCCACGGAACACTACTGGGGCACCCAGTTGTTGCGACAATAGCTTAACGCTCCTGATCCATCGTATAAAGCCTCTTTCAAGTTCCGCGTTTGTAGGTACTATCACCACTATCCGGTTTGTTGTATTCAGCGGCTGAATAATCTTGCATACCAGGATCATCTCGTCTGTATTGTCGAGCATGCTATCAAGTACGCTACCGAAGATCCTGTCGCGCGTGGTTATTTTGGCGTTCCATCCCAATATAACCTCCGTTATCATCAGTTCCTTTATTGCTCTGAGTATGCCGCTGGCTACATTCACATCTATTTTCGAAACCAGCTGCACATCATTATCTGTGGCGGAGGCATGGGTTATGGCCTCCTGCAGCATCTTATTCTTTTTAAATATCTCCTCCTCCGCATGCTCATTATCTATCACCACTGCTAATGGATATATTGGCTCCCGATGTGCAGGGTTCTTCAGCATGATAGCTATGTCGATCAGGCTTTCAATAGTTTTAGGATTGCCTATAGGTACTAGTATCCTGTCTGGTTTCTGGCTGATGTCTGGCTTTCTTCTGCTCTCCAATATAGCCAGTGTCCTTCCTACCTTTTCTGTAGAGAAAGAGCTTACCATACTTGAAACCAGTATGAGTACTACCGCCCCATTCAGGGCACTCTCCCCAATAAGGCCTATGTCATAGCCAGCCAGTACTACAGCCAGTGTAGCTGCGGCATGTGCGCTACTCAGTCCAAATATCAGGTTTCGCTGCAGTACACTAAACTTAAATATCTTTTGTGTGATGTATGCTGCTGCGTATTTGGTGAGAGGTGCTAGTATGACTATGGTGCCTGCTATCAGTATGGCATTGGTGTCTGTGAACAGCACTTTCAGGTCAACCAGCATACCTGTACTTATCAGGAAGAACGGAATGAAGATATTATTCCCTACGAACTCTATCCTGTTCATGAGCGCTGATGTATGAGGAATAAGTGGATTCAGTGCCAAGCCTGCAAGGAACGCTCCGATTATGGCTTCCATACCAGCCACTTCGGAAAGGAATGCTGCAGCAAAAACTACTGTCAGTACGAAGATGTATTGCGCTCCCTTTTCGCCTTCCAGCTGCTTGAACATGTACGATGCTATCTTCGGGAACAACCATAATACCAGCGCCACAAAGATGATCATCTCCACGATCATGAATATCCAGAAGGCTGCACCAGTATCCCCTTGTGTTGAGTTGATGATGATAGCCAGAACAAAGAGTACAGCAGTATCAGTTATCAGTGTCCCTCCTATGGTCAAGGTCACTGCTTCGTTTTTGCTAAGGCCAAGCCTGCTTACGATAGGATAAGCTAGCAGCGTATGTGGAGCAAACATACTTGCCAATAGTATGGCTGGCTTTATGTGGTAGTCGTGTAAGTATAAAAATACTAATGTACCTACCGTTATGGGTATTGCGAAAGTTAATGTTCCAAATATGATACTGCGCATTTTGTACCGCTTGAAATCTATCATGTCGATCTCAAGTCCTGCCTGGAACATGATGTACAGCAGACCTACTGTTCCGAACAGTACGATACTGGCATCTCTGTTCAGGATGTGCAATCCATTTGGTCCCAAAATTACTCCTGCCACTATCAGCCCCACTATTCCTGGTACCCTTACTTTATTGAGGATATATGGCACAACCAGTATGACCAGAAGCACCAGTGTAAATATTAGCACCGGCTCCTCAAAGGGTAGTGTGAGATCTATATTCAGTAGCATAGTTTATTTTGTTGGGTGGAGCTCTTCTCGTTCTGCGTTTTAAATATACAGATTTTCTTCTTGTGTACTTGCCTTGTGTAAGCCCGGTTTTGCGCTTCACAGGTCTGTTTCCCGAGCTTTCCACACTTTACGACACCTAATAACTTTTATAAAATGATTTCTTAAAAAGAATCTTCTTTTGTTTTTAGGGCTGTTTATAAGTTGAAAACTTTACTCAGGTTTGTGTACTGCTGATAACTTGTTTACTGTCCGAAGGTTTTTCACCACTCTCCTCTTCTTTATGTTAATATTATTTCTTTTTGTATCAGAAGTTTAGCTGTGTTTTCCACTAATTACCCCTTTATGTGTATTTCTTTATCCACGGGAAGCACAAACGTGGAAAAGCCCTGTGTGTAAGGATAATTATACACCAGTATCCACTTTTTACCCTCTGTGTAATGCCTTTTTTGGTGTGTAATTTTTGGGTGTGTAAGTTATCCCTGTGCTTACCCACCCTTTTCCACATGGTTTACCACATTGTTGTGGATTACGAAAAAAAATTTCCCAAGCCTGTTTTTTATCTTCCCTGCATCTCTTTTTCCGGTAGGTTTTGTGACCTATGAAGCCCTTAGTTTTACTTGTTACTTTTGCTGCTAGACTTACACAAGTATCATAGCTACGCTTTTACGCAGCCAGCGCTTTTGAGATAGAGACAGAGATTTCTGGAGTTGCTACAGGTCATCGAAGACTGTGCTTTCACGATATTGATGTTTACTTTTCGCTACAGTCTTACTTCGTTTTTATGTGGTGTTTGAAGGCGATGGGTGCTAAGACTACCGTGCAGGCTTTCTAATATTGTGGATGTAGAGCCTGCAGAAAAGATCCTCTTGCTATTTGTGGGTAGCGGATGTACACTAGTTTTGTGTCGTTCTTGATTAGAGTTTTTTCTGCTTTACTAAAGCCCCGGCATTTACTATTTCACGGGCTAGGCTTCTTTATTATGCATTGACTGTAGAAGTTATTGCCATGATTTTGGTTGATGAGTGACTGTAGCAAACGCTGACGGAGGTGAATGGGAGGGAGCTGATTTTTCTTGGTGTGGCTTTATTACCTTCTTTCTTCTTTGATTCTTTTTCTAAATCTGCTCACACCTTATCGGCTATACTTTTCCGAATTTTTAATCAGATTTCATCAGAGTTATTGAGTCTTTAGTTTTAAGATTTGAAGCTGTCTTTTCTTGTCAGACCTTTCTTTCTTTTTTCAATGAGTGTTAACTGCTTGAAGCAAATGTTAAGGTCGTAAGCTGTGTGAGCTGGAGTTTCCATAAACAAAAAAGGAGAGGGGCCACCAGGAGTGGTCGGAAGATTTAATCTTCCGACCATTTTTTATTTAGGGGCTTTTTTTCATTTCCTTGACCTCTCTGCTTCTCTTGTTTGTTGTCTTTACAGGCTAAAAGATAAAGATGATGCGCATGTTTAAAGACCACCAGATGAGTGTGAGCCAGCTGCTGGAGCTTATCCCCGAGCAATACCTGGCACAACTCGCTCTTCAAAGCAGGGTAGACCGCTACGCCAAGGTACTCGATGGCCGCAAGATGTTCTACCTCTTGCTCTATGGGATGCTGGAAAACGAGCGGCTCAGCCAGCGGAGCCTGGAAGACACCTTCAACGACCCGCTCTTCAAGCAGCTCTTCCGCCTGGATGCCAGGGAGAGCGTGCGGCGGAGCTCTATCTCAGAACGGCTCTCTAGGATAGATGCGCACTACTTCAGCCAGATTTATGAATGCATCTATGAGCAGTATGCCGGCCTGTATTCAGAGTGTGAGCGGCAAAGGCACCTGTTGGTCCGCGTGGACAGCACCCTTGTCAGTGACACGGCCGGCAGGCTGCAAAGCAGCGTAGGGCATGCAAGCGGCAGGAAGGCAGTCCAATACACCGTGGCCTTTGATGGGGTGCTGCCCTGCAGCGCCCAGGCCTTCAGCGAGCGCAGCTATAACAGCGAGGAGGTGGCCCTGTCCCACCTGGTCTGGCAGCATGCCAGGAAGGAGGCTGGCCACAAAAACCTGTATGTGCTGGACCGGGGCCTGCAATCGGCCCAAAGCCTGGCGGCCTTTGAGGCGCAGCAGGTGCGCTTTGTCTGCCGGGTGAAGGAAAACCGCAAGTATGAGCGCAAGGCCAACCTGCTTGAGCCAGGACAGCAGACAGACCTGGGCGAAGGGGTGCTGAGGAGCGATCAGCTCGTCAGGCTTTACTGCGGCAAGCCCATCCACAACAAGAAAGGAAACATCCATTACCGGGAAAGCCTGCTGGAGCAGGATTTCCGCCTCCTCATCGTGGAAAGCAAGCAGGACCCAAAGCAGCGCTACTGGCTGTTGACCAATGCCCTGCAGATGCCTGCTGAAGAGGTAGCCAAGGCCTACCGGCGCAGGTGGGACATGGAGGTGTTCTTTCGCTTCTTTAAGCAGGAGCTCAACCTGAGCCACTTGGTCTCGCTCAACCAAAACGGCATAGAGGTGATGCTCTACATGACCCTGATTGTGGCCATGCTGCTGCTTATCTACAAACAGGCCAACGCCATTGGCTACAAAACGGCCAAACGCAGGTTTGCTATGGAAGTCAGAAACCTGGCCATTGCCATCATTGTGGCAGAGTGCGGTGGGGACTTGGACAAACTCTTTAAAACATAAAAAAGTGGTCGGAATTTCTTCCGACCACTCCTGGGGCCACCTCTCCTTTTTTTGTTCGCTGTACTTTTTAGAAACTCAAATCTAAATTTTCAACTTCCCAGTTCGCTCTAATTTCTACTAGCTCTGGGTACAGATAAACTGGCTCAGGCTGCTTCTCAAAATTAGGATCTGCTTTCTCCCATTTGCCATTGTTGTTCTCGTCTATGAGTACACGCAGGTAGTAGTTGCCTGGTGCTATATTCCTAAACCTGTAGTTTTTTCCTGCTCTACGTTCTTCTACTAATTTATATTCGCTTGTCAGGAGCTGTAAAGTATAAGATGGATATGTCGTGTTGATGCTTCCGCTCAATGTACCTGTTCCTTTACCTTCGGCTACTGCTATTTGTAGTTGTGGTAAGGAGAGAGGCTCGCCTTGTAGTGGTTGTATGGCAGTGGTGTCTAATACTACATTAACTTGCCTAATGCGGTTGTTGATGTTTGGAAGATTAAAGCGTAGTTCTGTGTTTGTTCTGTCTAAGCTTATTTGTTCCGGGTACTGTAGCTCCTGCACCACCACACTGTCCGCCATTAGCTTCAACGGTGCTTTGCCCGTTATTCTCACAGGTGTTTGAAGTTCTACCACAACTTCCTGTCCTACCCTATATCCTCCGTTTTGGCCATTGTTCATAACTCTTAACGCAGCACCTTTTACTGTGTTGGCTATCTTACCCTCAAACACAATATCAAGTGTGTCTGAGGTGATATTACCCGAAGAATCAACAGCTGCTAGTATGGTTTTTCCACCGTTGAAATTGTCTGTTTTGAACAGCTCTACAGCTTTGCCATCCACAGATACTCTGCTCGTCAAAGTGTCCTTTCCGGCTACTGGCATTGCCGTGAATTGTTGAAGCCCTTCGTTATAGCTGGCGATAAATCTATCAATAAATTTTCCGCGGGTAAGTAGTATAGGCTTCTTTGTATCTATGCGTACCGTTTGTAGTCTTACTGAATCTGTGGTCGGAGTTACTGTGATCGGCTTGGCGATGTAAGCTATTCTTTCTTCTTCTGAATCGTAAAAGCTGTTATTGTTCTTGTCTACTAAAGCATACATGCGGTAGTTTCCTTCCTTCACATTCTGCATACTAAAGTTTCCTTGTGCATCAGTATTTGTCAAGTAATACGGCCTGTTCTTCCTTACACTTAATGTATCATCTGCTCTATATAGTAACACCAGCGCTTCCTTTTCCGGTGTTTGTTTTAGCAGGTTTACTACAGTTCCGCTCACTCTGCTGGAGTCTATGAACGAGCCTGTGCTGAACGACAATCGGAGGTTTTGCGCCTTGTTCTTTTCTGTAATGTCTGTAATACCTTGCCTGAAGTTGAAGGTATAAGTGGTGCTATCCTCCAGTGGTTTTTCGAACTCCAGCGTCATCGTAGTTTTGTTTGTGATCACCTTGTACGGGTTGTTGATATTTGGCGTGATCAGGAGCTCTTTATTTAGCGTATTCTGCTGAACCTCTTCATCAAACTCCAGTATGATGGTGCGGGTATCCACATTTAGTTGCTGGTCTTTTGGTGTACTTCTTATCAGTTTTGGTGGTACCTCATCCTTTGGTCCACCATCTGGTGGACTCTGTGTGGCGCAGGCTGCCACACCTGCTACGATGCCTGCTGAAATCAGTGCTCTTAATAGCTTCATGTGCTGTAGGTCTTTAAATCAAAATAGGCAAACTTTCGCTTGCCTATCTTATTCTTCACGCAAATTAGGTGTATTTTATTTTCTTTTCGCTACAAAAATCAGGCTTGAGTAATCGTTGCCGTTCTTCTCTGCATAGCTGTTAGATCGGTAGCCATTCATGACGCTGCTGATCATTTTTGCCTTACCCTGCTTATGCTTTTCGCTCAACATGCTAACATAGTAGGCATCGAACTTCATTGGCAGTACTTCTTCAAGCTGCATTTTATGCTTCTTCAGGAAGCGCTTCATAGTTGGTTGAGTAAAGTGGTACAGATGCCTTGGCACATCGTAGGCTGCCCAGTTCTCCTTATACTCTTGCGCATCATGCGAGTCTGCATTCGGTACGGCAATAACCAGTGTGCCATCATCCTGCAGACACTCCAGGAGTTGAGTCATGGTTTCGTTGAGGGTATGAATATGCTCCAGTACATGCCAGAGTGTTATCACCTCATACTTCTCCCCTTCAATGTCTTCCAAGGTTGCCGCAATTATTTCTCCTGTATTCTCGGCAGCTTGCTCACGGGCTTTTGTGTTCGGCTCCACTCCTCTTATTTCCCAGTTATCTTTCTTACATGCTGCTAGAAAATTTCCGGTGCCACAACCGTAGTCCAGGATGCTGCCCTTTACCGGTGCATACCTGTTGATAAGCTCTACTTTTTGCTTGGTTGTGATAGATCGTACCACATGGTACGCTCTGTTGATAATTCCTGAAGTTGTGTTTGAATGCGAAATGTATTCTTCTGATTCATAGTACCTGCCTATGCTTTCTGCATTCGGTCTAGGGTTTGTGAATTTGAACGTACAGTTCTCACATTCCACAATTACAAAGCTCTCTTTCGATACAGCGTTGTCGTTTACTACTAAAAAGTTTTTAAAGGTTTCTTTGCCACAGATAGGGCATTGTTCCAGTCTTTCGTAGCTCATTTATTTTCCCAGGTATACCATTAACACCGATATGTCTGCCGGCGACACGCCACTGATTCTTGATGCCTGACCTATAGTTTCCGGCTCAACTTTCAGTAGCTTCTCCTTAGCTTCTTTAGATAACGCAGGTATGTCGCGGTAGTTAATTTTGCCTTTGATGTTATAGTTTTCTAACTCGCTCATCTTAGCAGCCATGGCATGTTCTTTCTCAATGTAGGTTTCATACTTTACCTGTATGCCTGCCTGCTCTACACTTTCTTGCTTGAACTTGCTAAGGTACTCTCCTACCGCTGGTACTGCTTTTGCTATCTCTTCAATTTCTACGTTAGGTCGTTTTATTAACTGACCCGCACGCTGCTTTTCTGCTATTGGCGCAGAGCCTAATTCTTCCAGTTTACTGTTGATTTCTCCTGGCTCAATCGGCTTATTATTTAAGTATGCAATGATCTCTGCGGTTTCAGCTATCTTCTTATCCACAGCTTGCATCCTGCTTTCATCAGCCAAACCAAGCTCATATCCAAGCTTTGTCAGACGGATATCTGCATTGTCCTGGCGAAGTAAAATTCGATGCTCGGCTCTTGAAGTAAACATACGGTACGGCTCGTCTGTACCTTTATTTACCAGGTCATCTATTAGCACGCCTATGTATGCTTCAGATCTCTTTAGTATGAACGGTGCTTTCTCATTTATCTTGTTGTGAGCGTTAATGGCTGCCATCAACCCCTGGCAAGCCGCTTCTTCATAACCAGTCGTACCGTTTATCTGGCCTGCAAAGTACAGGTTCTGTACCAGCTTTGTTTCCAGCGTCAGGTTAAGCTGTGTTGGTGGGAAGAAGTCATACTCTATGGCGTACCCAGGACGGAACATCTTCGCGTTTTCGAAGCCTTCTATTTTTCGCAAAGCCTCATACTGCACATTCTCTGGAAGCGAGCTAGAGAAACCGTTTACGTATACCTCTACTGTGTTCCATCCTTCCGGCTCTACGAAAATCTGGTGACGGGTACGGTCTGCAAAGCGGTTTATCTTATCTTCTATACTTGGGCAGTAGCGTGGTCCCAAACCTTGGATGCGGCCCTGGAACATTGGCGATTTCTCAAATCCTGTTTTAAGGATTTCATGCACCTCAGGATTAGTATAAGTAATGTAGCAGCTGCGTTGCTGTGCCAGTGACTGCGTTTCTGTGAAGGAGAACTTGCTTGGGTTTTCATCGCCAAACTGTTCCTCCATTTTGCTGTAGTCCAACGAGCGTCCATCAACACGTGGAGGTGTTCCTGTTTTCATACGACCAGCCTCGAAGCCTAACTCTACCAGTTGCTCGGTTATTCCTTTCGCTGCCTTTTCTGCTGAGCGGCCACCACCCATCTGCTTCTCGCCTATGTGGATAATGCCATTCAAAAATGTACCATTCGTTAAGATAACGGCCTTTCCACGTATAGTTATCCCCAAGCTGGTGCGTACTCCTACAGCCTTCCCTCCTTTAACTTCAATGCCTGTTATCATCTCTTGCCAGAAGTCTACGTTCTCCGTTTGCTCCAGGCTCAGGCGCCAAGCCTCCGCAAAACGCATGCGGTCGCTCTGTGCGCGTGGGCTCCACATAGCTGGACCTTTTGATTTGTTCAGCATGCGGAACTGGATCATGGTTTGATCAGTAATGATGCCGCTCATGCCACCAAGAGCATCTATCTCACGAACAATCTGCCCCTTTGCCACACCACCCATAGCTGGGTTGCATGACATCTGTGCAATTGTGTTCATGTTCATGGTTGCCAGCAGCACCTTCGAACCCATCTTTGCTGCAGCCGCCGCGGCTTCACAGCCTGCGTGCCCAGCACCAACAACTATAATATCGTATTCTGGAAACATGTATTCTGGTTTTAGAGATGTTTCACGTGAAACATCTACAGAGGATTGGTAATTCCGTTTAAGACTAAAATTTCCGCAAAGATAAAGAAGAATCTTCTTCTTTACGCATAAGTGCCTCTTGCTCTTTTGTCTTATCCTTGAAACCGAGTAGGTGAAGTACCCCATGTATGATTACGCGGTGCAGCTCGTCTTCAAAAGTAGTGCCGTGGTCGGTAGCATTATCACGCACTCGATCTACGCTTATAAAAATATCACCTTCAATGATGCCTTCGAAGTCGGCATTATTGAAGGTGATAATATCTGTGAGAGTGTCGTGATCTAAATACTCAACATTAATCTCGTGGAGGTAATCATCGGAGCAGAAGATGTAGGTAAGGCCGCTTAGCTCTTGTCCATGATGATCAATTACGTCTGCAATCCACTCCGATACTTGCTCTGGGTTGTTTAGCTCGAAATCAATGTCCTCGCTAAAAAACTCAATTGGAAGATCCATTCTGGGAAGGAGGTATGTTAAAAATTAGCTGTACTTTTTTGCCTTCGTCTAAAAAGTTAACCTCATCGCACAGGTTACGCATCAAGAAGATGCCGCGTCCACCAGGGTTCTCCAGGTTTTCAGGTGCAGTTGGGTCGGGCAGGTGTTCGTAATCAAAGCCAGGACCTTCGTCAGCAACTTCAAACAGCAATTTGTTCTCTTCTACCTGCAGCGTTAAGTAAACGTTTTTGTCTTTGTCAAACTTGTTGCCGTGGCGGATAGCATTGTTCACAGATTCCGTTACAGCAACCATGATGTTGCCGTATATGTCATCTTCAAACTCAAATTCATCTTTGGAGTTGTCGATAAAGCTCTCTATTACTCTGATGTTTTCGATTAGGGAAGGAATCTGAATTTTAACCTGATTCATATTAATCGTTAAGTGTAAAAATAGGTGCTTGTTATTTGCTAATATTTTGGAAGTACTCGTTTACCTTTTGCTTATAGTATGGTGAAAGCGCAGGTGGTATGGTTTTTAGCAATTCCGTTTGTTTCTCTTTTGCCTTTAAATATTTCTCGAATGACGGCGGCACTTTCCGTGCGATCTCCTCAGCGGTTTTTGCTTCACGTTTATTATCCAACTCCCTTTCCTTCGCAGCCTTCTCAGCCTCAAGTAAGCGAGTAAGGATTTCGCGCTGACGTTTGATGGTCTGCTCGGTCAAACGTTTATTAACGAGATCAGTTTCGCTTTGTTCCATCATCTTACTAATATTTCCCAGTTCGCCATTCTGCCCCTTTTCGCCAGGTTTTTTACCCTGTTTCTCCAGTTCTTTCAGGGCGTTCCGGAGAGCCTCCTGCTCCGCAGCCAATTTAGCTAATTCTTCAGAAAGAGCCTTACCCGACTTGCCTCCTTTTTTCAGATCTTCGATTTTTTTGTTCAATTGTTGTTGCAGTTCTCCCATGTTGCCTGGCATTGGCTTGTCACCCTTCTGTTTTCCGGCCATACCTCCCTGCATCTGCTGCATGGCCTGCTGCATTTGTTTCAGGGCATCGTTCAGCATTAGGGCCAGGTTATTCATGCTGGTCATGGCTAACTGCTGCTGTCCGGTGGCTTTACCTAAGTTTCGGCTTCGGAGTTCCTCCATACTATTGTCCATACTCTGGTTCATGGCGGCTACCTCGCGCGTAACAAACGATTCGATCTGGAAGACCTTTTTAGCGAGTGCGAACAGGCTGTCTTCAATTACCTGTGCATTGTCGCGGAGGTTCAGCTGCCGCTGCGAAAGTTCTACAAAGCGAGGGTCGCTCTGGTTGACGCTACGGAACTGCTTCATCAACTCCTCCTGGTCAAAGGAAAGAGTAATCAGGTTCTCCAATAAATCGCGAAGGTTATCGAGGTTCTGCTGCATGCCAGACATGCTCATGCTACTCTTCATCTGCTCCATCTGCTGCGCCATTTGTTGCATCTTCTGCCCTGCCTTCTTCTGCGATTCGCTGGCTTTCTGGTTTTGATTCTTCTGAAGCTGCTCCTGGCTCTGCTGCATATCCTGCTCAATACTTTGCTGCTCCTGTTGCTGTTGTTCCTCGTTCATCTGGTTCGGGTTGTCCAGTTTATTGTTGAGGTCTTTCAGCTCCTTCATCTGCTCTTTTACATCCTCAAAGTCCTGCTGCAGCTCTTTCTGTTCTTCCTGCAGTTGTTGGTTGCTTTCCTGCTTCTGCTCTGTTTTCTGGGCTAGCTGTTGCTCCTTCTCTCCCATCTCCTCCAGTTTGTTGGCAATATTGTCTAGCTTTTGCTCAAACTGAAGTTGCTTGAAGAGCTCCAGGGCGCGCTCAAGTTCTCGCTCTAAATTCTTCTCACGGTTATCCAGTTTGCTCAGTAGTTTTTGTAGCTCTGTATCGTTCGGCTGCTGCTGCTGCAGGAGCTTTTCCAATTCTTCGTAAAGTTTCTTTGTCTCAGGGTCCAGGAGGTCGTTCATGAGCTTTTGTAGTTCCTGTGCCTTTTCTGCCAGCTGTTGGTTTGGCTCGTTCAGCATATTCTGCTTTTTATTAAGCTCCTCGAACAGCTCCTTCATGGAGTTTATATCCTGCTCCAACTGCTTCTTCTTCGCGGCCAAGTCTTCCAGCTGTTTCTTATCCTGCCAATTCAGGTTGCGCTTTGTCTTCATCTTTTCTTCTGATTTAGACAACTCGCGCTCCAGCTGGCTCGCCCGCTCAAGTGTTTTGCTCATCTGGCTTGCTACCGACTGAGAGTTGCTATCCAGTTCTTTCTGCAGCTCACGCTTATCAGGCACCTTTAACTCGTAGGTGCGGGTACGGCTGCTTTTAGGGCCACGGATACCGTCGTTGTCCCATACCTGCACAAAGTACTCGAGCTTGTCACCGGGCTGAAGATTAAGAGCGGCAGTGTTCCATTGGTAGTAATATGTTTGGCTAAGCTGCTGGTTTAGCGGCAGTGCCTGGCTCTTATACTTTGCCTGCGGATTCTTGCTGTTGTTAACGCGGTAAAACAAAGCTAGGCGTGTCAGGCCATAATCATCAGCTACATCTCCACCTAATATCATATAAGAGTACAGGGCGGTATCCTGGTACTGCTCTAAAGATATTTGCGGGTTTCGGTCAGGTATGGCAGTAATTTGGTAGTTAATCAGCTCTTTATTGCTGCTGTGCTCGTTTCGAAGGCTAATGCTGTAGTTTTGGCTTTGGCTAAAAGTTTTGGTGGCGGCAAAGGTGTTGCCGTCCTTCTGTGCAACCAGCGTTTGCGCAGGCTCTGCAAAAGCTAATTTTACACTGTCAGTCTCAGAGGTGGAGAAATTCCAGATGATGGTGCTACCTTCCGGTATAGTGGCATTTCCCGTGTTCTGTATCTCTTCCGGCTTGCGCTTTAAGTAGGCCGGGTACCGCACCAGCATCCGAAAGTCCTTTAGGTTAGGGCGCGAGAGCAGGTCTAAAGTATAGTTATCAGAGAAGAAGCCAGATCCCTCTAGTTGAAAATTAACTGGGCGCTGTAATTGCTTGAAGGTATAAGAATAGCTGCCGTCTGCGTTCTGGCTTAGCTTCTGTCGGCGGCCGTTGTAGTTAATATATACTTCACTAGGGACAGCTTTTCCCTCTACTGCCACCTGTAGTTTAAAATCTTCTCCCCTGTAGGTTTGCAGCCCCTCGTTCTGTAGGATAAAGTTGAAAGGAGCCTGCGGGGTGTAATGCGTTTTGTAGTTGATGATGCGCTCGGTGCCCTGCACAAATATAGCTGGGTATAGCAGCATAATCAGGAAAGCCACAAAGGCCGGCAGAGCAATGTACTTCATCAATGGCTTGTTTTCGCGGTACGAAACAGCCTCCTTGAACTTGAAAGACAAAAGCTGCTGGCTGCGCTGTGCTATACTTGCTCGGATGAGTTCGTTGGACCTGTCCTGCTGTTGTAGCTGAATTGCATTGAGCAGTTTGTCCCGAATCTCAGGAAAATGGGCCCCCACCTGCTGTGCCGCTTGTTCATCTGACAGAATCCGCCGAAGACGCACAAGCGCAGTGATGGGCAAAGCTATCCAACGAACAAAAACATAAAGAACAGCTGCTACAAACGAGAACAGCAGGAAGGCACGCACATATTCAGGGAAATAGAACATGTACTCCAACAAGCTGTAAACTATATAAACAGAAAGCAGGAGCCCAACCGCAAAAATACCTCCCCGCAACAGCATGTTGAGGTAGAATTTCTGCTTGAACTCCTGCAATTGATGCAGCAACTGATCGAGTGCATCGGTATGTTTCATGTCTTGCTATTACAATGTTAAGGCATGGCGGCTACAGTTGTAAGTTAACCAAATCTATCTAACGTTCTATACTACAGCAGGTAAAATGTGTAGTTGCTACAAATATAACAGAAACAGGTTATGCTTTAGTATATACCTCCCCTACTCCAGCTCAAGCAGCACCGGGCAATGGTCAGAGTGCTTTGCTTCGGTAAGTATAGCGGAACGCTTCAGGCGGCCGCGAAGGTTTTCGGTTGCCATGTTATAGTCAATACGCCAGCCCAGATTTTTGTTGCGTGCGCCGGCTCGATAACTCCACCATGTATAGTTGTGTGGCTCCTGGTTAAAGTGTCTGAAAGTATCGATAAAGCCAGTGCCAATTAGCTTACTCATCCACTCGCGTTCTTCTGGTAAAAAGCCTGAGCTTTTAGCATTCGATTTCGGGTTGTGGATGTCGATTGCCTTATGGCAGATATTGTAGTCGCCGCTCACCACCAGTCCCGGTAATGTCTCTTTCAGGTCTCCTATATATCCGTGAAAATCATCCATCCACTGAAACTTGAAATTCTGACGCTCTTCACCGCTCGAGCCTGAAGGCATATATACGCTCATTACAGAAACATCGCCGTAGTCGGCACGAAGAACGCGGCCTTCTACATCGTAGCACTCAATGCCACAACCTACCTCCACGTGCTGCGGTTTCTCTTTAGAAAGTATAGCCACACCACTGTAGCCTTTCTTTACTGCCGGATGCAGGTACACATGGTATCCCATATCCTCAAACAGCGCTTTATCAAATTTAGATTCATCGGCTTTGATTTCCTGCAGGCAAAGCACATCAGGGTTGGCGGCCTTAAGCCAGGTATCAAAGCCTTTGGTAACGGCGGCACGAATGCCATTTACATTATAGGTGATAATTTTCATGCGTGAATATTGCGACACGCGTAGCATGTATCAGGTAACACGACTTTACTTCTTCCCTGAGTCTTTGGTGAGAAGCAACAGCGATGTGACAAGTATAAAGTTGATGATTTTATACTTCATAAAGCAAAGCTGAGTAAAGTTGAAGGTCGAGACAAGTGCTACGGGTGTCGTACTACGTATTTGGGTTCTGAATTTCGTTGAACTTGTTAAAATACTCGATCACGTGCCACTTGAGCATTTTCTCTTGCTCCTTCAGGTTAGCAAAAGGTATAGACTTAACAGCTTTGAAATGTGGCCAGCCTTCTTCATCGCGGCCGGTAAACTCGTAGTAGCCAGACAGGCTGAAGACACGGCAGGTAGCAATGTGCATCAGGTCCTGCTTCTCTTCTTTGGTAAACTCCCTGACACCCATGCCTAGTTCCTGAATCCCGATCAGAAACAGGATAGCGTTCATGTCTGGCTTTTTGCCAAAGCGCTTCATCAGATCGGCCCTAAGCTGAGTCCAGTTATGTTCCAGGTTTTCGCTATCGTACATAGGGTTAGCTATTAAATTGATGGACTGTTAAATTGTTGGTCCGCATGAAGTATAAATCCATAATTTGGGAGCCGACAATTTAACAGTGTAGCCATCTAAAAATTTATTCAGCAGAGCCTCTCTCTTTCAGTTCTTCCCAATATTCCACTGCGCGGCGGAAGTGGGGGATCACAATAGAGCCGCCTACCAGGTTGGCGATGGAAGAAACCTCCATAAACTGCTCGTCTGTTACGCCCTCCTCGTAGCACTTGCCTACGTGATACTTAATGCAATCGTCGCAGCGCAGTACCATAGAGGCCACTAAGCCCAGCATCTCTTTTGTTTTTACGTCAAGAGCACCCTCCATATAAGTGTTGGTGTCGAGGTTAAAGAAACGCTTGATTACTTTATTGTCGTAAGACATAATGCGCTCGTTCATGCGCGTGCGGTAGTCGTTAAATTCTTCTACTAAGCTCATTGTTAGGTATTCTTGTTAAAGATGGCTGTAAAATTAGTCCAAGTATAAAGTTACACGAAAATCATCAGAATACCTTAAACCACAAGCTGCTGCCAATGTTTGAAGACCTGTTGAGTTTGCTGTTTCCTGAGAGTTGCTACGCCTGCGACGGGGCACTGGCGCGTGGTGAAAAGTATATTTGCACCAACTGCAGCATAAAATTGCCTTACACAGGTTTTCATGTGTATGGTGCTACCAAGTTACACCCGCTACAGCGGTGGGGTAAGGTACCTGTGCGATTTGCTTTTTCTTACCTGTACTTTGTGCCTAAGGGAAGGGTGCAGCGGCTGCTACACCGCCTCAAGTACAAAGGAGCGCAGGAAATGGGCGAGCACCTGGGGCAACGGTATGGCTCCCTTCTATCCGACCACCAATATAATAGCCACTTTATGTGATTGTGCCTGTGCCGCTACACAAGTATAAATTGAGGCGCAGAGGCTATAACCAAGCAAGGTGTTTTGCCAAAGGACTTGCTCAAGGTATGAGCCTGCCCTACCAAAGCAATGCATAGATGCGGAATATTGATACCAGCACTCAAACAAGTAAAAGCCGCCTCGACCGCTGGTAAAACGTGGAGCAGGAGTTTCAAGTAGTAAAGCCGGAACAGGTACAAAGAAAGCATGTGCTGCTTGTAGACGATGTGCTGACCACAGGGGCTACTTTGGAAGCCTGTGCACGTGCGCTTTTGATGGCAGGTGCCTCAGAAGTAAGTATTGCTACTATTGCAGCTGCTTAGCAAATTTTTGAATGTTACTAGCCTTCGGCCATGATTTAGAAGGATTTTCGCCAAGTATACTTTATTTTCGTAGCAGATAAACTATGGTAGCAGCCTCTGAGGTTGCCCACCTTGGAAATAAGAAGACTAACTATGATAAAGAAAAAAGACACTGCAGAACACACTGGGGCGGATGTGGTGCTGATTGGAGCAGGTATCATGAGTGCTACACTCGGCATGATGCTAAAGGAACTGCAGCCGAACCTTAAAATAGAAGTGTTCGAGCGGCTGGATGTAGCTGCTGCTGAAAGCTCCGATGCCTGGAACAACGCTGGTACCGGCCACTCTGCTTTTTGCGAATTGAATTACACCCCTGAGAAGCCTGATGGCTCTATAGACATTTCAAAAGCAGTTAATATTGCCGAAGCGTTTGAGATCTCTAAGCAGTTTTGGGCTTACCTGATCAAG
This sequence comes from Pontibacter korlensis, assembly GCF_000973725.1. NCBI lineage: Bacteria > Pseudomonadati > Bacteroidota > Cytophagia > Cytophagales > Hymenobacteraceae > Pontibacter > Pontibacter korlensis. The sequence goes on along the minus strand of NZ_CP009621.1, from coordinate 1,497,595 downwards.
AACAATATCATTGAACTGCCTACCTCTTTTATAAAGAATATACCGCACATGAGCTTTGTGTGGGGGCAGGATAATGTGAACTACCTGCGTAAACGCTACGAAGCCATGGTGAAGTGTCACCTTTTTGATGACATGGCCTACTCTGAAGAACGTTCTCAGATTGAAGAATGGATTCCGCTGGTGATGGAAGGCAGGAGTAATAAGGAGGTTGTAGCTGCCACACGTATGGACTTAGGTACAGATGTGAACTTCGGCGCCCTTACACGCAGCATGTTCAGCCATTTGCAGGAAGAGAGCGACGTGATAATGCACTTCAGCCATGAAGTAAGAAAATTACGCCAACTGGAGGACGGGCGCTGGCGCCTGAGGGTTAAAGACCTGCAAACCGGGCAAAAGCGTGATGTATACACCCGCTACGTGTTCATTGGTGCTGGTGGCGGAGCATTAAGGCTTTTGGAAAAGTCTGATATACCAGAAGGTAAAGGTTACGGAGGCTTCCCGGTAAGTGGCCAGTGGCTTAAGTGTACAAACCGCGAGGTGATAGAACGGCACAGTGCAAAAGTATACGGTAAGGCTGCAGTGGGCTCACCGCCCATGTCAGTACCTCACCTGGATACACGTTTCATCAATGGTAAGCGTGAACTACTGTTCGGGCCATATGCAGGCTTCTCTACAAAGTTCTTGAAGAAGGGCTCCTTCCTGGATCTTCCAAGATCAATAAAGCCTGGAAACTTACGGCCAATGCTTTCGGCAGGTATACAAAACCTGGCCCTGACAAAGTATCTGATAGACCAGGTTCGCCAGTCTCCAGAAGAAAGGTTGGAGTCGCTTAGAGCTTATTTCCCTAATGCTAAGGCAGAGGACTGGAAATTAGAAGTGGCAGGTCAGCGTGTACAGATTATCAAACGCGATCCTGTAAAAGGCGGCGTGCTGGAGTTCGGTACAGAAGTGGTAAGTGGCGGTGGCTGTACATTGGCAGCATTGCTAGGTGCCTCGCCAGGTGCCTCAACAGCTGTATCAATTATGCTGGGCTTGCTGGAGCGTTGCTTCATGCATCGTATCAACACAGACCAGTGGCAGGCTAAACTAAAAGAGATGATCCCTTCATATGGTCAATCTCTTGCCGAAGATCCTGCACTTCTTGATCGTGTTCGTTCATACACAAGCGAAGTGCTGGGTCTTGTGCCAGCTGTAGAAAAGGAGTAGGCTAGATCAAAGTAGAAAGAGCGGCAGGAGAATCTGATTATGGCCTCTCCTGCCGCTCTTCATTCATGAATTTGTTCCAGGCTCTACATGTAGCAACGTAGCTTTAGTCTTTATCTGTAAAAAGCCGCGCCTCTGGTTATTCTATCGAGAACCGGAGGCGCGGCTTTTTATTTATAGAGTTGTTAGCTATCTATGTTAACTACTTGTCTGCTCGCGGTGCACATCTGAAAGGGCAGGTTCTGCATATTCAATCTCCTCCTGTGCTTCCAGGTCGTCTAGTAGTTCCTTCACCACAGCATAGTTAATGTTCAGAGGTACCTCTAGTACAAAAAAGTCCTCGTTCACTTCCTCTGATACGCATCCGAGCTCTGCGAACTTTTTGCGTAGTTGTAGTAGTGGCGTGTCATCATTCTGGCGGATAACCTGGACCGTAGAATTACCTGACGGCGTTACTGTCTCCTTGTACAGCAGCCCCTCCTCCATTGTATCGTAAATGGCACGTACTATATCCTCGGTGGCAATCAATGGCACGTAAGACGGAATACTATCAATCTTGTACAAGCCTTCATTAGCGTCTACCTCAAGTGCCCACAGTACCTCAACCATTTCGCGGTTAAACACTTCGCTGAAGAAGCGGAAAATGATTTTGTGGCCTTGCTTCGTTTCGTTCATACTCAGTATATAAAGTAAAAAGCCCGAAGCGTGAGCCCGGGCTTTTTATATGAAGATAATTTAGATCTTACTTGTTAGAGCCTGCGTTAATCATGGCGCAACGGAAGCCGATAGTGGCTGTTGAAGAATCCTGAGCCATGAAGCGACGAGTACCTGGAGACAACCAGTAAGCTACGTCTTTCCAAGAACCGCCTTTGTAAACGCGAACCTCATCGCTAACCAGTGAGTGGAAGCCCTCGCTTGAGTCGTAGTTAGTAGCCTCATCCTGGAAGCCATCACGACGGAACGGGTTCAAATCTTCTACGTCCTGGAACGAAAGCGGACGGTAAACATCCTGTACCCACTCATTTACGTTACCAGCCATGTTGTAAAGACCGAAGTCGTTTGGGGGGTAAGCGTAGATATAATCCGTAATCATGGCACCATCGTTCAAAGAACCTGCGATACCTGCATAGTCACCACGGCCACGCTTGAAGTTAGCCATGAACTTACCCATCTGCTTACCATATGGGTTACGCACCTGGTGGCCATCCCAAGGATACAGACGACGGTTGTTTTGATTTTCGTCTTCAGTATACTGAGTACCAATCATTGCCTGAGCAGCATATTCCCACTCAGCCTCTGTTGGGAGACGGTAGTTCGGCAATACGTAGCCAGATTCGATAGATGGCTTCTCACCTTCTACTGCCTCTTCGTCGCCGCCACGACCAAACAAACCTCTTCTGCCACCACCGGTAGCTTGCTGTGCAAGAATTGCGTTTACTTTATTTGTACGCCATACGCAGAAGTCGTTAGCTTGTAACCAGCTTACACCAACTACTGGGAAGAAGCGGAAACCTGGATAACGCAGATAATAAGTTACGTATGGGTCGTTAAATGACAATTGCTGAGACCAAACAGTAGTATCTGGCAATGCAGCCTGGTATACTTCTGGCAGAGAGTCACGCTTCAGGTCGTGCAGGTACTCCAACCAGTGGATATTAGCTACCTCTGTTTCGTCCATATAGAAAGAGGCAACAGTTACTGTACGCTCAACATTGTCGCGCGTCATAGCAATATCCTCTTCCATTGAGCCAAGCACGGTGCGGCCACCTTCAATAAAGATAAGACCTGGGCCCTGCGGAAACTCCGCATAATCGGCAACATCGAAAGCATCTTCATCTTCGCCATACTCTGCGCCGGTAGCAGAGCTATAAGCACCAGGGTTGGTACTGGTAGGCTGAGCACCCTTACCACAGGCAGTAAGCAGCATGCCTCCCACAACCGCAGCCGATAAATACTTGATTAACTTCATAAAATGGTACCTAGTTAAGATAAGGTTCTTGTAACGTAGATTAATGTGCAATTATAAATAATATTAGAATGCCGGACAAACAATGCTTCTGTTAATTTTGTTCTTTAAGCGGCTCCTAAACAAATTGTTAATTACAGCTCTTTCAAAAACTAACGAAACCTCGTTTGTGCCACCCACTTCCCTGCTCAGGCCCTTCAGGCCCACATCGTGGCTAAAACCTACCCTGAACTGCTTCAGTTGCAGACCTGCTATAACGGACAAGGATTGGTCCTGGTTAGTTCCACCTGTAACTGGCACTCCTTTATATATTAACCCTAACGTCAAGGGAGTGTATTTAGTGTATAAGCCAATATCTAATCTTTTAGCATTATGCTGATGTATAAAAGTGGCTGTTGGCGTAAAGCTCAATTCAAACAGCCTTCCCTGCTCTTCGTATGACCGTGCGTAGAATTTATAGCCAGCTATAGCCGTAAAACGTATTGGCAATTCTGTTTCCTGGGCTAGCTCGTAAGTTGGTTTGTTTAGGTGTGCTACTGTTAGGCCTGCCCAAAACTGGTCAGAGTGTATAAGTCCGCCAACACTAAAATCAACATAAGTATTTGGTGCGAAGTTGTTTGCCTCCGCTGAAGTAAGTGACACCATGCCGTTGTCAGAAAGTTGATCGCCGAACACAAGGTTGTTGTAATCCAAGCGCAGGGAGGCTATACTTGCCTGCAATCCGGCAGACATGGCCCAGTTGCTGCTGATGTTGGTGTGATAGGCATAGCCCAGGCTACCCTGTAATTTTTTCAGGCCACCCACGCCGGCACGGTCCTGCTGTAGTAGAAGGCTAATTGCACTTTTCGAATCGGGTATCCGTAAGTCAGCTGCCAGTGAGTTTGTAATAAAGGAGCCATTCAGCGCAGGCCATTGTTTACGGTGTGAGAGGGCTACGCTCCAGCTATAGTCAAGGCCAGCAAAAGCAGGGTTCAGGTACAGGCGGTTAGCGTATTGCTGTGTGTGCTGCACTTCCTGGGCTACGGAACTACAGGCCCACAGGCAGGCTATGTACATCAGAAATATCTTTTTAAAACCTGCGCCCATGCTGTGCAATTTTATCTCTATGCTGCTGTTAACTTAATGCAAATGCGTCTGTTATGAAAGCTAAGAATAAAGTAGCACGATTTTAGCTATAATTACATAGCTTAGCTATCACAACTGTAAAAACACCAAAAACTACTACATATGAAAAAAGTAGCCATTGGCTTTTTTATCTTTTTGGCCCTGTTGCTCGCTGTGGCAGCAGTGGTTCCGCTTCTCTTCAAAGACAAGATAAAGCAGACCCTGGACAAGGAGATTGCCAAAAATATCAATGCTCAGGTTATTTACGAAACCGATGACGTGAGCCTGTCGCTATTCCGCGACTTTCCTAACCTGTCGCTGGGTGTAGAGAACCTCTCTGTTATTGGCAAAGATTCTTTTGCTACCGATACCCTAGCCCGCATCTCCTCATTTAGAATGGGCCTGAACCTGTTCAGCGTGTTTGGCAATGAGCTAAAGGTAAACTCTATCACGCTGGATAAACCCGTTATCCGCCTGATTGCGCTGAAAAGCGGCAAGGCTAATTGGGACATTATGATAGAAGACACCACTGCCACTGACTTAGAAGCTGACACAGTTGCCTCTGACTTCAATATGGCCATCAAAGGCTGGGAAGTCAACAACGGCACCATTTACTACGACGACCTCAGCATTCCGTTTGGCTTTGCAGCTTATAACGTGCAGCATAGCGGTAGTGGCGATTTTGAGCAGGATGTGTTTGATATGGAGTCTAAGACGACAGCAGAGCGCTTCCTGATGACTTATGATGGCGTTAACTACCTGGAGAATGCTACGTTAGACGCCGACGTGACCATGGCCATGGACCTGAACCAGTCGCTTTATACTTTCAAAGACAACAGCATCCGCATCAACGAGTTTCCCTTCAAGTTTGATGGGGCCATCCTGATGCCGGAGGAGGCCATAGATTTTGACCTGACCTTCAGTGCTACTGAAACTGACTTCCGAAATGTGCTGTCGGTAGTGCCGGGCATGTACAGCGAGCAGTTTGATGATATAAAAACCGGAGGTAAGCTCAGCTTCGATGGTTATTTCAAGGGCCGCATGATCGACACGCTGATGCCAGGCTATGGCGTGGACCTGAAGGTAATAGAGGGTATGTTTAAATATCCTGAACTGCCGGAAGCCGCTCAGAACATCAACATAGATATGAGCGTGGCCAGCAAAGACGGTACCCCGCAGAACACAGACATTAACATTCGCCAGTTCCACATGGATTTGGGTAAGAACCCAATTGATGCCAAGGTGGTGATAAACGGTTTGGAGACGATGAAGGTAGATGGTAACGTGAAGGCTAGTGTAGATCTGGCTGAGCTTACTAAGGTATACCCGGTGGAAGGTATGACCCTGCGCGGTTTGCTGAAGGTAGATGCCGATGCCAAGGGTACCTACTCTGAAACCAGCATGCCTGTGATTGATGCCGACCTGAATCTGAGCAATGGCTATATCAAGTCTAAAGACTTCCCGGCGCCGATTGAGAATCTGAATATGGTAACTAATGTGCGCAACACCACCGGCAATACCGATGATACCCGCATCAGCATAGAGCGCTTTAACATGAGCCTGGATGGGGAGCCGCTGGAAGGGCGTATGCTGATTACAGGTATAGACAAGCCTGCTTTTGACGGCCGCATTAAGGGTGTGCTCGACCTGACAAAGCTGACAAAGATCTTCCCGCAGGAGGGCATGACTGTTTCAGGTAGAATTACTGCTGATGTGGCTGCCAAAGGCAAACTCAGCGATATTGAAGCCGAGAAGTATAACAATGTAACGGCAAACGGTACCATGGCTATCAGCAACCTGAACTTTGTAAGCACTGACCTGCCGCAGGGTATGAATATAGCTCAGGCTAATGCTAATTTCAATAATGAGCGCGTGAGCCTGCAGAATATGAGCGGGCACCTGGGCAAGAGCGATTTCAATGCAAGCGGTACTGTATCTAACTACATCGGCTATGCCTTAGCTAATGACCAGCCGCTGCGTGGTAACTTTAACATCAGCTCGAACACGTTTGATGTAAATGAGTGGATGGTGGATGAGACTTCTGGTGAGCCGGTAGAAGGAACGGAAGAAGGCGTGGTAGGAGTGCCTGCCAACCTTGACCTGGCGCTGAACATAGATGCCAAACAAGTACTATACTCTAATCTGAAGCTAAACAATGTGAGCGGACAGGTGCAGGTGAAGGATCAGATTGCCAAACTGAACAAAGTGACGTTTAACACCTTGGGCGGTACCTTTGCCACCAGCGGTAGCTACAACACACAGAACCTGCAGAAGCCACTGTTCGACATGAAGCTCGATATCCAGAACCTTGGCTTTAAAGAAGCATTCAATGCCTTTAATACGGTGCAGGTGTTCGCTCCTATTGCGAAGCTGCTGGAGGGTAAGTTCTCTACTAACTTTGCCTTTGCCGGCGAGCTTGGCCAGGATATGGTGCCGGTTTTCCAGACACTGGATGGAACAGGCGTTATAAAAGTGCTTCGTGCTGCTGTGCGAGATGTTCCAATTGTTGAAAGGATCAGCAGCCTGACCAACTTCGAGGAGCTGCGCAGCTTCGTAATTGAAAACAAGATGATCGATGCGCAGATAGTAGACGGTAAGTTGGTGGTACAGCCATTTAACCTGAACGTCGGGGATATTGGAATGACAGTAGGTGGTAGCACAGCCACAGACGGTAATATAGATTATGTAACTGCTTTAAGTGTGCCAACAGGCAAGGTGGGGCAACAGCTTAGCTCTAGCCTGACAGGCTTGCTTGGAGGCAACCAAAGCCTGGTAAATGCAGAGCGTGTTACCCTGAAGCTAAACGTGGGAGGCACTTTCAACAATCCGCGAGTAGCATTAGCAGGAGGCTCAGTGAAAGAACAGGCCGCAGATGTAGTGAAAACTGTTGTGCAGAGTAAGCTGAACGATGCGAAGCAGCAGGCAGAGCAGCGTAAGCTGCAACTGCAGGACAGTGTAAACGCGGAGCTTAACCGACAAAAGCAGGAGCTGGAGCGTAAAGCCCAGGAAGAACTGGAGAAAAAGCGTCGTGAAGCCGAGCAGCAGATTAAGAAGCAGGCAGCAGACAAGGTAGGAGGTTTCCTGAAGGGACTAACTAAACCTGCAGCACAGCCTGACACCACCAAAAATCAGTAGACTGAAAAAGGCAGTAAGCCTGTATTGCTGAATGTTTTCAGAGAAATCCAGCAGAAATTACTCTTTCTGCTGGATTTTATTTTTTAAACGCTATATATTAAAGTGCAACTTTTGTCCGTTTAGGTGTGTAAAAGGAGCTTTATATAAAGCATAGTGTCTTTAACTGATGCAATTTAAGTATGAAAAAAAAGATTTTATTCCCTTTGTTGTTGAGTGGCCTAGTGTGGTTCAGCTCATGCGATAGTAACAACGACGACAATGGTACGGGCACGGCCCGCATGGAAGTAAGAATGACTGACTCCCCGGGCGATTATGAGGAGGTGAACGTGGAGATCGAGTCGGTGCAGATTCATAAAGGAGACGGAGACAGCGAAGATGGTTGGTTAACGCTGGACGACATCAACCCTGGTGTGTACAACCTGCTGGATTTTGCCAATGGCCGTGATACACTGCTGGCCAGTGCAGAACTGCCTGTGGGGCATATCTCCCAGATCAGACTTATACTTGGCGACGACAATTCTGTGAAATTGAAAAGCGGCGAGGAAATTGCCCTGAAAACGCCAAGTGGACAGACTTCAGGCGTAAAGCTGCAGCTGGATGCACACCTGGAGGATGATGTAACCTACATGGTGCTGCTGGACTTTGATGCGGCTAAATCGGTAGTGCCTAAAGGCAACGGCGGTTATAACCTGAAGCCGGTAATCCGTACCATTACCCAAGCAATTGCTGGTGGTATCAAGGGCAAGGTAACGCCGGCAGAGTATAAGCCGGGCATCTATGTGATCTCGGCTGCCAACGACACCATTGGTGGTTTTGCTAACGACAACGGCGATTTCCTGATCAAAGGTGTGCCGGCAGGTACTTATACTGTTAAGTTCTATACAGAGAACGACCTGCACAACTTAACTGTTGAGAACATAAGCGTATCGCAAAACCAGATACTGGACATGGGTGTGGTAGAACTGCCACAGGAGTAAGATTTCAGACTCTAGACAAGAGACTTTAAAGAATATTTAGAGTTAATTCTCCAAAAGGAAAGGCTGCCCAGATAGTGGGCAGCCTTTCTTGTTACTGTTGACAGATTTTTAATCTTATGTCTAATATTTAGCGTCTCTTAATACACCTGCCCCATCAGCTCGCGCACGTAGGTTACGTAGTCGGTGTTTGGTGGGGTATGGCCGTTCTTGCGCAGATCAGTGGCTGTCTGAGCACGGTGATAGGTGGCGTGGTTAAAAGCGTGCGTCAGGATATCAAGTACGCGGGTGCTGTACTTATGGCCTTGGCTGTTAGTATAATCAATCAGGCGGTTAAATTCAGCCTCGTCAGAGTTAGCTACCAGTTCAGCAATTTTATAAGAGGCATACTCATGCAGCTTCTTCAGCTCTTCCAGGTTGTGCTCCTGCCATACTTTTACAGGGCTTTCGGTGCCAGTGATGCGGGCAATCCAGATAGCTTGCGCGTTAAGTGCGTGGCTAAAAAGGCGCGCTGCATTGGCTGGTACCTCAGGCAAGCTGCTGAACACATCCAGCATAGTTTTGTTTGCCCAAATGTTATACTCCGATAGGTTTTTTAATACGTCGTTTCCGGTCATGGTTATCAACTTTCTCGTTTATCTTCCCAAACAATAGTTTCGTTTTTGCGCTGCTCAAAAAAGTCGGGGCAGCGGCCATCTCCCTTACCTGTTATGCCGCCATCAGGTTCGCAGAGCAGGTTGCCCTTTGCGTCGAACAGCTGGCTGGGCACATCGCAGCAGCGGCCGGTAAGGTAGTATACTTCCTGCCCACCGTAGGTATAACGGTAAATTTTAGCAGGCGGGTTGGCAGGTGTTTCCAGTTTCAGCTCCCCTATCAGCTTTGTTAGCCAAGTGGGGCTTTCCTGTTCTATAGCGCTAGGGGCACTACCCGATTTGCAGGCACCCGCGGTTAGCGCAACTGCAAGAATGGTAATCCAGAAGCTGCTTCTATAAAAGGACCTGCTTTTCTTTTTTGTCATCGACAGTGCAATTTATAGATTTTTACCAAAGATGTTTGTTGAGACATCAACAGTATAGGCAAAAGTATATACGCTAACTACAGATACTGCTTCAGAAGTATATTTTGGCAAACGACAGCAGGTAAGGGAAAAAGATGATGGTTCCTATCACAGCCGCTGCTATGGCAGCTATAAGCACTGCCCCGGCAGCCAGATCCTTTGCCCTGCCAGCCATTTGGTTAAACTCCGGCGATACCAGATTTACTATCGTCTCTATGGCTGTGTTGATTATTTCTGCCGTTATCACTAGGCCCATACTTCCTACCAGCAGGCACCACTCCACTTTGGTAACATCAAAAGTTAGCCCCAGCAGCACCACACCTATGGCCGACAGTATATGCAGGCGCATGTGCGGCTCCGATCTTATAGAAGCGTTTATCCCCCTGAAGGCAAACTTAAAGCTGTTATAACGTTTCTTAAAGTAGGTGCGCATTGATACCAAGGCTTACGATAGACTAAGATAACGGGGTTTAGCGAAAGAGTGTACGCTAGTGCCTGATCTTTGCCAGCTACCTTTTTAGTAAGAGACAAAAATTGCAGACATGGCCATTCCTGATCTTGATTTACAAACATCCGAAAGAACAGAAATTGCAACTTTTGCAATGGGCTGTTTCTGGAGCCCCGACGCGCTTTTTGGAAGTATAAACGGTGTGGTAAGAACTAGAGTAGGCTATGCTGGCGGCACCACCAAAAATCCCTCCTACTGGCAACTGACAGATCATATAGAAACAGTACAGCTGGAATACGACCCTGCCATACTGAGCTATGAGAACCTGCTGCAGCTGTTCTTCTCCAACCATAAACCTACCCGCGAGCCTTGGAAGCGGCAGTACGCCTCGGCTATATTTTACCACAACCCCGAGCAGGAGAAGCCGGCGTACCTAGCAAAGGAGCAACTGGAGGCACAGGCAGGGCAAAAAGTGTTTACAGAGATACACCAATACAAAGAGTTTTACCTGGCTGAAGAGCGGCACCAGAAGTATAAGTTGCAGCGGCGACCGGCACTATGGGAGGAGTTTGAGGAAATGTATCCTGATTTCTACGATCGCATCAGCTCTACTGCCGCAGCAAGAGTTAATGCATACCTCTATGGCTACGGCAGCAGAAAAGAGCTGGAGGCAAATATCGGCGGGTTTGGCTTATCCCCTGCTGCACAACATTTGCTGCTCCAGAAAGCAGCTGCTCCCAAACACATCAGTTGTGATGCATTGTAGGCACCAACCTGATTATCAAAGAACAAAATTCGTTTGCTTTATAACTAAATAATTAGTTAATTAACGATAGATTTAGTTTACACCTGTGTCTTCACTCAAAGCAAACTTATATGAAAAAGCTGTTTTACGTTGTGCCGGTGCTGATAATCGGCTTGTGCTCCTGCGCAAAAGATCTCTACAACAGGCCTGTTACAATAGACCAAATGGAATTCACGAACAAGGCTGGCGAAAAGTATGAGGAACAGTTCGGGCGGGTAAACGGGTGGTTCCTACAGAAGGTAAAGGCACTGGAGGCAGAGAAGTAAACCTTCCGGATTGATACGGTTGCTAAGAAGCGCTACCAGAAGTATAACCATACGTTGGTTGCTTCCCTGGAGGAGCTGGTGGTAGATGATCAGTCAGGGCTATACTATCAGCTGTACTTGAGGCCGAACAACGGCATCGGAAAAATAAAGGGCAATGTGCAGCACGACATGTACAACGAGCTTAAGCTGTACTCCCCAGAAAAATCTTTCCTGCATCACGAAGAGCAGTTTTATACGGACAGCATTGTGGCAGGGCCTTTCAATAGAGTGGTGCCGATACAGGAATTCTTAGAGCCTTTGAACTCCAGCCAACCGGATATGATCAGCTTCTCCGTTGACAGTATTAACTTTCCGAAAGGCTTCAAAAAGCGGCACAGAAAGTATATAATTCGGATGGTTAATAATACCATTGTGCTAATGCAGGAGCGAAATGCTGCCAGCAAAAATAAACAGGGGATGCAGTTCAACTACTACCCTAACTTCAAGTCTAAGGCGGAGAATGTGCCTGCCACTTATGCTGTAAACCTAACTGTTACAGATGACCCCATATCCAATAAAATTACAGTAAACATTAGCAATCCAGGTTACACCCCGGAAAGATGGCAGTCAACAAAATCATCCTTTAACCGGCGGGACTTTTTAGATGGGCACACCTACAAAGCTAACTATTCGCTCCATTTGCTGGCTCCATCCTTTCTAGGCAATATTTACTACTCCAAGCACTCAAAATAGCGCTATTCTGGCTGTAGTTTTATAGCATCAGCATTTATGCAATAGCGCACGCTGATGGGTGTTCTGCCGTCTTGGAACAGGTGGCCGAGGTGTTGCTTGCACTGGTGGCAGAGCAGTTGTATGCGGTGCCTGCCATAGGTATCAAGCGGCTGGTGCTGCACGTTCTCCCCTACCTGCTCCCAAAAGCTGGGGAAGCCAGAGCCTACCTCAAACTTTTTGCTGGCTTCAAATAGCGCCTCACCACAGCGCGAGCAGGTATAAAGACCTTCCTCTTGTTGCCGTTCTGTTGGGTCTATCTTCTGGTTCCGGACCATAGGCTTACACCGAAAGAAAAAAGCAGCTGTGGTTGCAGCTGCTTTATACTGTTATTGGTTCTCCAGCTCCTCTACTGGCACAAACTTCATGGATAGGGAATTAACGCAGTGGCGAATGTTCTTTGGTGTCAGGTATTCCCCTTCGAACACGTGGCCCAGGTGTCCTCCACAGTTGGCGCAGACAATCTCGGTGCGGCGGCCATCCGGGTCAGGCAAGCGTTTTACGGCTCCGGTTATCTCATCGTCGAAGCTCGGCCAACCGCAGTTTGATTCGAACTTATATTCCGAAGTATAGAGTGGCGCATTGCAACGGCGACACAAGTATACACCCTCTGCCTTGTTGTGCTCGTACTCCCCTGTGCCCGGATACTCGGTGCCTTTATGCAGGATAATACGTTCCTCTTCTGGTGTCAGCTTGTTATACTCCGATGGATCTTTCGCTATTTTCATAGGTTATCTCTCTTTTTTGCTCCTTTTATACGTGTGTAATTGAGAACAATGAATAAAGGGCTAAGGTTTTGAAAAAGCCACCTGTCGTGGCCTAAACAATGGCTAAAGATGTGGTTATATATGCTAGCTGATCTCTATGCCATACTTATCCAACAGGCCAACAACCTCAGGCAGAGAAAATTTTGCTTTCTTGATGCGGTTCTTCTCAGGATCGATTTGGTAGTTGTAGGAGGAGCGGAAGTCTGTCTTCTCCAGCACTGTGTTGTCGAACATGGCGTTGGCTAAATCGCAGTTGCTAAACGCAGCTCCTGACAGATCTGCCTCAGCAAAATCAACTTCCCGCAGGCTGCAATTTTTAAATGTTGCCTTCTTTAAGCTGAGCTTATAGAAGGACGATAAGTTTAACTGGCAGTTGTCGAAGTTCATGGACAAAAGAAACTTGTTACAGCCCTGGAAGTGCAGGCCGAGCAGCTTACAGCCTGAAAACTGTACCTCTTTGAAAGCAGTATCCGCAATGTTGGCCATACTTATGTCGCAGTTCCTGAACTCGCAGTCCATAAAGGTAGAACCAGCCAGGCTTGAGTTCAGGAAAGTGCAGTTATCAAATGTGCAGTTTTCATACTCCCCCCTCGGCAGGCCTTCTTTTGAAAAGTTTATACCTTTATATATTTCGCCTTCTGTGTATCTATCCATTTAGTTTGATCCGGTTTACTAGTCGTGCAGCTTTTTGCGGTTTAATAGTTTATTGATGGCCTGAACGATACGCTCCACCTTCGTGTCGTCTGTTTTGGCGCTATAGATCCAATCTACGAAAGCTTTTTGCTCGCCTTCAGTATAGCTCATAAACGTATCGAAGGCACTGGGCTCATCTTTGAGGCAGAGCAGCAATTCTTCCGGCACTTCCTGCGGTGTATTGTCTGCGTAGAGTATAACCTGCACCCAGTCCCCGGCTTGTTTCTTTATCTTCTTCCGGATCTCGGCTTTCACCGGCAGGAAAAGCTTTCCGTTGCCCATCGGCATCAAATGATAGCCTTTCAGTTCATAGCCATCGATGCTACCTCTCACCCTCACCCACCCGAAGTAGGCATGCTTATCCGGAGGGATTTCTGGTATAGCAGCATAAGTCCAGCCGCCTTTGCCGGGGAATTTTTCGAGTAGGTATAGTTTGTCGGTTAGTGGTTGGGGCATGGCAATTATCTAAGACCTTTTATTCGGTCAATAGTCTTTTGCTTTAAAATATAGTGACACCAAATTCCTTTGACAGTAGACTATCAAGTTGCTTGATGTCCGCTATTAAATCTTTGAAGTCTGGTGTTTTCGATAACTCATGCTCGTTTTTTAGATACAGCTTTCTCAACTCGGCCATTTTAAAGTAAAATGATTGGGATTGTAGCTTAATCTGTAGGAGCGCTAACTTTTCTTCTATAGCGCTCTTTCTCTGTTTAGCCACCTCTATTGTTTCGATAGCCGAAGTATAGTCCAGTTCTTTTCGGTGGAAGGCTTTTAAGAGTTCGCAATCATAGCTGGCACATTGTTTCGGCCTGTCTGAGTAAATAGTGCAGCCATCACAATACTTATTACAGGGCTGAATAAGAACGCCATCTCTACTTGCCTCCTCAATATCCGTTAGCTCTCTTAACACAGGCAACTCTTCATGGCTAAGCTGTACAAAACCAATCAGGGTGCCATCGCAACACAACCCACAAGACAGACATAAATTTGTTGAATCAATCATACTTCTGAATTTAAGCACTTCATCATGTGCTGTCTAAAGGTAGCTTAAATTGCAGCCAACTATAATATAAACGGAACACTACACCTTTTAGTCGTCTTTGCTGGCGTAAGCTTATAGTTCGTACTATAATACTTTTGAGTTAAAAAGAGTACGAGCTATAAGCTCGCACTAGCGGGGCGAAGCGGCATTATGGCGGCAAGTTATATAATTGCAGAAATGTAGTTGCGGTACACGCCGGTTGAGAATGGCTGTGAGATATAATCACAAGTTCCGCTGTTCCTGAATTTTGGGATGAGTGCTATATGTACTCGAATTTTTTAAGGCACTTTACCCTGCTTTCATTTATCATTTTATCAAGATACCTAATATAGGCTTGACCAAAAGGTAAAGATGTTTGGGACATGTCTACTCTCTCAGCAAGGTCTAATACACTTTTTAATTCATCCCTAAACTTTGCAGTAAATTCCGTGTCTGCTTGAAAAAGAGTTAAATACGCCCAGTCTTGGAACTTAGAGAAAGCAGGATAGTGATTTTTGATAATATCAATAATATAAATTTTAGATTCTTGTAACTGAAGAAACTTCTTCGAGAGATTAGACCACCTATCAGATTCAAGCAAATCCTCTTTAAGTAAATAAATATTTCTTCTTTCTTCCCCCAGCTCGATATTAGCTATAACCTCTGATGAAATTCTTAGAAACGAATTATGGCTAGTGTAATTTCTTAAATCCTGTATGAACCTATGTACAGGATTATTATCAAAATAGCTCTCTTTACTAATTTTGAAGTTTTCAGCAATTTTTGGATTTGAGTAAATGTATTTTCTCATATTACTTCTCGAGAAATCGACAGTAGCAAATACACTACTCAAATAATTGAAAAGTTGCATTGTGATAGCTCTTTGCTGTCTCCACCTATACTTTGGATTAACATCATTCCATGTTCTGTGGTGGTTTGCTGTAGAGTTATGAAGCTTATCTAGCTTTATTGAATGAGAGTAATTGTATTTAAGGATAGATATTACTTGACGATTTGCTTTAAGAAAGCGATAAAAGTCATAATATTCACTTCTCTTAAAATCATCTAAGATGTGAAGGTATTCAAAGGTGCCTTTCTCTTTTACTTTGTGGTAAAGACTGAAAAGGTCCCTTTTATCTATTTCGTTCATGAAAACAATATACAAAAAAGGGGCTGTCCAAAAAGGGCAGTCCCTTTTTCATTTATTCGCCTTTTGCTATTTTAGTAGGTATGAAAAGGCGCAACGTTGTTTTCAAGGAGCAGCCGGGCCACCAGGTGGTCCTGTTCCCCCAGAGCATCGGAGACCGGATTCCGGAGGGCCACCCGGTGCGGCTCGTGGACCGGGTGGTGGACGAGCTGAACATCGACCGCATTATGGCCACCTACAAGGGAGGGGGCACCAGCAGCTATCACCCGCGCATGCTCTTGAAGGTCTTGTTCTACGCTTACCTGAACAACATCTACTCCTGCCGCCGCATCGCCCAGGCCCTGGAGGAAAACATCCATTTCATGTGGCTGGCTGGCGGCAGCACCCCGGACTTCAGGACCATCAACCACTTCAGGAGCCAGCGCCTTAAAAACCAGGTCCAGGAGCTTTTCGCCCAGGTCGTGCGCCTGCTGCACCGTTTGGAGTATGTGAGCCTCGAGACCCAGTACGTGGACGGCACCAAGATAGAGTCAGCTGCCAATCGCTACACCTTCGTGTGGCGGGGCGCGGTGGAGAAGAACAGGGAAAAGCTGGAGAGAAAGATCCGCAGCGTGCTCTGTGACATCCGCCAGGCCATCAGGGAAGACAGGAAAGCGCCCGTGGAGAAAGCACCCGAGAAGGTGGATGCCCAGCGCCTGAAAGAAGAGATCCGCCAGCTCAATGAGCGCGTGGCTGAGCTGGACAAGAAAGCCCGGAAGCAGGTGGCCAAACTGGAAAAAGAGCACCTGCCGCGGCTGGAAAAATACGAGGAGCAGTTAGAGAAGCTGGGTGAGCGCAACAGCTACAGCAAAACGGACGAGGACGCCACCTTTATGAGAATGAAGGAGGACCACATGAAGAACGGGCAGCTCTAGGCCCGCCTACAACGTGCAGATCAGCTCGGAGAGCCAGCTGATCACCAACTTCTCTGTGCACCAGCGCCCGGGCGACACGGCCACCCTGATCCCCCACCTACAGCAGTTCCAGGAGCATTACCAGCAGCAATCTACAGCTGTCGTGGCCGATGCCGGCTACGGCTCGGAGCAGAACTACGCCTGGCTCGCAGAGCATCAGGTAGAAGCCTATGTCAAGTACAACTACTTCCACTCCGAGCAGAAGCGCAGGTTCAAAAATGACATCTTCCATGCCCAGCAGCTGTATTATAATCAGCAAGAGGACTTTTATGTCTGCCCCATGGGCCAGAAGCTCGAGAAGGCAGGAGAGTACGAGCGTACATCTGATTTAGGTTATGTTTCGCAGGTGAGCCGCTACCAGGCCCGCCGGTGCGGGGGCTGCCCGATGAGAGGGCAGTGCTTCCAGGGCAGGGGCAACCGCATGATCGAGGTCAACCACAAGCTAGGCCGGTTAAAGGCCAAGGCACGGGAGCTCCTGTTGAGCGAGGAGGGGGTGCGCCACCGCAGGCAAAGGGCCATTGAGCCCGAGGCGGTGTTCGGTCAGGTGAAGGGCAACAACCGCTTTACCCGCTTCCGTTTGCGAACGCTTGCCAAAGCAGAGGTGGACTTTGGCCTGGCCGCCATGGCCCATAACCTGCGCAAAGTAGCCCGAAAGGGAGTAAAAGCCTTCGAAGAGGCGCTGGAAAGGGCCGCCTCCGGCCTCTCTGGCGCGCTGAAACAGCCGACCGCGGCTCATGCTTGCTTGCTGGACCACTTTTCCGCCTTTTTCAGCCCGAGACGAGCCGTTCTCTACATGGCCGCCTGAAAAACAATAGCAACCGGATAAACGCAAAGAGGGCGCCCTTTTAGGACACCCTCTTCCTTTATCAATACAAGTATAAATCTTGTGTTTTGCTACGTGTGTCGTGATATGCAGAGACTACTTCTTCAAGCTACCGATCATATCCTCTGGGCGTACCCACTCATCGAACTGCTCGTTGGTAAGCAAGCCAAGGTCGATAGCTGCTTGGCGAAGGGTAGTGCCCTCTTTGTGTGCTTTCTTGGCAATCTTAGCAGCGTTGTCGTAACCGATGTGCGGGTTCAGGGCAGTTACCAGCATCAGCGAGTTCTCCAGGTTATGCTTAATGCGCTCTCTGTTTGGCTCGATACCTACAGCACAATGCTTGTCGAACGAGTCGCAAGCGTCGCCGATCAGCTGGGCGCTCATCAGCAGGTTGTAAATCATCACCGGCTTAAACACGTTCAGCTCAAAGTGGCCGTTCATGCCACCTACAGAGATAGCTACGTCGTTACCAATTACCTGCGCGCAAACCATGGTCATGGCCTCAGCCTGCGTTGGATTTACTTTACCTGGCATGATGGAAGAACCTGGCTCGTTTTCTGGGATCAGGATTTCAGCAATACCAGAGCGTGGACCAGAAGCCAACAGACGAATATCGTTAGCGATCTTCATCAAAGAAACAGCCAGCTGCTTCAAAGCGCCAGAAGTTTCAACCATCGCATCGTGCGCAGCAAGTGCCTCAAATTTGTTAGGAGCCGTACGGAATTCGTGACCAGCATACTTTGAAATCTTCTCAGCTACCAGTTCAGCATAACCTTGTGGTGTGTTCAGACCAGTACCTACAGCAGATCCACCCAAGGCAAGATCTTTCAGGTGATCCAGCGTGTTCTCCAGCGCTTTCATACCATAATCCAGCTGCTTCACATAACCAGAAAGCTCCTGGCCCAGTGTAAGCGGAGTAGCGTCCATCAGGTGCGTACGGCCGATCTTCACCACATCCATAAACTCCTCAGACTTACTGTGCAGCGTGTCGCGTAGTTTTTTCACCAACGGAAGCGTGTGCTCTACCACTTTTTTGTAAGCGGCAATGTGCATAGCCGTCGGGAAAGTATCGTTAGAAGACTGCGACTTGTTTACATCATCGTTCGGGTGGATTTTCTTTTTCTCATCCAGCAGATCGCCGCCAAGCAGTACGTGGGCGCGGTTAGCTACTACCTCGTTCACGTTCATGTTAGACTGTGTACCAGAACCAGTCTGCCACACTACCAGCGGGAATTCGTCATTCAGCTTGCCTTCCAGAATCTCATCGCATACAGTAGAAATGATATCAGCTTTTTCCTGTGCCAGCACGCCCAGCTCTGCGTTAGCCTGTGCAGCCGACTTTTTCAGAATAGCAAAAGCTTCGATTATCTCCTGTGGCATGCGCTGCCCACCAATAGTAAAGTTTTCTCTCGAACGCTGTGTCTGAGCGCCCCAGTATTTGTCTGCAGGCACCTCGATAGGCCCCATGGTGTCTTTCTCTACGCGAACTTGCATATGGTTTATGTTTGGTTTAAAGGAATATCTGTACGTAGCAAAACTATAAAATATTCTGCAAAGAGACTTTTAGAGGAAAGAGTTTTCTGGGAGAGCCGGATGAACGGTTTTTCTATAGCGGTGATTCTAACCACCCCTGCCTTGATGGGAGTTTTACTGTAGTTACTTTGGCTAAGATATAAGCCCTGTAGTTAGAGCTATTCAGGTGAAACCACCCCTAACCCCTCCCGAGAGGGGATTAGTTTGGAACGATCACATCTCTGTGACCTACGGACGCAAGTTTCGACTCTCGTCTCACTTGACCTCAAGGGGGCAGTTGCAAAAGCAGGTGCTACCGAATTGATCCCAGTCCTTGGGTTGAGCGCCTTGTGAATGTTGCGGTGCCCGTTAAGGGCAGCCCGCAGCGGAGCGAGGAGCAGCTTCAGGCACACCGCGCGATACCCGAGGACGAGGCTTCCCGGCCTAGAGGGCACCAAAGCCAGAGATGAGTGTAATGCTAAGGATGAGCAGCAGCTAATAAGTATAGCCGGTATAAGAAGTAGAAGTATAAACCTCCCCTATCGTATCACCCGATGCCCGGAACGCTCTGCCAGCAGCGCAATCATCTCCAGTTGCACAGGCTTCAGGTAAGTGGTGTTCAGATTAGTGTTATCTTCAAAAGAAACCAAGTACTCCCCTTCTGCGCCGAGGTAATGTATACTTTCAATATCATCCAGAGCATAAGAGCGCTGCTCCAGCATCAGGTTAGTTATCTCTATTCGCTCCTCATCAATTGTTACGTGCCAGCGCAGGGCATACCAGATAACAACACCAGATATTAGTAGCATTAGTAGAAGAAGGACATTATAAGTACGGTTGGAGTTTCGTCCCTCCATACGGGCAGTGTAGTTCTTGTACATCTCATAATCCTGTCCGAGCAGCGAGCTTTGTACCAGGCGCAGCGGCAGTATGGCCAACGTTAAACCCAGTAGTAGTCCCGGGGCAAACAGTGCCCTGAAATTTGGCGTGAGCACATGCAGGTGATCTTTGGAAGCATGGATGATACTGGAAATCATAGCCAGCACACCGGAGCTGAAAACAGACAGCAAGCAGGCAAAGAAAAAGTAAGCAATAGTCAGCTTTAGCTCTTGCTTTTGCATGTACTTCATCTCATCAGCCGACATGGCTTCTACATGCAAGGCAGGCGACAGACGGCGCAGTGCATACCGAACAACCGGCAGTAATAGGGCAACGGCAAAAAAGGCAATTAACAGACTTTTAATTATCTCCAGCATAGGGTAATGTATAATGCCCCCAAAGTTAATACGGTATCCTTAATTTTCGGTAGATAAAACTAATAACCCCTTAGGCTAACTATCGGCTGCTTCAATTGTACCAAAAAACTCCTTCTTTTATAAAGTTTCATGGCTGGCAACAATGCTATATCAGGTATGCTAAAGCTGAAGCTATTCGATATTGTACACCTTTGTTTATCAGTGGTTTGAATAGTGCGTGCCTGCAGTAAAGGGTAAGAGGGGCAAATAACCCATGCAGCAACACTGTCGTACCAGAGTGCACGTGGTGGTGCAACTGCGGTCAAAAGAGCTCCTTAAACAGCCTAAACCGGTTGATAATTCGACATATACCTGTAGATTGTATTATACTGGGTAGCTATCCTGCTGGAAAGTTGTGTGAATGCTATAGCAGCTTATGCCTGATTTTTAGTACAATACAGGCGGAGATAAAAGCATATAACATATAAACCTGTAAACAAGCTTGCTATATTGTGCAGATAATAGGAGTTTTTAACGTGTAGCAAAGATTGCCGGTGCTGTGCTGGATTTGTTTCCCTGCTGCACATGTAGAAGAAGAAAAGTATAACTTTGTAACCACGTATTCAGGAATAATAAGTCTCTTTATCAGAAATTTATATAGCTGTTTCCTATAGAGTATACTGAGCCCTTTGTATTGGCGTGTGGCTTGGATCTTGTATATTTGAAGAAGAACAAAGGAATGTATCGGGGCAATATAAATGCTGTAGGCTTCGCCAGCCTCACCCGGTATTAACTCATAGCCCATGAAACTTGCCAAACTGGCTGCTTTTATAAGAGACTATTTTATTGCAGTATTCTCCTTCTTGCTCATTTTCCTGCTTACTCTTTTTATTTTTTCAGAAACTAAGAAGAAAACAGAGGAGCGAAGCGCCAAATTGTTTTCGATGCGCGCGGAGCAAGTGACGGAGGCTGTCAATAAGCGCATGCAGGATTATATCCAAATACTAATCGGGGGCAAGGGTATGTTTATCTCCTCCGATTCTGTAACGCGCGAAGACTGGAGTAACTACTACGAAACCTTGAACCTGGAAAAGAATTACCCAGGTTTGCAGGGATTTGGCTATACCCATGTAGTAAGGCCAGAGGAGATGCAGAAGCATGTGCAGCAAATCCGTAACGAAGGGTACGAAAACTACAGCATCACTCCGGAAGGCAAGCGCGACATCTATACTGCCATTATTTATATAGAGCCTTTCACAGGGCGTAATCTGCGAGCTTTTGGGTTTGATATGTTTAGTGAGCCGGTGCGCCAGTCGGCCATGCGCATTGCCCGCGACACCAGGCAGCCTGCCCTATCGGGTAAAGTGCGACTAGTGCAGGAAACAGGTGAGGATGAGCAGGCAGGGTTCCTGATTTACCTGCCTGTCTATAAAAATAATGCAGAGCCGGAATCGATTAAAGAGAGGCAACGGTTGATCAAGGGTTTTGTGTACAGCCCATTTCGTGCGAAGGACCTGATAACAGCGGTACTTACGGATGATTTTGAAGATATCGATGTGGAAATTTACGATGGTGCTTCGCCCTCCAAAGAGAGCCTCCTTTTTAGTACCAGCCCTACGCTCTTTTATGGCAGTAACAGCAGAGAGTATAGCGAACTGAACACTATTGCCATCGGTAACCATACCTGGCGTTTATACATTTCTGGGAAAGACGATTTTGGCAGATCAGCAGAATCAGACCTGCCGTACTTTATACTATTGGGCGGTGCCATCATCAGCTTGCTCATGTTCTTTATCATTTGGTCGCTCTCTAACACGCGCCGTTCTAACCACCTGAAGCAGACCATTACCGACAATGCTACTGCGGCCCTGTTTATTATGGATGCCAACGGCTACTGTACCTTCATGAACCCGGCGGCAGAGCAAATGACAGGCTATACTTTTGAGGAGATTTCTCAGAAGCCGCTCCACGACATGATTCACCATCATCACCCGGATGGTACAATTTACCCGCTCGAAGATTGCCCTATCGACAGGGCTTTGCCTACTAACAATGATATGCGTGCCCATGAGGATGTGTTCATCCGCAAAGACGGCACCTTCTTTAACGTAACCTGCGCCGCTCGCCCCATTATAGAAAGCGGAGTGCCAGCCTATACTATTATAGAAGTGCGCGACATCACTGATGAAAAGCAAGCGCAGCAGGCTATTATTGAAAGCGAAGCCCGTTTCCGAACTATGGCTGACAGCGCTCCTGTAATCATTATGGTGATGGACGACTCCACTAACTTCCTGTATGTAAACAAGCAGTGGATAGACTTTACCAGTACTAGCTTTGAAGACACGATCAACAAAGGCTGGGAAGAAGTAGTACACCCGGATGACCTACCAAACCTTGCCGCTTCCTTCAGAAAAGCTACTGTTGATTTTGCGCCGTTCCGTACTGAGTTCAGGCTGCGTCGTTTTGATGGGGAGTATCGCTGGGTAGTAGGAACTAACACACCACGCTACGGCGCAAACGGCGAATTTCTGGGCTACATCAGTTCACTGATTGATATCACTGAAATAAAAGAGGCTGAACGTAAGGTAAAGCAGAACGCCGACCTACTGCAGAAGCTGTTCCTGGAAGTGCCTGCGGTGGTAGGGCTACTGCGCCATTCTGACTACCAGTATGTGCTGGCAAACCCTGAGTACCGCAAACTGTACGGTAATCGCCCATTGGTAGGCAAAACACTTTATGAGGCACATACTGCGGAAGAGGGCGAGGGCTTCTTCAGCCGCATAGAGAATGTGTTCAATACAGGCGTGCCATTTGTCGGCAACGAAGTTTCTACAGCCATAGATCGGAAGAATAACGGTGAGATAGTGTATGGCTACTTTAACCTGGTGTACCAGCCTTTGATAGATGCTAACGGGTTTGTAGAGGCTGTGCTGGTATTTGCCGTAGAGGTAACAGAGCTGGTAAATGCTAGAAAGGCTTTGTTGCTCACAAATGAAGAGTTAAGTGGTAAAAACGACGAGCTGCAGCGTATCAACAACGACCTCGATAACTTTGTGTATACTGCCTCGCATGACCTTAAGTCCCCTATCGCCAACATGGAGGGGCTTGTTACGCTGCTACGCGACATCCTGCAAGGCAAATTGAATACAGAGGACATGGACCTGCTGGACATGGTGCAGAATTCCATCAACAAGCTGAAGGGTACTATTGCCGACCTGGCCGAAATCACAAAAGTGCAGAAGGAGCTACAGGCAGCGGTGGAGCCTCTTTCTTTTGAGCACGTGCTGCAGGATATCACAACTGACCTGGAGTCTACGATGAAAGACTCAGGTGCCGTACTCTCTGCTGACCTTCAGGTGAAGAACATACTTTATGCCCGCAAAAACCTGCGCAGCATTATATACAACCTGGTCAGCAACGCGATCAAGTATAAATCACCTGACCGCAGGCCAGAAATTAATCTCAGAACCTACGAAGATGGGCAGTATGTAATACTGGAAGTACAGGATAACGGCCTTGGCATTAAAAAAGAACAACAGCACAAGCTGTTTACTATGTTCAAACGCCTGCACACGCACGTAGAGGGTACCGGTATTGGCCTCTACATTGTAAAGCGCATTATAGAAAACAACGGCGGCAAAATTGAAGTGCGTAGCGAGCTGGATAAAGGCACCACCTTTAAAGTATACTTCAAACAGCAGCCTGAAGAGCTAATGGCCTGAAGTTAGTTCTCCTGAATTGCCGCTTTTCTGGTACCATTGCTCAGTAGGCTAGATAATTTATATACCTGCGTTATGTCCAAGTATATTACTCTAGTCACTGAAAAAGCAAGCTATTCATCAGATTGCTTTAGCTAGAACTATAGGTCGCATAAAGCACTATAAAGTTGGCAAAAACTGACCCTTCTGCTGCTGATTTTTGTTTTAATTAGCTGGGGTATACCAGCTGAAAACGCACAATAAGTATTGAATAACAACATTTAATGGCTAAAATAAAGACATCATACTTCTGCCAGAATTGCGGGGCCCAATCTGCCAAATGGATAGGCAAATGCCCGGCATGCGGCGAGTGGAATACTTATGTTGAGGAGGTAGTGCAGCGCGAGGAGGTTACTCCTACCACAGCCTGGAAAGTAGGCAGCAGCACAGCACAAGTAGCTAATAAGCCCAAGCCTATTGCCGATATCAGGTATCAGGAGCAGCAACGCATCATTACGCAAGACCAGGAACTGAATCGTGTGTTGGGAGGTGGCATTGTGCCGGGTTCTATGGTATTGATAGGTGGTGAGCCGGGTATCGGTAAAAGTACGCTGATGCTGCAGATTGCCTTGAGCCTGCGTGGCCTGAAGGTGCTATATGTAAGCGGCGAGGAGAGTGAACAGCAAATAAAAATGCGTGCCGAGCGCCTGATGGCGCAAACCTCCGACTGCTTTATACTTACAGAAACCGGCACTCAGAACATATTCAAACAAATAGAGCTTGTGCGCCCACAAGTGCTTATCATAGACTCTATTCAGACGCTCCACTCCTCTTTTATCGAGGCAGGCGCGGGCAGCGTGAGTCAGGTGCGCGAGTGTACGGCTGAGCTGCTTAAGTTCGCTAAAGAGAGTGGTACGCCGGTGTTCCTGATCGGCCACATCACCAAAGAAGGGAACTTGGCTGGCCCTAAAATACTAGAGCACATGGTAGACACAGTGCTGCAGTTTGAAGGTGATCGCCACATGACCTACCGCATCTTGCGCACCACTAAAAACCGCTTTGGCTCTACATCTGAACTGGGAATCTATGAGATGATGGGTTCTGGCCTGCGCGAGGTGAGTAATCCATCAGAAATCCTGATTTCGCAGCGCGAGGATGCTTTTAGCGGTATCTCGATAGGTGCTACCCTGGAAGGCAACCGCCCACTGTTAATTGAGGTGCAGAGCCTGGTAAGCCCTGCTACCTATGGTACACCACAGCGCACCAGCACTGGCTTTGATGCTAAGCGATTGAACATGCTGTTGGCGGTGCTGGAGAAGCGAGGCGGCTATCGCTTAGGTACCCAAGACGTGTTCCTGAACATTGCCGGCGGTCTGAAGGTAGAAGATCCTGCCCTGGATCTGGCTGTTTGCGCCTCCATCCTGTCTTCTTTCGAGGATATGTCTATTCCGAATACCTCCTGCTTTGCTGCCGAGGTAGGCTTGGGAGGTGAAGTACGCGCCGTAAACAGGGTAGAAAACCGCATCACCGAAGCAGAGAAGTTAGGCTTTACTGACATTTACATCTCTAAGTATAATAAGAAGGGTGTAGACCTAAGTAAGTTCTCCATCAACATACATGCTTATGGTCGCTTAGAAGAAGTATTCAGTAGCCTGTTTGGGTAGAGAAGTTTGTGCTTAGCACAGGTTGCTTTTGTTTATTCTGGTAATATGGTAAAAATGACAATGCCTTGGAATCATCTTCCAGGGCATTGTTGTTCAGGGGCTTATTGATTTTGCTGCTGTGCCTCCTCAGGTGTGGCGGCTCTTGAAAAGAATCTCTTTGGCCAAAGAACCAGAATATACCCCTACGATGAGGATAATCACCTTGCTGCCCCTTTTGCTCTTGCTAGTAGCAAACCAGCTATCAGCTCAAGACAAAGCTATTATCAGTGGCAAAATTACCAACCCCCTTTCTGATTATGTAGAGCTGATAGCTTATCCAAACCCGCTCATCCCGGAAGAAGCCAAAACGGAGGCTGAGCTTGATGGCAACAGTTTCAGAGTGGAAGTACCAGTAAAAGAAGCTATGGTGGCAGAGTTGCAGCATGACGACGAAGTGGTGCAGGTGTACCTGGAGCCAGGATACGAGCTTAACCTGAGCTTTAATGGCGGAAAGTTCCTGAAAACGCTGAAGTATACAGGTAAAGGCGCCAACGAAAATTCTTATCTGGCGGCCTATACTTCCCGGTTTGATGAAGAGGAAGATTACCAGGTATTACCCGATAACATCAAGTTCGAGGAAGAGGAATTTACAGAGTTTCTGGATTACCGCCGCAACGACCAGGTGAAGAGCCTGGAAAAGTATGCAGCTAAAAATCCTTTATCAGAAACATTCAAAGCCTTCATGCTTGCCGAAATAGAGTTTAGCTACGCCAAAGATAAGTTAAGCTACCACACGCTGCGGCAGCAGATACTGCAGGTGGCGCTTAAAAAGCCATCACCTGCCTTCTATACTTATCTCAGTAAGCTAGATATGCAGCGGCCAGCTAACCTGATTAGTCCTTCGTTTGTAAGCTTTTTGAGGCTTTATACAGCCTACCTTGCTAATGAAGCAGGGTACGGAAAAGAACAGCCGGAGTATTACAAAGCCCGCTATGATGCTGCAGGCCGCAAGCTGCAAGGGCAGGCGCAAATTCTGGCGCAGGCTCAGGTGCTAAAGCGCTCCATTCAGCAGGGGCACTTAAAGTATACAGAGCAAATGCTGAGGGATTTTACACCTAAAAATACGGATGTAGCCCTGAATGCTTACCTGGCCAGGCTGCAGGAAGCTAACAAAGCACTTACAGCAGGTAGCATAGCTCCAGACTTTACCCTGAAGAGCGTAAGCGGCGACTCCATTTCGCTGAGCGACTTTCAGGGGCAGTTGGTGTACCTCAATTTCTGGAGTACCGATTGTGGCTTATGCACAGTGGAACAGCCAAACCTGCAGCAGCTCATCAGTAAGCTAAAAGGCCGTAAGGTTGTGTTTCTGAATGTGGCAGTCGGTAGCGATGAGGCGCAGTGGCGTAAAATGGTGCAGGGAAAAGAGCTGCAAGGTGTGCACTTGTTTGCTGACGGCTTAGAAGCTGAGCAGATAAAGCCATATGGCCTGAAAGATGTACCTGCCTATTATCTGTTAGACGAAGAAGGCCGTTTTCTGTCGGTAAAGGCACGCCGCCCCAGCGACCACGAGGCCTTCAATGACATACTGCAGCACCTGAATGTGCGGCAGGCGTCTCTTAAATAGTTATCGTTCACAGTTTACATTCCGCCCGGCACTACACGTAGTGCCGGGCTTTTTGTGCCTATGCCTGAGGGCTCCCTGTCGCGAAGTGTAGAGTCTGAATAACCGTTGTTTGTTTTGCTGCGTACTTTAATCCTACACCGCTGCATGCTGTAGAGGTGTTTTTAAAGCGATTTAAAGTAATTGATACTCTACTTTTTAACCCCTAATGAATATGGCATTAATCAATAAGAATGACATTGAGAAGCTGCTGAATGTGCAGAACAATACACAAAACGCCTTGTGTATTTCTCTCTACATACCTACACACCGTGCTGGTCACGAAACCCTCAATGGTCAGGACCATATCCTCTTTAAAAATAAAATAAAAGAAGCCCGCATCTTACTGGCCAAGCATGATGTGCCAGAGGCGGAGATAGATGAATACCTGAAGCCTGCTGAGGAACTACTGGATGATAACAACTTCTGGCGCCATCAGGGAGAGGGACTGGCCGTGTTTATTACCAAAGGGTTCTCAACATACTATACTCTTCCTATTTCAGTACCTGAGGTAGTATATGTGCTGGATCAGTTCTATCTGACGCCGATACTACCTATTTTGAGCCAGAATGGCCGTTTCTTTATCCTGTGCCTGTACCGCGAGAAGATCGGTTTCTATGAAGCTACCATCGAAAAGGTTAGACAGATCGACATCAGCTCGTTTGTGCCAGAAACCATGAACGAGGCCTTAAAATTTGATGTAAAAGGCAAAGACCAGGATTTTAATACCAGCAGAACTACTGTAAACGGTACAAACATACTGGGTAACCCAAGAGGCTTCTCTCAGGGCGACCAGCAACACGACCGTGTACGCGAATTCATGAACGCAGTAGATACAGGCTTACAGACCATCCTGCATGATGCAAATGAGCCACTGGTACTTGCTGGTATTGATCATTACTGCTCTCTGTTCCGCAAGACAAGCAAGTATAAAAATATAGTTCCGGAGAACGTTCCTGTGGATGAGAACGCAGACCTGATCAACGTCAAGAACATTCACGAAAAGGCACTGGAGATCATTAAGCCGCTGATGCAGCAGAGCCACAATGATTCGCTGACACGTTACCAGAATGTGGCTGGTACAGGCGTAACCTCAGAAGATATTGCTACGGTGGCAGCAGAGGCAGTGCATGGCCGGATAGATACGCTGTTTATCACACCAAGCGACCCTGTTTGGGGTACCTACAATGCAAAGAGCGCTGTAGCAGAAGTGCATAACGAATACCAGCGTGGCGATGATGACCTAATAAACCTGGCTGCTACTAAAACAATTGCGCAAGGTGGTAAGGTTTATGTGAACAGCTACAACGGATTGACAGAGAGTGCTGATGGTGCCTCTAGCGTGAAGGCACTTTTCAGGTACTAGTATGGAGCTGTTTGGCTGTTAGCTATAGAAAGTATAATTTAGGGGGTAGCCGTGGTGGCTGCCCCTTTATTTTTGGCAGATGGCTATGCTAGCTACTGCCGTAGCACCTGCGCTTTTATGGCCTTACAACTAACCGACGGATTAAACTTTTTATCAAAGCTTACGCCACTCCGTGCGCTGAATGCGCTGCAGGTTGTTGGCAGCTATTTGTACTCCAAAGTAACAGGCAAAGCCAGGCATTGGGGCTATCCGCTCAGCATTTCATTAGAGCCCACCACCTCCTGCAACTTGCGTTGCCCTGAATGCCCAAGCGGGCTCCGCTCCTTTTCCCGCCCCACCGGGATGCTGCAAGATGAGCTTTTTAAAAGCACAATAGACCAGCTGCATCGCCGCCTGATGTACCTAATCTTCTACTTCCAGGGCGAGCCATACCTGCACAAGAGTTTTCTGGAGCTGGTAAAGTATGCCTCTGACCGGGGAATTTATACTGCTACCTCCACCAACGCTCACTTTCTGGACGATGCCACCGCTCGTAAAACGGTAGAATCGGGGCTGGATCGGCTAATTGTGTCTATAGATGGTACTACGCAGGAAACCTATTCGGCTTATAGGGTAGGTGGTAAACTAGAGAAGGTGCTGGAGGGAACGCGAAATGTGGTAAAGTGGAAGAAGGCGCTGAAGTCTAAAACACCGCACATCATGTTCCAGTACCTGGTGGTCCGGCCTAACGAGCATCAGCTAGATGACGTAAAAGAGCTGGCAAAGGAGCTGGGCGTAGATGAGGTAGTGTTTAAAACAGCCCAAATCTATGACTACGCACAAGGTTCCCCGCTTATTCCTTCCATAGACTATTACTCCAGATACCGCAATAACGGCGATGGCAGCTATAGTATCAAAAATAAGCTGCTGAACCACTGCTGGAAGATGTGGCACTCCTGCGTCATAACTTGGGATGGACTGGTAGTACCCTGCTGTTTCGACAAGGATGCCGAATACCGGCAGGGAGACCTTCAGCAGCAAAATTTTTCTCAGGTGTGGAGGGGCGACAAGTACCGCTCTTTTCGGCAAAAGCTGCTGCGATCACGTAGTGAAATTGAGATGTGCCGCAACTGTACTGAGGGCACAAAAGTGTGGGCCTAACTAACGTCACTTAAGAGATAATCAACATTGAATATTTATATGAAAGATGTAAACGACGCAGTGGAGCTGCTGTGGAGTAAGCTGGAGGTCTGGGGGGAGCAGATTGTGCTGATGCTCCCGAATATTTTTGTAGCCTTGATCTTGCTGATCATTACGGTTTATGTTGCCAAGATAATAAGAGACTGGTTAGGCAAGTTTATGGGTAAATTCTCCCATAGCGCGGCTATAAACAACCTTATCCTGACCATACTGCACATCGGTATGCTGATGGTTGGCTTTTTCTTTGTGCTCAGCGTGCTCAACCTGGACAGGGTAGTCATCTCCTTGCTTGCTGGTGTCGGTATAATTGGTTTGGCCTTAGGTTTTGCGTTTCAGGACATTGCTGCCAACTTCATTTCAGGAGTTATTATTGCTGTGCAGAAGCCGTTTGGCGTGGGCGATATGATTGAAACCAACGATTACTTCGGCAATATTGAGCGGATCACATTGCGCACCATTGATATACGGCAGGTAACAGGAGAGTTGGTAAGGGTACCTAATAAGATGGTTTTTGAGAACCCGCTTACAAACTTCTCCATCAATGGCTCCCGCCGCATCGACCTGGAGGTGGGCATATCTTATGCAGAAGACCTGGAGCATGTACAGCAGGTAGTAATTGAGGCGCTGCAGGATGTAAAGAACCGCATCAAGACGCGTGACATTGAAGTGATGTATGACTCCTTTGGCGATAGCTCTATAAACTTCAAGGCGCGCTTCTGGGTAAGTTATAGTCGCCAGGTTGACTTTGTATCTGCCAAAAGCGATGCAATTATTCGCATTAAGAAAGCTTTCGATGCCAACGATATCCTGATCCCATTCCCTATCCGTACATTGGATTTTGGTATAAAGGGTGGCGAAAAGCTGAGCGAGGAGCTGCAAAGCATTACAGCATCCATAAAAAAAGGCCAACGTCTGAACGGCGAGGGCCAATAAAGTTAGAGCCTAACATGCTATACATAGAAAGGGCCGGTATTAAACCGGCCCTTTCTATGTTATCTGTTTCCTTTGTCTAAGTCCATTCCCAGGTCTTCCACCTGTTTCATGAAGTTCTCTATCGTCTCGTTAGCATAAGGTCCATACGAGTCGGAGATGGTGCCTTTTAACCCGCTAGAGGTTTCCAGTACATACAGAATGGCCATGTCGTCAGGATTACTTTCACCTTCAAAGCGATAAAAGTCTACTATACGTACCTGATCTGGGCCAAAGGTCTGCTTGTCGTCCATAGTAGACAGGCGGCCTTCTTCTGTAACCTTAAAATCAACTTTGTATCCATCTTTATGAAGCTTGTTCAAAGCTCCTACCAAGGAGGTTAATTCTACTTTATCTTCCATAACTTTCGTTTTTAATGTTCGAATTAGAGTATAATTCTATACGGAAAAACGAAGTTTAGATACAAAACTGGTAAAGATTATGGTTGTAGCCTATGCCTTTACCTGTTGCTTTTCCAGGTCCTTCTGTATCTTTTTGAAGTCTATGGTAGAGCAGGCGCCGCAGCTTTTAGCACAGCCGCTTTTAGCCGAAAAAGTCTGGTAAAACATGCGTAACATATAAGCCACTGCTACTAGAAATATTAATAGGATGATGATTTGCTGTATCATGACTTAAAAACCTACAGAAGGTATAAAAAGTTTAAGACTGTGCTTGGTTCCAGAATTCAGCTACAACTTGCTGCATCTCGGAGTGCACATTTCTATTGCTCGCGATGATCTCTCTCCCAAAGACATAGTCACCATCTTCGGTAAATTTGCTGAGTTTGCCGCCAGCCTCTTTCACAATTATAGCGCCCCCGGCTACATCCCATGGGTTCAGGTTATACTCGAAAAATCCCTCAAAACGGCCACAAGCCACATACACCAGGTCAATAGCGGCAGAACCCATGCGGCGTATGCCATGTGACTTTGCCATGAATGAGCCTAGTACCTGCAGATACTGCTGAGTCAAGCCAAAGTCATAATATGGAAAACCTGTGGCAATAAGGCTGTCTTTTAGTGCCGGAGCATCAGAAACTTTTATAGGAGTGTCGTTGCAGTAAGCACCTCCGTCTTTATAAGCCCAAAAGCACTCATCCCTGTTAGGGTCGTATACCGTGCCTACAACTACCTCATCTCCATCTAGCAAGCCAACGCTAACGCAATGTACAGGCAGGCCATGGGTAAAGTTGGTAGTCCCATCCAACGGGTCGATCACCCAATTAAAGCGTTCGCCCTTGGTAGTGGCAGTGCCCTCTTCAGTGATAAAGCCAGCCTCAGGCAACAATTTACGCAGCCCCTCTACCAGTTGCTGCTCTGCCTCCTTATCTACATACGATACGAGGTCGTTGAAGCCTTTCTGCTCTATTTTGGAGCGATCAAAGTTCTCTCCTTCCTGCTTGATAAAAGCGCCGACGTGGCGGCAGATTACATTTAGGTTGTTCGCTATTTGATTCAGGTTCATATCTTCTGTGCTATACTTGGGTTTTGCGCAAGTGTCTGCGCTTTTTTAGAGAACCATATGGTATAGGCTCCTCTAAGTATGGCGGCTAACATTATTGGCAGGAAGGCAGCATGGTACATTTGCGGCCACAGTGGCCAGCCAATTAATGCTACTGCGGTGATGATTGTAGTGATAAGCATGTACTTATGCACCCACTCCCGAAGTGCATAACGGGCCAGGAAGAAAGCAACAACTGCATGGGTTGGTATAGCCCACAACAAGTTGAAATTGTATGCAGTGGCTTGATGGTCTGTAGCAAACCAAAGCAGTAGCACTACAATACCTAATAGCCCGAGTACCAGGAAAAACACCATATCAAAAACCCTGCTGCGGCGGCGCTTCACAAAGTCAGCGACTGTAAGTGCAACTACTACTAATAAGAAGGTCCAGAACAGCACCTGTGGTGTTAGCCAACCTCCCTCCAGGGGTATAGAAGGGTCGCGCTCAAAAATGACTCTTGGCTCCAGTGTAAGCGGTGCAGTTTGCCCATTCTGAACGATGGTGGCATTCCCAAAGCCTTTAGACAGGTAGTCTGGCAGGAACATGTACTGATAAGGTGTTGCCTCCTGGTCTATTCTAGCACCAAGTGCGAGGTCAATACCAAAATCACCCCAAGGTTGTGGCCCTAAGTATAAATCAATGAGGTTACGGAAGCTATAGTCTTTGTCGAAGTGGCTGATGTTGAAAGTAAGTTGATTCGGGAAAGTAGCTTCCAGGCCATCGCGAATGCGGGTGGCGCAGTTATCGAAAAAGAAGTCGTACAGGTAAAAGCGATTCTCTGGAAGGTAGTTGTTCGTCAGGAAGGCCCAGTACTGCTGCTTTTGCTCCTCCGTCAGGTTTAGCTCCTGCTCATATACTGAGCGGTTGTCCATCGAGTAGCTGTACACGAAGTCCCGGAAGTGTGCCACCGACAGCTTATACCTGAGCTTGCCCTGCGCGAACTTGAGGTAAAAGTTGGGCTCATCGAAGTCGAAGGTGCCATAGTTGAATATAACATCTAAGCCTGTGGCAGGATCATTAACGCGAACTGCGCTATGCCCGAAAATGGCGTAGAGGTCTGGCCCGCTGGAGCAGGTAATCAGGCTTATCTTTGCCTGCGGAGACAGCAGCATGCCCTCAAACTGCGCCCATGCCGGCAAAGTAGAAACGCAAAGCAAGAATGCCAGCGTTAGCTTTTTAATAAAGTTCCTCATGTTATTCCTTTTCGGCTTTACTGCCTTTAGCAGCCCCTGATACTACCAGTACAAACTCTCCTTTTATGGTTTTGTTGTTAAAAATCTCGATCAGCTCATCTAAAGTGCCGTTAATGGTTTCCTCAAACATTTTAGAGATTTCACGTGAAACAGAAGCCTCTCGCTCCCCTCCAAAAAACTCCTTAAACTGAGCAAGCGTTTTTAGCAGGCGGTGAGGCGATTCATAAAAGATCATGGTACGTTCCTCCTCCGCAAGGCTCTGCAGGCGTGTTTGGCGACCTTTCTTTATGGGCAGGAACCCCTCAAAGGTAAAACGGTCGGTGCTGAAACCAGATTTTACCAGTGCCGGAACAAAGGCTGTTGCTCCAGGCAAACACTCCACCTTGATATCGTTTTTAAGACACTCCCGCACCAGGAAAAAACCCGGATCAGAAATGCCAGGTGTACCTGCATCTGAAATCAAAGCCATCACCTCCCCTGCTTTCAGGCGATCCACCAAATGTGCTGTGGCCTTGTGCTCGTTGTGAAGGTGGTGGCTATGCATGCGCTTCTCAATACCTAGGTGCTGCAGAAGCTTACCGCTGGTTCGGGTATCTTCAGCAAGTATAACATCTACCTCTTTCAATACTCTGATGGCACGCAGTGTAATATCCTCCAGGTTACCGATCGGTGTCGGCACCAGGTATAAACTTGTTTTTTCCTGTTCCTGCATGGGGTAAAGATACTAAATCCGGAGAAGTAACGAGATGGGTAGAGAACTTACTAGTAGTTGGTAAGCCGTGTTAACCGTTCGTGCCGGCTATCCTGCTGTATACTTCATCAATATGCTGAGCCAGTTGGTGGTCTTTCTCGGTTACGGTGTTGCCGGCATCATGGGTGGTAAGCTCTATTTCGACCTGATTGTACACGTTGCTCCACCATGGGTGGTGGTTCATTTCTTCGGCTATCTCCCCGACTTCATTCATAAAGGCCAGCGCCTGCTTGAAGTCCTTAAAGGTAAGGCTGCGCTTGAGTTTACTGTCTTCTTCTTTCCACATAAAGATCTGTTGATTTTGCCTATCCTGCTGGCGGATGGTTTGTTACAGAAACAAGCCGGCGGGGTAGGCGTATAGCTTAAAAATTAAATTTACGAACATATACTTCCGTAAACCTATAAAACTACTATGGAAAACAAACCAAAATCTTTTCCGCCACAGGAAATGGAGCAACCTGGCAAGGAGCACAAAATGAATCCTGAGCCGGAGTATATACGCGATTCTTACAAAGGCAGTGATAAGCTGAAAGACAAGGTAGCCCTGGTAACCGGCGGCGACAGCGGTATAGGCCGTGCCGTTGCTGTGCACTTTGCCCGGGAGGGTGCTGATGTTGCCATCGTGTACTTGAATGAGGATCAGGATGCAGAAAAGACCAAGGAGCTGGTAGAGAAAGAAGGTCGCAAATGCATCACGATTTCTGGTGATGTGGGCGAGGAGGCTTTCTGCCGAGATGCCGTACAGCGAACTGTTAATGAACTAGGAAAGCTAAACATACTGGTGAATAATGCCGGTGAGCAGCATGCCCAGGAGGATATTCGTGATATAACAGAGGAACAGCTTAAGCGTACGTTTAACACAAACATTTTCTCGATGTTCTACTTTGTAAAAGAGGCGCTAAACCACATGAAAGAAGGTAGCACGATCATCAACACTACTTCCGTTACAGCCTACCACGGTAACAAGCTACTGCTCGACTACTCTTCAACAAAGGGAGCCATACTTACCTTTACCCGTACCCTGGCACAAATGGTGGCCGATAAAAAAATTCGTGTGAACGGTGTGGCTCCAGGTCCAATCTGGACACCACTGATCCCGGCCTCTTTCCCTGGAGATAAAGTAGCTGAGTTTGGGCAGAAGACCCTGCTTAAACGTGCCGGACAGCCATCAGAAGTTGCGCCTGCTTATGTATACCTGGCCTCTGAAGATTCAGCCTTCACTATTGGTGAGATAATGCACATAAACGGTGGTGAGATGGTGACTACCTAAACCTAAGCAGCCTGAAAAGAGTAAAACAGAGTACAAGCGTTCTGTTTATAGAGCGTACTTCTAATTAAATGAATACCATTATGGCTGAAGATAAAGAAGATAAAAATACAACGAAAAACCAGCTGCCTAACCAGAGAGGTTTTCGTGAAGTAGATGAAGATACGGGCGATTTAGAAATGCGCGCCGGGCACATTATACCAGGTGCAGATCCGCCTAAAAACGAGCACCAGCGCGGCGGTTTTGGAAATCGCGACGGAAAAGAAGGGTATGGTAGCGATACTGCAGGAGGAGGCCCAAGCGCTACTGGCGTAAACGACTTCTCCGACGACGGTGTTCCGCCACCTGATAACCTTCGTACTGAAGAAGAAGGCCGCGGCTCTTGATAATTATTGATAATAAAGTATGGCTGGCACAAAAGCTAACGCTGGCCGTGAAGTTGAATTTTAAAAAAGGAGGAAATTATGCCATCATATAAGCACACACAGCCAAGCTCAGAAAACCAAGGTAAACCAACCGGACAAGGACAGAGCAAGGCGGCAGGCGGTAAGCCTGTAGATCCAAATCAGACTCGTGCTGAGCACGAAAAGTTAGAGGAAAAGTACACAAACGGGCCGGACGATATAGGAAACAATGTACAGACCAATAATCCTAATCGCGGTACAAACAAGCCCGGTATAGACAATAACAAGTATAATTAATAATACCTAACATGGTTAATACAGAAATAGCACCTGTACCACGGGTGCTATTTCTGTATTATCTTTGCCTGCCGCTCAGGTTGTGCAAGAAATTACCATATGCCCCGCTACGCCCTTACAGACATTCACGGTTGTACCAACACATTGAAAGCAATGGTGCAGGATCAACTTAAGCTCAACAAGAAAGATGAGTTATACTTGCTCGGCGACTTTGTGAATAAAGGTCCTGATTCTAAAGGAGTGATAGACTTTATTCTTCACCTTCAGAAGCAAGGTTACCAAGTATACTGCCTCCGTGGTAACCATGATCAAATGCTGCTGAAGTCAGTAGAGAAAGGAGCCAAAGCACTAAACCTTACTCCACCCGAGCAAGAGCAGGTCCTGCAAAGCTTCGGGATCAGTAACTTCGAAAACCTCCCTAAAAAGTACGTCAACTTCCTGAAGGCTCTCCCCTATTATCTGGAGTTGCCAGACTACTTCTTGGTACATGCTGGTTTTGACTTCAAGCAGAGGGACGTCTTTGCTGATAAAGATGCTATGCTCAATATCCGGAACTATAAAACTGATTGGGAGCGACTTAATAACAAAAAGCTTCTGCACGGTCATACCCCGACGCCGCTCCACGCTATTAAAAAAGCCACTTCCCATAAAGCTCAAAAAGTGAACTTAGATGCTGGCTGTGTCTACTATAAAAATGCAGCCTATGGTAACCTCGTTGCACTAGACATGGATACCCAAGAGCTCTTCGTGCAGCCCAATATCGACCGTCCATATCCTGTCGCCCGCAAAAGCTAACTTCTTTCTCTGCATACACTGGTTGCTCCTGCTTCCTTGTTGCGACACTATTAAGTAAAAGTAGTGCTGTATTTAAGGTAACTGAAGAAATCTAATATAAAATTATACTTTATTGTTTTGCACTCTTCTTAGGGAGGTTTTTTGTCCATTTTTGTAATGAAATAGGACTGATTTCGGGCCTGGCAAAACTAAAAGAACTAAAGTCTTAACACAGAAGCAATGGCAGGTGCTAAAAAATCATAGCCAATATCAGCAATGAGCATATTGTTGGCTGTTTGAAAATAAAAACCTGCTCATATGGCTGTATAGGTATATTATTAAATTTAGATAAAAAAATAGAATAGTTAATTGCCCAAATGATAGATAAATTATCTTATTTTGTGGCAATTATGCTTTACCTAAAATAGCACAAGAAAATTTTTATTACTACTTAAGTTTGAGCTATGGCACAACTCTACAATCCCCCTATCACCCGACTCCTCAGGTCACTGCTCTTGCAGTGCGTTCTCTTGCTGGGAATAGTCTCCATTGGTGTGGCGCAGGCTACTCTACCCACTTATCATGAAGGGCCGTGGGCTAATAACGGTGGCTCTGGTATGCCTGCTGGTTGGACAATCAAGAACCTAAGCGCTGATGGAGCAGATTTAGCTCCAAGTGCAGCGGGCGGTTCTGCTGTATTCAAGCAGGTTGGCTCAGAAATAGCCATTCAATTTTCAGAGGCAACGACAACAGAAACTAGGATAAGCTTCTCTTTACAGGCTGCCACAACTAAAGCAGAAGGAAGTTATGAGACAGGACTGGTAGTAGAAAGCTCCAGCGATGGTTCAAGCTATACTGCATTGGGAAGCGTTACAGGGCAATCAAAGCTTAACTCAAGCAGGTATACCTTTTTGCTGTCAGCAGGAACACAGTACGTTCGTCTAGTTATGACAAACAGAGTAGATGCTAACTTGCTGGCTGATGCTATTAGAGTGTCTGCTGCTCCAGAGGTGACTTCTTTCACACCAGGAGAAGGCGGGGCCGGAACAAGTGTTGTTGTTACAGGTGGTAACTTCTTAGGTGCCACTAGTGTGACGTTCGGAGGGGTTTCTGCAAGTTATATTGTAGATTCAGAGACGCAGATTACGGCTATAGTTCCAGCCGGTGCTCCAGTGGGCAAAATTGCTGTTACTACTGCTGCCGGAACGGGCGAAAGTGTTACGGAGTTTGTGGTGCCAGCTCCAGTTATTACGACAGATTTCTCTCCAAAGTCGGGGGGCGCCGGTACATTGGTTACTATCAATGGAGAATATTTCTCAGGAGCTACCAGCGTAACATTTAATGGTGTGGCAGGTACGGATCTTGTGGTAAATAGTGATACACAGTTAACTGTAAAAGTGCCTGCAGGAGCCAGTACAGGCAGAATAAAAGTAATAACTCCTGCCGGAGAAGGCACAAGCTACACTGACTTTACTGTGCCGGCTCCAACATTTTCATCTTCTTCCCCTTTCTCGCCAGCTACAGGCGGAGCCGGAGCAACTGTAACCTTAACAGGTAATTATTTCTCCGGTGTAAGGAGTGTTACATTCAATGGCGTAGAGGCTTCTTTCACTGAAATCTCAGACACGGAGGTACAGGCAATAGTTCCGGCAAATGCCGGAGACGGCGTTGTGACACTTACTACACCAGCTGGTACTGCTACTTCTACTAATTCGTTTGACTTTATAGATGCTCCTGTTATTTCCGGCTTTTCTCCAGAAGCAGGTATAGAAGGTGAAACAATCGTAGAAATCAGAGGCCACTATTTAGAAAACATCACACAGGTTTTGTTTGCGAATGATGTACCAGCAGATATAACAGGCTTAACATTATCAACGGACGCAGCCACAGGAGAGCAGAGCTTTACCGTTACAGTGCCTACAGGAGCGGTTACAGGTGTTATTTCCTTAACGAACCCAGGTGGTACAGCTACAACAGCGTCAGCATTTGTAATTTATAAAGCACCGGAAATCACTGCGTTCTCTCCGGTGAGTGGCCGCCCGGGCGATGAGATAACTTTGAATGGTACGGGTTTTACAGGCGTCAATGCTGTAACCTTCCTCGGAACAGCGGACGCGGGAGACGATAAAGCGGCAACGGTGTTTTCCGTTGTAAGTGACACAGAAATAAAGGTGACAGTGCCTGTTGGTGCTGCTACAGGGCAGCTTTCTGTTACAAATAATGTGGCTACAGCAACGACAGCTAATTTAGCGACAAGTGAATTCACAGTAGACCCAACCCCACACATCATCAGCTTTGATCCTACAGTGTCCTATCAAGGGGGAACCATAACCATCAATGGTCAGAATCTGGAGGGCGTAACAAGCGTCACCTTCTTTGATGCAGTGGTTGTTGATGTTTCAGGTACCGCGGTAACGACAAATGCCAACGCAACACAAAGCTTTGATGTAGTTGTTCCGGACGGTGCTGCAACAGGCCCACTTTCCGTTGCGACAGCAGCAGGCTCTGCGACAAGTTCTTCGAACCTAACAATTATCACAGCGCCAACAGTTGCTTCTTTCTCTCCAACTGAAGGACGTGCAGGCGATACGTTTACTGTTACAGGTACAGGTTTCTCAGGAGATCTTACTGTTACCGTTGGCGGGGGAGCCGTGACCTATACTTATGTAAGTGATACTGAAATAACAGTTACGCTTACACCAGAGGCCGCTACCGGAAAAGTGGCAGTGTCTAACATAGCAGGCACTGGAACCAGTGCAGATGATTTTACCGTACTCACTACACCTCTTATTTCAGGATTTACACCGGCAGAAGGTCCTGTAGGCACTACTGTAACTATTACAGGTAAACTACTTGGACAGATAACAGGAGTAACCTTTGGATCAGGCGCAGTAACAGCTCCAACCTCTGTTTCGGAGACGCAGGTAATAGTAAATGTACCAAATGATGCGACAACAGGTGTTATCACTGTAACAGGAGGCAATGGTTCTGCTACAAGTAGTGAAGCGTTTAGATTGATTCAAGCACCCCAGATTTCTGAATTTAGTCCTACAACTGGCCCAGTAGGCACTGTTGTAACCATAACAGGAAGTAATTTTACAGATATTTCCTCGGTACAATTCAATGGGCTGGATGCAGCATCTTACACTGTTGCCACAGATGGATTAAGTATTACTGCAGCTGTGCCTGTAGATGCCGCAAGAGGGTTTATCACAGTAACCAACCCTGCCGGTACTGCCACCAGTGCAGCAGAGTTTGCCGTGCCGGCCCCTACGGTAGCTTCTCTTTCCAAAACAGAGGGTTTTGTAGGAGATCCAGTGGTTATAACTGGAGAATTCTTTACAGGAGCTTCTGCTGTAACATTTAATGGGGTGGAGGCTGCTAGCTATGTGGTTGATAATGATAAGCAAATTACAGCCTATCCTCCGGTTGATGCTGGAGAGGGTGTAGTGGCGGTGACAACGGCTAGTGGTACAGGGGATAGTGGAACAACATTGTTCAAAGTGCTGTCTCCAGAAGTTACTGACATTTATGTAGGAACCATAAGCAACACTGTAAACGAAGGTTACTTCGATACAGAGGTTACTATAGTAGGTAACTATTTAGATGGTGCCACAGACGTAACCTTTAATGGTGTGTCAGCAACCTTCCAATCTTTAACTGATGAATCTGGTAAAACGTACATCTTGGCGAGAGTGCCACAGGCTAGGCTGAACCAGAACATTGGCCCTATATCAGTAACTACTCCAAGTGGTACAGGCGAGAGCAGCGAAAGCTTTAAAACACTTGCTCCAGAACAAATAACGTTTACTCCCGTGTCAGGAAGAGTGGGTGAAAGTGTAACTGTATCTGGCGTTTATTTCAAAAATGTAACCACAATCGGTTTCGGAGGAGGAGTCTCTGTAAGTGTTCCTACTAGTGGTCAGACTGAACCGTCAGGAACAGACGTGAAGTCGTTCACGGTACAGATACCTTCAGGAGCAAGATCAGGCGTGATAACGGTAACCTCTACAAGTGGTACAGGTGCCTCTGCTGAAAGCTTCACTGTGCTGTCACCAGATATCCTGACAATTGATCCAACTTCAGGTAGAGTGGGAATGACAACTGTGACAATCACAGGTCAGTACTTCCTACAGGCCACAGAAGTGAGGTTCATGGGTGGAGATGGTACATCAGATGATGTTGTGTTATCTCCGACGGCCTTCACGATAGTGGATGACAACACCATAACCGTTGTTGTGCCAGCTGGGGCCAAAACCGGCCCTATTTCCGTAACAACACCAAGTGGAACGGACACAAGCGGAATATTTACTTTACTTGTGCCTCAATTCACCTCCTTTACTCCAGCTGAGGGTTTAGTAAACAGAACAACGTTTACCATAACAGGGCAGTACTTCCTCGAGGCTAGTAAAGTAACCTTCCTGAGCGGTAGTGCAGCCGATGTGGACGCGACGAGCTTTACAGTTGACAGCGATACGCAAATAACGGTTACAGTTCCTGAAGGAGCCAGAACGGGCCGAATAGCTGTCACAACGCCAAGTGGTACTGGTACAAGCTCTTTTGATTTTACAGTATTGGCACCAGTTGTAACCTCCATCACGCCGGCAGAAGGCAGTAAAGTAGGTGGTTCAATAACCATCACAGGTAAGTACTTTGATGACCTGCAGACAGTTCAATTCAATGGCGTGGCGGCAACAAGCTTTACAGGAACTTTAGCGGACGCAGGCACTGATGCAGATGGCGTGGCACTGAAGTCTTTCTCAATGGCAGTGCCGGCAGGAGCTGTTACAGGGCCAATCACCCTTACAACACTAAGCGGAACAGGAAGCAGTGCCTCCTACAGCATCATACCTGAGATAACTGACTTTACGCCGAAGACCGGTCCTTTCGGTACAGAGGTAACCATCACAGGTATGTCTTTAACTGATGCTAGCGTAACCTTTGCTGGCAAAGACGGAGCAAGAGTAACAGCTGCGGTAACCTCAAATTCCAATACAGAGGTGAAAGTGACGGTGCCAAATGGTGCTAGAACAGGCTTGATTGAACTGACGACAGCCGGAGGAATGGTGGCAACATCTGAAAACTTTGTAGTTACTAGCCCAATTATAGACGCGCTGACGCCTACAGAAGGAAAGATAGGTTCTACAGTAACGATCACAGGTGTGAACTTGGTGGATGTGGGCAAAGTAGTATTTGGAGGGGGAGTAGCAACTTCTCAGTTCCTGGAAATGACTGACGGCAGTTTAGAGGTTATTGTGCCAACAGGTGCCCAAACGGGCCAGATAACAGTTCACACCTTAGCAGGTCCAGCGGCAACAAGCGATCAGACCTTTACTGTAATTGTTCCAGTAATAACACTTTCTGGCACGCTATCAGAATTCTCAGCCAAAGTAGGTGAAGAATCTGCGCCGCAGCAGTATACGCTAAGTGCTACAGAACTGGAGGCAGACATTACGGTGACAGCACCGAGAAGTAACTTCCTGATATCTGACTCTGAAAATGGTACCTATACTACGTCGCTTACAATCTTGAAAGGAGCGGGTACGAGTATAAGCAACTATCCTATCTATGTGAAGTATAAGCCGACGACTGAGGACACCCATCAAGGAACCATTAGCCATAGTACTTTGAATGCACAGACAAAAACAATGACGGTGCGTGGTACTTCCATAACCCCTCTCCCAGTAGAGCTGATGTTCTTCAATGCGGCGGTACAGAGTAACAATGTACGCCTGATTTGGGCAACAGCTTCTGAGAATAAGAACTCACACTTCGAGGTGGAGATGTCGCTTAGCGGAACAGAAGGCTTTAACAAGGTAGGTCATGTGGCTAGCAAGGTGACAAACAGCGTGCTGAGAACAGATTATGAGTTCACGCACAAGCTGGGGAACGAAACAGGTACTATCTACTTCCGCCTGAAGCAAGTTGACTTGGACGGCACGACAGACTACAGCAAAGTAGTAGCAGTGACTGTTAAAGCTACTGAGTCGGTGCAGAAATTGCTGGTGGCTCCAAACCCAATCAACTTCAACTCTAAGCTGTATGTAACAGCTGTAGAGAGTGGAAGAGCTACTTTAGCACTGTACAACATGACTGGAAAGAAAGTTTATACTAAAGCAGTAGAACTGGTACAAGGTCAGAATGAGGTGCAGCTACCAGTGTACGACAAGCTGACAAAAGGCATGTATGTACTGAAAGTAGAGCTGAACGGTAAAGTTTACCAAATTAAAGTGATGAAAGAGTAGCCGAAAGAATAAGAGCTATACTACAAAGGCCCGGTGCAAAAGCACTGGGCCTTTTTTATTTAACCTTTCTACAAGGCCCATAAATCTGCTAGCAGGTGTAACCTCGTATATAAACTTCTGAAACATTGGTTTATTCCGGCGCATACTTTAATTTTGGCTGCTTACTAAACCGAATCAAAATCGATGCAAAAAGATATAGCCATATTTGACCTGATTGCGAAGGAAAAAGCGCGCCAGACCCACGGTATAGAACTAATCGCCTCTGAGAACTTTGTGTCAGAGCAGGTGATGCAAGCCATGGGTAGCGTAATG
Source organism: Pontibacter korlensis (assembly GCF_000973725.1). Lineage (NCBI taxonomy): Bacteria > Pseudomonadati > Bacteroidota > Cytophagia > Cytophagales > Hymenobacteraceae > Pontibacter > Pontibacter korlensis. The sequence continues at coordinate 1,454,457 of NZ_CP009621.1, read as the reverse complement.
ACGAACAAGTACGCAGAGGGCTTGCCTGGTAAGCGCTACTATGGTGGTTGCGAAATAGTAGACCAGTCAGAGCAGTTGGCTATAGATCGCGCGAAGGAACTGTTCGGGGTAGAATGGGTAAATGTGCAGCCGCATTCTGGGGCACAAGCAAACTCAGCAGTAATGCTGGCGGTTCTGCAACCAGGAGATAAGATCTTAGGTTTTGACCTGTCGCATGGCGGTCACCTGACTCATGGTTCACCGGTTAACTTCTCTGGTAAACTGTATAACCCTACCTTCTATGGTGTGGAGCAGGAAACAGGCCTCATCGATTTTGATAAAGTAGTGGAGATAGCTCGCCGTGAGCGACCGAAACTTATTATCTGTGGTGCATCAGCATATAGCCGCGACTGGGATTACAAGAAGTTGCGCCAAGCAGCTGATGAGGTTGGAGCCCTGCTATTGGCAGATATCTCCCACCCTTCAGGCCTTATTGCACGTGGCTTGTTGAATAGCCCGTTTGAGCACTGCCATATTGTAACTACTACCACCCACAAAACATTGCGTGGACCTCGTGGTGGTATGATCATGTTGGGCAAAGACTTTGAGAACCCGTTTGGCCTGAAGACGCCTAAAGGTGAGATACGCATGATGTCGTCGCTGCTGGATGGAGCTGTATTCCCTGGTACGCAGGGTGGCCCACTGGAGCATGTAATTGCGGCTAAAGCTGTAGCCTATTATGAGGCACTTTCTGATGATTATTTAGGTTATGTAAAGCAGGTGCAGCAAAATGCTCAAGCTATGGCCAAGGCGTTCCTAGAGCGGGGCTATGACATTATCTCTGGCGGTACTGAAAACCACATGATGTTGATCGACCTGCGCTCGAAAAACATTACGGGTAAACTGGCTGAAAACACGCTGGTAAAAGCTGATATCACGATAAACAAGAATATGGTGCCATTTGATGATAAGTCACCGTTCGTTACGTCAGGTATGCGAGTAGGTACGGCTGCTATCACAACACGTGGACTAAAAGAGCAGGAGATGGAGCGCATAGTAGAGTTTATTGATACAGTGCTGAGCAACCATGATAATGACAGTAAGATCAGCAGCGTACGCAGCGAGATCAATAACTGGATGCAGGAGTATCCGCTTTTTGCATATTAATCAACAATACAACTTGTAGGAGGAGCCGCTTTTGATGGATCAATCATTTCTGGAAGAAGAGCCGAAAGAGATGTCCTTTGTGGACCATCTGGAGGAGTTAAGGTGGCACATCATCAGAGCCCTTGGTTCTATCTTTGTATTCGCTACCATTGCTTTTCTAGCGAAAAGCTTTGTGTTCCATGATATTATACTAGCCCCTTCGCGCACTGATTTCCTGAGCTACAGGGTGATGTGCCAGGTGGGGCAGTATTTTGGCTCAGACGTCCTTTGCTTTGAGGAAATGGGCTTCACCATACAAAGCCGTCAGATGAGCGGCCAGTTTACAATGCACCTCCTCGTGTCGGTGGTACTAGGTTTGGCATGTGCCTTTCCTTATGCTTTTTGGGAGATCTGGCGCTTCGTAAGGCCAGGGCTTTACCCGCAGGAGCGCAAAAATTCAGAAGGAGCAGTTTTCTTTGTATCTATTCTGTTTGTTTTAGGGCTACTGTTCGGATACTATGTAGTGTCCCCGATCTCTATAAACTTTCTGGCTGGATACCAGGTAGATCCAAGTATTGTAAATGAGTTTGACCTGTCGTCATACATCTCAACTTTAACAACGCTTTGTCTGGCTTGTGCTTTTATGTTTGAGATGCCAGTGATAGTGTTCTTCCTTACAAAGGCCGGCCTAATTTCACCAGAGACGATGAAGTTGTACCGCCGCCATGCTTTGGTGGTTATACTTGTAGTAGGCGCTATCATAACGCCGCCAGATGTGATAAGCCAGATACTGATCTCTATGCCGCTAATGCTACTCTACGAGGTAAGTATCCATATCTCACAGTCTATTCGTAAAAAAGACCTGAAGCGATTAAACGAACAAAACACACAATCCTAATGTCATTGAAAATAGCAATTGGGGGCGACCACGCCGGTTATACTTACAAAAGCATGTTGAAAGGTGTGCTGGCTGAGCTTGGTCACCAGGTACAAGATTTTGGGCCGGATTCTGAGGCCTCAGTAGATTACCCTGATCATGTGCATCCTTTAGCAAAGGCTGTGGCAAGCAAAGACTGTGACTTTGGAGTGCTAATTTGCGGAAGCGGTAACGGAGTGGCTATTACAGCAAATAAGTATCAGGATATTCGTGCAGCGTTGTGCTGGGAAACTGAGTTGGCAAAGCTGGCCCGTGAGCACAATAACGCTAATATTCTCTGCATTCCGGCAAGATTTGTCTCAGAGGAGACAGCTAGAGATATGGTCCGCACTTTCCTTGCTACAGACTTCGAAGGAGGTCGCCATCAAAACAGAGTGAATAAAATAGCCGCTTGCTAAGCAAGAGATAGTTTATAAAATAGAAAAGCCGCTCCGAAAGGAGCGGCTTTTCTATTTTAGCTTATAAACGGTAGGGTCATCAGTCTGTTGGTATCGGCCAAAAACATCGGGCAGTTTGTAATTAAGTTCTGGCATCATCCCTGCTTTATCCACCAGATATTGTGGCATTTCGTGCCTGAAATTTTCGTGTAACTGAAACAACGCCTGATACTCGTTAAGTCTTCCGAAATGACGCTGTGCCAGTTGCCAGTTCAGGTATGGTGTAACTGGCTTGTTCTGCATATAATAGCTGATGTCATTCCCTAGCACAAGTATGGTAGCGTTCTGCACTGGCACTTCCACTTGCTCTGGCAAAAGCAACGGTGAGTCGTCCATCATCAGGTATGGGTTGAGGCCCAGTACTAATCTATAACGTAGCACCAGCACTCCCGCCAGCATCACCAGAAAAACTGTATTCAGGATCCAGCCTTTACGGTTAGAGGTGAAAAAGAACTCTCCGAAGTATGCTATCGGTGGTAATACGATTACAAAAGTGGCTACAGATATCTCATCTCTGGTAAAAATAACCAGCAAGCTTGCTACTAGCCATACCCACATCAGTTGCTGAAACTTTACCTGAAACACCAGGCGCTGGGGCAGGGAAGCCGAACTTAGCAGTGAAAGTAAAAGTATGGCAGCAGGTATAATCATTAGCTTTGCTACATCGGCTGGCGGGCGAAGGAACGCCACCTGCAGTTGCCATGGGCGTAACAGGTGTAGCTCCAGAAACTCCTGTGTTGTGTTCGTATAGAGGTAGAACGTCATCAGCACGGCATACGGAAAAGCAAAACCGCACAGCATCAACATGGTGCTTCGGAAGGTGTTTGACGCGAAAAAGATTACAGCGAAAATGCCCACCAGCAGAAATACGGCCAACGGCAGGTAACACATAGCTGCTAAACCAAGCATAAAGCCACCTACAAAAAGCCTGTTGTTATCAAAGCCTTCGCGCGACAATGTGATAATGTAAGGCAGCGAAAGTATAAGGAAAGTATTGCCAATGAGCAGCGGCGTGAGCATGTTAAACTCGAACGAAAGGCTACCAAGCACCAAGTATAACAGTGCTGGCAAATAGTTCTTGGTGCCATACACGTTGTGGCGGTTTAGGGTACTATTTAGCAGTAAGGCCTGCAGTAGTAACAGCCCTACAGCAGTTAACCTGTAAGCCATAAAGGAGCGTCCTGCCGCAACATCCAACACCCAGAACACCAATGCTGAAATTGGAGCAGTGTTATCGTGGATGTCGCGATACATGCTAAAGCCTTCTGCCAGCCGCTCCCCTACCAGCATGTGCAAGAGCTCAGGTGCCGTAGCCCGCACACCCAACAGCACAAGAGGCAACTGTATACCCAAGAACAGAAGAATCAGCAATACAAGACGAGAAGGCAGTATGCTACGAAAGTAACTTATCAAGGAAAGAGAGAGTTAGAAGGAACTACATAAAAGGACAAGAGGCCACAGACAAAGTATAAGAGCTACCTAACAAGAGGCATGCCACTGACCCAGCACTAGGGCTTGCAGTGCAGCAAAAGCTTTTGTCTCAGCAAAGTCCGCTGAAAGTACCTAACTCAAAATGAGTACAGCACTTTTGGGGTAAAAATGCGAAATTAATATGATATTTGCATCTTCGTATGGAAAGTAAAAGACAACAGAAATTCTCGCGCCTGATACAAAAAGAACTGGCAGACATCTTTCAAAGAGAGGTGCCGCACCTGTTCGGGGGCGCTTATATATCGGTAAGTGTAGTGCGTGTTTCACCAGATTTGGGCGTTGCTAAAGTATACCTGAGCATCATGATGGCTCAGAATAACGAGGCAGTGCTACAAGAGGTACGCATCAACTCAAAAACTATCCGGCACCAGCTGGCTCAGCGCATCAAAAACCAGGTGCGCATTATCCCTGAGCTGATTTTCTACCTGGATGATACCGCCGAATACGCAGCCAAAATAGATAAATTGTTCGATAATTTGGAAATCCCGCCTGCAAGCGAGGATGACGAGGACGACGAAACATACCCTAATAAGTAGGCAGTTAGCCGCACAACACCCTTATGCAGTACGACCCTATAAAGCGGGTACTTGGCGACGTGTTCAACAAGACCCCTTTCCTGCGCCGCGTATTTTATAACCTACTGGACCTGCTGCTGTTGCGTGCATGGCACGTGCAAAAAGAACTGCGCGAGTGGGCAGCTAACCGCCGGGGCGGAGAGCAACACATTCTCGATGCAGGCTCCGGCTTTGGGCAGTATACGTACTACCTCTCCAGCATGAGCCAAAAGTGGAATGTACTGGCCGTGGACGTGAAAGAGGAACAAGTGTCTGACTGTAATCGCTTTATGCGTGCTATTGGTCACCACAATGTGCTTTTTAAAATCGCCGACCTGGTGAAGTTTCGTCAACCAGAGAGTTATGATCTCATACTTTCAGTAGACGTAATGGAGCACATACTGGAGGATGTAGAAGTGTTCAGGAACTTTCACACATCGTTACGTCCTGGTGGTATGCTGCTGATTTCTACTCCGTCTGACCAAGGTGGCTCTGATGTGCATGGCGATGATGAGGCTTCATTTATCGAAGAGCACGTACGGGATGGCTATAATATCAAAGAGATTGAGGATAAGCTAAAAACAGCAGGCTTTAGTAAAGTGCAGGCACGTTACTCCTATGGCAAGCCGGGGCAAATTTCATGGCGCCTGTCTATGAAGTATCCACTGCTAATGCTGAACGTATCCAAAATTTTCTTCGTGCTGTTGCCGTTCTACTACCTGATTACCTTCCCCTTCTGTCTTTTGCTAAACAGAATGGATGTAGAAGGAGAGCATCCGTCGGGAACTGGTCTGATTGTAAAAGCCTGGAAGTAACCTGGAGGATAAATGGTTGTATTGCTAAATTGCTGTTCTTCAAAGCGCGTATGCATCAACTATTTGATAGTTTAGCCAATTAATAAATAAAGATGAACGTACCTTTTCTGATAGCGAAGCGATACTTTTTCTCCAGAAAGAAGAGGAACATCATCAGCATTATTTCCAACATCGCCATGATTGGAGTGGCTGTTGGCTCGGCTGCACTAATAATAGTACTATCGGTTTTTAATGGCCTGGAAGATCTTATTCGGGAAATTTACTCCAGCTTTGACCCTGACCTGAAGGTTACTGCTGCCGAGGGGAAGTCGTTTGAAACAGACACTGAGTTCATGAACCGTATTCGACGCACGCCTGGTGTGGCTGTGGTGTCGGAGGTAATTGAAGATAATGCCTTGTTACGCTATAACGACCGGCAAATGGTTGTAAAGGTGAAGGGGGTAAGCGAAAACTTCTTTCAGCAGAACGAGATTGATTCCTCGGTAGTAGAAGGTAGCAATGAGCTATACTTCAACAACAGCTACCGGGCACTTGTAGGGCGTGGGGTGCAGTACCAACTATCCATCCGACCTAGCAATCAGTTTGTGCCGATGCAGTTCCTGTACCCGCGCAACGTAAAATTCAACCCGCTTAACCCAGAAGGCTCTTTCAACAGCCTGAACATCCTGCCAGGAGGTATTTTTGCCATAGAGCGCCAGTATGACGACGCTTACGTGTTTGTACCCCTCAACTTTGCAGAGGAGCTACTGGAATATGGCCGGCGCCGAACAGCCCTTGAGCTCAAAATTGAGCAAGGCTACAAGATAGAGCAGGTAAAGCGTGAGCTGCAAAAGCTGCTAGGCGAGAACTTTAAGGTACAGAACTCTGATGAGCAGCATACCAGTTTGCTGCGCGCCGTGAAGGTAGAAAAGCTCTTCGTATTCATAACTTTCGCGTTCATTCTTGGCATCGCCTCACTCAATATCTTCTTCTCGCTCTCTATGCTTGTTATCGACAAGAAGAAAGACATCGCCATACTTGCCTCAATGGGTGCTACTGCCAAAACAATTCGCAACATCTTCTTGTTTGAGGGAGCGTTGGTAGCCTTTATCGGGGCAGCTTATGGCTTATCCTTAGGAATGTTGATTTGCAATTTGCAGCAGACATTTGGGCTGGTAAGTATGGGTATGGCTACTTCGGTAGTGGAGGCCTATCCAGTAAAAATGGAAATTGAAGACTTTGTGCTAACAGGCTTGGCTATAGTTGTAATTACGCTGTTGGTGTCCATCAGGCCAGCAAACAAAGCAGCTGCCATGTCTGTGACAGAGAATATCTAGAGCTACCCCGGATACAGTACAATTCACGATAAACAGGAACGCTAAAGCTCCGTGTTATTCTGAAATTAAAAATTAGCCAACCTTTCTAAAGTACAAGCTAAAAGCCTTGCTTAAAGTAGGAAATAAGCACCATTATGGCTAAATTTGAAGTCCTAAAAATGTCTTTGGCATGAATGTTTATACCACGCAGCCTTTTCAGGTGATCTACTCGCTCTTTGAGCACGAATACCTGGGTTACCTGTTTGAGTCATTTGTGGTACAGGTTAACTCCAAAGGCCAACTCACCCTACAGCACCAAAACATCTCGGCAAAAAACGCGGATGAGTTTGCTGCGCGCCTCGATGCAGAAGATTTTAAGTTGATCCAGCTGATAGATCAGGTGCAGCAGGATGCAGTGCTGAAGCGCTTCTCTACTAAAAAGAAGCTTTCCCCCGCTGAGTTTTTTCTGAAAGTATACGACCCTGAGAAGGGTGACAAGGCAATGCAGGAGGCGATAAGCCATTATGTGCAGAGCCGTATGGGAAAGATATTAGAGCTGCTTCGCCACGACAAGATGACCTTTATCATGGGCAAGGATGGCGAGCCGACCTGGCGCAGGATTAAAATTGCGCCGGAACGTGCTACGGTCTTGTTCCACTTCATGCGCAATGAGGACAACACGCACTACTTCCCTACCATTAAGTATAATGGACAGAAGCTAGATTTCCAGTATAAAAATGCTGTTCTGATATGCCATGAGCCTGCGTGGCTGATGCTAAATGACCAGGTGTATAGCTTCGAGAAGAATGTAGACGGTAAAAAGCTGCAGCCCTTCCTGAACAAGCGCTTTATTGTGGTGCCACGCTCGGTGGAGGAAAACTACTACCGCAAGTTTGTAGCACCGCTGGTAGAGCAGTTTGATGTGCATGCCAAAGGCTTTGATATCAGGGCCGAGAAGTATGTGCCAAGCCCTTACCTCACTTTTTCCGAAATAACGGCTTCTGAGGTGCCTGCCATTGCCTTTAAAAAGGATGAAGGAGCTGACTCAGAAGGAAACAAAATCCTCTTCGACCTTTCCTTTAAGTATGGCGACTACCTTGTGCAGACGCAGGAAGCAAAACGCATTAGCGTTAGCATGGAGAAAACACCAGAATCTTATATTTTCCATAAGCTGATACGTGATGCCGGCAGCGAAAAGGAGTTTGTGAAAGAACTGAGCAAGCGGGCGCTGGAAGTGAAAAACGGACAGGCTGTGTTGGAGAAGAGTGCTGCATTTACCTGGCTGAACAACAACCTGCAGGACCTGGAGAGACTGGGCTTTACAGTAGAGCAGAACCAGAAGAGCGGCAAGAACTACTTTATAGGTGAAATAACCTTAGATGTAGGTATCACAGAGAAAAACGACTGGTTCGATATCTACGGCACCGTGCGCTTTGGTGAGTTCACTATTCCATTTATCAGGCTCAAGAACCATATTCTGACAAAGAATAACGAGTTCTTGTTGCCAAACGGGAAGATAGCTATTATTCCGGAGGAGTGGTTTACGCAGTATATCGAGCTATTTGCCTTTGCGGAAGGAGAGGAGCACCTGACGCTGCGAAAGCACCACATGGCGTTGGTAAACGACCTGCAGAACGGCAACCTGGCTACTGTTACTATGAGCCGCAAATTGGAGAAGCTGCGTGAGTTTGAAACGATAGAAGATCAGCCACTGCCGGCTGGTTTTATCGGTGAATTGCGCCCTTACCAGAAGGCTGGCTATAACTGGCTTCACTTTGTGCAGAACTATAAGTTCGGGGGCTGCTTGGCCGATGACATGGGTCTGGGTAAAACCGTACAAACGCTGGCTATGCTGCAGCACCGCAAAGAGAATGGCGCAGAGTCAGCCTCGTTGCTCGTAATGCCTACTTCGCTGGTTTATAACTGGCTGAATGAGGCACTGAAGTTCACACCGGACCTTCGCGTACTGAACTACACCGGCACTTATCGCGATAAGAATGTTGAGCAGTTCTCTAACTATGATGTTATCCTGACCTCGTATGGTATCGTGCGCCTGGATGCAGACCTGCTGCAGAGCTACTACTTCGACTATATTATCCTTGACGAGTCGCAGGCGATCAAGAATCCTGACTCAAACACATCAAAATCTGTGCGTGCGTTAAAGTCGCGGCACCGTTTGATACTAACAGGTACACCCGTGGAGAACAGCACAATGGACCTGTGGTCGCAGATGTCTTTCATCAACCCGGGCTTATTGGGCAGTCAGCACTTCTTCCGCAACGAGTTTCTAAAACCGATCGAGAAGGAGAAGGATGAGCAGAAAACGCGTCGCCTGCACGCCCTGATTAAGCCATTTATACTTCGCAGGCATAAATCTCAGGTAGCCAAAGAGCTGCCTGAAAAAATAGAGCAGACTGTTTTCTGTAAAATGACCGAGGAGCAGGAGCATGCTTACGAAGAAACAAAGTCATACTACCGCAACAAGATTCTGAAGAACCTGGAGGAGAACGGGCCGGGCAATACCCAGTTTATGCTTTTGCAGGGCCTGACGAAGCTGCGTCAGATAGCAAACCACCCGCTCATGACTGATCCTGGCTACGAAGGCGAGTCAGGTAAGCTGAAGGAGGTGCTGCATATGACTAAAACCGTAGTAGGCAAAGGGCACAAAGTGCTTATCTTTAGCCAATTTGTAAAGCACCTGGAGATTATCCGTAAGGTGTTGGACAAGCGGGAAATCAGCTATACCTATCTGGATGGCAACACAAAGAACCGCCATGAGCAGGTTGAGCGCTTCCAAAGCGATAAAAGTATACACGTGTTCCTGATATCGCTGAAAGCGGGCGGAGTGGGCCTGAACCTGACTGCCGCAGACTACGTGTTCATCCTGGACCCATGGTGGAATCCAGCGGTTGAGGCACAGGCAGTAGACAGAGCACACCGCATTGGGCAGCAGAACACAGTGTTTACCTATAAGTTTATCACCAAGGATACAGTAGAAGAGAAGATACTGGCACTGCAGAGCCGTAAGATTCAGCTTGTGACAGACCTGATAAGTACCGACGAAACAGTAATCAAGAGCCTTACCAAAGAGGATATTGACAACCTGCTGAGTTAACAGAGTATTGGAGTATAAGCAAAAGAGCCGCTGCAGACATGTCTGCAGCGGCTCTTTTGCTTAAGTACAGCTGGAACTACATTTTAGAATAGGGAAACTTGCGGGAGGCCTTGCGCATAATAGTTGTGACAATGGTGTTTGTATCGCTGCCGAGACTTCTGGAAAGTGCTTTCTCGTACTTCCAAAGCAGTTCTCCTGAGGTACCGTCATAAATGTTGATGCTCGTTTTGCCGGAGTTGGTAGCACCGTAAAAGCCAACAACAAGCCCAAGTGCCAGCGAAGCACCGTCCGACATAGGTTTGTCTGTCTCGAAAGTGCCTGTAATCACTCCGTCTACCTCTAATAGCCTGGCCAACTCCTCAGGAGTATAGCTTCTGAGATTCTCTGCAGTAATTTCATGCCTAGCGAGCAGAGCATTGGTTTTATGTGCATCCTGAAACGACACTGTAAACCCGTCTTTGCCTTTCGAAGTATGTCTCGAGTGCGCTTTGAACGGCTAAGCCCTGCTTTACCTCCATATCGTGGAGCTGCTCTGGGGTTAGGCTTTTCATCTGGTTGGGACGCAGCTTTATACTTGTGTTAAAAGGCAAAATAGCGAGCGACTTGTGGTTCGTGGCGAGCGTACTAAACTTAGGGTTAGTATAGATCTCGCGTGTTTGGGCAAAGCTGAAAGTTGTTAACAGCATAGCCACCAGTGCTAAAAAGATTCGGTAACTTTTCATAAATGTAGAAGTAGTGATTTGAGTGCATTGAATGTAGTGTTTTGGTAGAAATATAAAAATAGGCATAGTAAAATATATTTTATGGTTATCAAACAAAGCGCTGCAGTTGAGGTTACTAAAGTGTAGCTATACACCAAAAGCATGAAAATTCACCTGGAGACGAAAGTGCGGCAGGACTACCGCAGCGTGTTCGATGCCTTTGACGAACAGCTGTTTCGGAAGTTAGCTCCCCCCTACCCTAGGCTGCAACTCCTGCGCTTCGATGGCTCCGAGCCTGGTGATGTGGTGGAAGTAGAGCTACAGACAGGCATAAAATCTTTCCGCTGGACCAGCCTGATCACTGAGCGAGTAGTAACTGGTGCAGAAGCATACTTTGTAGACCAGGGTCAGGAGCTGCCTCCTCCCCTGCAGCTGTGGCACCACCGACACCTTGTAACCAAAAATGGTGGCGGGGCTATCATTCATGATATCATTACCTATAGCACAGGCAACAAACTACTGGACCTGCTATTATACCCGTTCATGTTAGCCGCCTTTGGTATGCGTAAGCCAATTTACAGGAGAGAGTTTGGTGAAGCATAATTTCGCTATAACCTTTACCTTACCCCATCAGTTAAGCACAAAGTATAAAGCTATATAAGCAGGAATGACGAAAGCAGCCATTATCGGGGCAGGTATAGGAGGCATTGCCACAGCAGTGCGTTTAGCCGTAAAAGGCTATGACGTAACTGTGCTGGAGGCAAATCATACCTTTGGCGGAAAGATGCACGAGTTCTGGCTGGGTAAGTACAGGTTTGATGCCGGACCATCGCTGTTCACATTGCCACACCTGGTAGATGAGCTTTTTACGCTGGCAGGACGCAACCCCTCGGATTACTTTCGCTATACACGTCTTGATCCCATTACCCACTACTTCTGGCCCGATGGCAGTCATGTGAAAGCCTGTGCTGATGCTGAGAAGTTTGCACAGGAAGCAGAGCAGCAGCTAGGAGTGCCAAAAAGAGCAGTGCAGGAGGCATTGCAGAAAAGCGCGCGGCTATACAAAGGTACAGCAAATACATTTCTGCAGAAATCCCTGCATCGGCTAAATACTTACCTGAGCCCGGACGTGCTAAAGGCACTAGGTTGCCTTTCCGACCTTGGCCTCACGACCACCATGCACGAAGCAAATGCCAATCAGTTTAGTGACCCACGTTTTGTGCAGCTGCTGGATAGGTTTGCTACTTACAATGGTTCTGACCCGTACCAGGCACCAGGCACGCTAAACATCATCCCGCACCTGGAGCATAACATAGGAGCCTTTTACCCGGAAGGTGGCATCTACGCGATTGCCGCTAGCCTGGTAAAATTGGCTGAGGAGCTAGGTGTGGAGTTTAGATATAATGAGCAGGTTGAGCGAATCATTACTCAACAAAACAATGTTACAGGCGTAGAGACCATTAAAGGCAGGTATGCTGCTGATGTGGTGGTGAGTAACATGGATGTAGTGCCCACTTATCGAAGGCTCCTGCCGGATCAGCCAGCGCCTGAGAAAACGCTGCAGCAGCCGCGTTCCAGTTCTGCCCTGATTTTCTATTGGGGGGTAAGGAAAGTGTTTCCGCAGCTTCATGTGCACAACATCTTCTTTAGCCAAGACTATAAGAGTGAATTTGAGCACATCTTTAAGTACAAAACAGTCAGTCCGGATCCAACCATTTACGTTAACATCACCTCTAAAGCCGATCCTGCGGATGCGCCTGCCGGAGGTGAAAATTGGTTTGTAATGGTTAACGTGCCGCACAACCAGGGGCAGGATTGGCAGCAGTTAACAGCGGAAACACGACAAGCAGTACTGCAAAAACTGAAGCACATGCTCCGAACAGACGTGGAAGCTTTGATAGAAGAAGAACAGGTGCTGGATCCGCTGCTAATTGAGAGCCGCACTTCCTCGTTTGGAGGGGCCTTGTATGGTAGTAGCTCGAACAACAAAATGGCAGCATTCCTGCGTCACCCGAATTTCAGCTCTAAAATTAAAGGTTTATACTTTTGCGGTGGCAGTGTGCATCCAGGCGGCGGTATTCCGTTGTGCCTGCTATCAGCCAAAATTGTAGGAGAGTTAACACCAGCTGTAGCTCCCTCGCCTGCAAAATCACCTAAACACCATGCCTGATACAAAAATAGCATCAGTACTAACACCCTTGGCTCAGAAGTATGGCAAATATGCTTTGCCGGTGGCTGTTGCCATCCTGGTAATTTTCCATGGAGTCGGCTTTTGGGGGTTTCTGTTTAGCGGCAGACCTGAATACTTTCAGGAGCTCACCCCTATGAACCTTCTGCTCACCAATGCACTGCTCTTTGCCTTTCACCGCCATTGGAGTGTGGCCTTTATACTTTTTGCTGTTTTAGTGTCGGCTGTAGGTTACTTTTCGGAAGTGCTGGGAGTGCACACAGGGTTGCTGTTCGGAGACTATGCTTATGGTGCTGCACTAGGGCTAAAAGTGTGGGAGGTGCCCTTACTGATTGGACTTAACTGGCTGATGCTGGTATACACTACCGGCCACATCAGCAATTTCATACGTCTGCCCTGGTTGGTGAAAGCGTTGTTAGGTGCCTTGCTAATGGTGCTGCTAGACATTTTTATAGAGCCAGTAGCCATGCAGTTTGACTTCTGGAGTTGGAGTGGAGCGGACATCCCGCTATCCAACTTTATTGGCTGGTTTATGATAGCAACAGGACTTCATGTCTACTTCCAGAAAGCACCCATGTATAAAGAAAATAAATTAGCACCTTACGTTTTCCTAGTTCAACTTCTCTTCTTTATAAGTATCTATAGTTTTCTGTAACAAAGTCTGTTAGAAGAGGTATCGAAAATATTCTTAGTTTTGAAGAAAGGATAAATTTACCTGTGGCACAAGTTTCGCTTGAAGGGAACACAGGCTGTACTTCAACAGCATAATAAAGTAATTTACAGATATGGTTTTACCGGAAATGATTTTTAGTCAGCTCCGCCAAGTGCTTACAACAGAGGGAATAGAGCATCACCGGGAAGAAGACTTGGTGGCGCGACTAGGAGTGCAGGCACAGGACTACAGGGCGTTGTTTTCCGGTAAAGAAGATATGGTGCGGAAAGTTGTACAGTATGATCTGCAAGAACAGGAGCGGGAAGATAAGTTGTTACTAAAAAATGCTGAGAACCCCGTAGAGGAAATCATACTGCTGTTGCAAAGTGGTATTAGAAGGCTAAGAGAGGTTAATCCTGCCTACATCATAGACCTGCAGCAGTACTACCCTGCTGTGTGGCAGATGTGTTTAGAGCATCTTAACACGTACAACTACTATCTGAACCTCAGTATCATCAACAATGGTGTTGTACAAGGCTACTTCCGAAAGGATATTAACCTGCAGCTCGTGACGAAAATCATTTTAGAGCAATTCAATATGATTGTGAACCCTGCTTTTTTTCCGCCTGATCGCTATGAGTTGGGAGAGGTGTTTCGCAGTGTGTATATGTACTATGTGCGGGGTATTTGTACTGACAAGGGCGGTAAGCTAGCCGAGGAATACTTCTCTAAGAATAATATATAAAGTAAAAGCGCTGCGGCCAAAGTTTCTCCTTAGCCGCAGCGCTTTTGGTTTTTAGGGACGAACTAGTTTTAGCTGATAGAAACACGAACCTTCTGCGTATACATGCGCAGCGCGGCTTTGAACTCTGTACCGTTATCCTCCATCTCGTTTAAGATCCAGACAGCGGCTAAAACGTGTGTCAGTTGCTCGCCCTCATCCTCGCCTTCCACCTCAATTGCTGGCTGCTGCTCTTCCACAATAGCGGCCTCGGCAGCCATCAGTTGCTCAAGCGAGTAATTTTCAACAAGCTTTTTTATTGCAGGTATCTTCATATCAATCTACTGGTCTAATTTATGAATAAGTTCACGAACGGCGTCCTCCTTGCTGGCAGCAACAGAGTCTACTAATTGTCCGTTCTTGAAGATGGCGAAGAATGGCAGGTTTGTTACATTAGCTAGTTTGCGTGCCTCAGGGCTTGTCTCTGCGTTCACATCCACAAAAGCAATGCCCGCAAAGTTTTCGTCGTCAGACATACGCTTGAACTTAGGTGAGAACAGACGGCAGTTACCACACCAGTCAGCGTAATATTTCACTACCACTTTAGAGTTTGCAGTCAGTACTTGGTTAAAATCGTTGTCAGTTGCTACTATAACAGCCATATTTTTCTTTTTATATGTTACTTAATCAAATTCTACTCCTTATTTAACTACTGCCAAAAGTAAATGTTTCAGCCGAAAGGATTGTAATAGTTCTGATAGATTTAACCTATTGCTTTATAGATAATGGCTATAAAAAGGTTGAAGAAAGGCTGAACACAAATCCGTACGAGCCCTGAAACTATACCACTAGCTTTAAAGTTATAGCTAATAATAAATAAGCCTGCACAATTATTGCATATGTGGCCGAAACGGATAATATAATCTAAAGGCCAATTTTGTATCTTTGCAGCCTAAAACCAGACAAGCACGATGTTAGATAAGTTAGAAGCCATTAATCAGCGTTTTGAGGAAGTAAGCCAGCTGCTTATTCAGCCTGATGTGGCCAGCGACATGAAGAAGTTCAAGACGCTGAACAAAGAGTATAAGGATC
The DNA here is from genome assembly GCF_000973725.1 of Pontibacter korlensis. Classification (NCBI taxonomy): domain Bacteria; kingdom Pseudomonadati; phylum Bacteroidota; class Cytophagia; order Cytophagales; family Hymenobacteraceae; genus Pontibacter; species Pontibacter korlensis. The sequence goes on along the minus strand of NZ_CP009621.1, from coordinate 1,439,334 downwards.
TGGATAAGATCGTAACCGAGTACAAGAAGTATAAAAACATCCTGAGCAACATCGATAATGCCAAGCAGGTGATTGCAACGGAGAAGGATGAAGACTTTAGGGAGATGGCTAAGGAAGAGCTAGATGAGCTTATCCCACAGCGCGAGCAGATGGAGGAGCTTTTAAAAGAGCTTCTGATCCCGAAAGACCCGAACGACAGCAAAGACATCATCATGGAGATCCGTGCTGGTGCGGGTGGCGACGAGGCTTCTATCTTTGCCGGTGACCTTTACCGCATGTACAGCCGCTTTGCAGAGCGCATGGGCTGGCGTGTAGAGCTAATAGATGCTACTGAGGGTACTTCTGGTGGTTATAAAGAAATCATCGTGAACATGTCTGGTGAGGATGTGTACGGTAAGTTGAAGTTTGAGTCTGGTGTGCACCGCGTGCAGCGCGTACCAGCTACCGAAACTCAAGGCCGTATCCATACTTCTGTAGCTTCTGTAGTAGTACTGCCAGAGGTAGAAGAGCTGGACGTGGAAATCGATATGAACGATGTGCGTAAAGACCTTTTCATGTCATCAGGTCCGGGCGGTCAGTCGGTAAACACAACTTACTCTGCCGTGCGTTTAACACACATCCCGACAGGTATCGTGGCGCAGTGTCAGGACCAGAAGTCGCAGCTGAAGAATTTCGATAAAGCCCTTGCCGTACTTCGCTCACGCCTGTACGAGATTGAGCTGGCCAAGAAGCAGGAGGCCGAAGGTGCACAGCGCAAGAGCATGGTTGGTAGCGGCGATCGCTCTGATAAAATCCGTACCTATAACTATCCACAAGGCCGTGTAACGGATCACCGTATTGGTTATACTGTATACAACCTGCCAAACGTAATGGATGGTGGCATTGAGGACTTTGTGGAGCAGCTGCGTATTGCAGAGAATGCCGAAAGATTGAAAGAAGGCGCCGCAGCAGAGTAGTAACTACTGTGGAGTAAAATATCAGAAGGGTGCAGCAGGCAAGTACAGTCAGCTGCATCCTTTTTTCGTTTTAATTGCTAAATTGATGGATGTATAACCATGCATTCTAGACCTGAGCTATAGCTACATAACTTGAGATACCTACTCGCCATACTGCCCTTGCTCCTGTTGCTGTCGGTGTTCGGCTGTGAGCCGAAGGATGAGGTGATTACCACAGACCCAAATGCGGTGCTGGAGTTCTCTGCCGATACAGTGCTGTTTGATACTGTTTTTGTGAGCCGGGGCAGCATTACCAAAAGACTCAAAGTATATAACCGAAACGAGAAAGCAGTACGCATTAGTGAGATTACGCTAGCAGGTGCTTCTGCCTCTCCTTACCAGCTCATCATAAATGGTGTGCAAAGCCCCATGGTTAATAATGTGGAGCTGCGCGGTGGCGACAGCCTGTACGTGCTCGTGAAAGCCAATATCAGCCCTACAGATCAAAGCCAGCCGTTTTTAGCAGCAGACTCCATTCTGTTTACCACAAATGGGCAACAACAGAATGTGAAGCTTGTAGCTTACGGGCAGAATGCCTATTTCCACCGCAAAGGAAGTATTGGCACCACCACCTGGGCCAGCGATAAACCCCACGTGCTGTTAGATTCTGTACTTGTGCGGGAGGGAGCCACTCTTACGATAGAGAAAGGAGCACAAGTTTTTGGTTATAACAGGTCGGTACTGCTAGTGGCTGGGCAACTACAAGTGCAGGGTACACCTAAAGAACGGGTGAGCTTTGGCGGTTACCGTAGAGAGAAAGAATATCAAATAGCGCCGGGACAATGGGATGGAATTCATATACTAGCCACCAGCGGAGGTAACAGTATAAAGTATGCCGATATTAGAAACACGCAGTATGGTCTGCGCATTGGCAACCCTGGTATGGCAGGTACCTTAGTGGAAGGCTGTAAAATATCGCACGCCATGCTAGGAGGCGTGGTAGCTTTTACTTCGGATGTACAGGTGGTAAACACGCTGATTTATAACTGCGGTCAGTATGGCTTTGGTGGCTTGGGCGGTGGTAATTATGAGCTGTTGTACACTTCCATTGTAAGCTATCAGAACCCGTTGCCGCGCGAAACACCTTTGCTGGTAATAGCAGATTTTATACCTGGAACAGACATCGAAAATCAGCCTACATCGTTGCGCCTGATTAACTCTATCGTTTACTCGGATGGCTATAGCACCGTGAATGAGGTGCTGGTGGAACCATTAACTGCTGCCACCGCAGTAAGCAGTAACTTACTGCGTACCGAAAGGTACAAGGAGCAGTTCGAGGCAAATAACGTTCTGAATACAGACCCTAAGTTTGAGGCACCTGCCAAGCATGATTTTCGATTGGATACCCTCTCCCCTGCCAGCGGTGCGGCGAAGTTGCTGCCAACAATACTTCAGGATATAGAAGGCACAACCCGCAGCAGTACCCTGCCCGATATAGGTGCATATGAGCGTACCATAGATTAAGATATAGTTTCACCTCTCTACAAAACTTTAACATATGTGGTTTCAGAAAGAGATAAGGTTACCTGCTGTAAAGCGAGGTTTTCATTTGATAACAGACCTGCTGGTTGCACAGCTTCCGGAGTTGGAAAGTATAAATGTGGGGCTGGCGCATATCTTTATCAAGCATACTTCTGCTAGCTTGGCTATCAATGAGGATGCAGACCCAACGGTGCGGCAGGACTTTGAGAGCCACTTTAACCATATGGTGCCCGAAAATCAGCCCTACTATCGCCACACCTTGGAAGGCTCCGACGACATGCCGGCGCACCTAAAAGCTGCTCTTCTTGGCGCTTCTGTTACTATACCTATTGCTAATGGCGAATTGAATATGGGTACCTGGCAAGGCATTTACTTGTGCGAGCATCGTGGCCACGCCTCTAAACGCACTGTAGTAGTAACCTTGCAGGGGGAGGAGTAAAGAAAGGATCAAGTGTTACATCGTATTGATGCTCCCTTTCCTTTACCGTACTATGCTGATCTTCCGTATCTCTGTGCCATTCGTGCTGTGGAGTCGGAGGAAGTAAACGGCAGGAGGCAGGTGGCGTACATCCAGCTCTAAGGTTCGGCTGCTAACCTTGGCAGTGAGTAGTGTCTTCCCTACGCTGTTCATGAGCTCTATTTGCCTAACAAAAATCCGTGCGGGCTGCTCGATATAGAGATAATCTGCGGTAGGGTTTGGGTATACTGTCAGGTTGCTTACCGTTACGTGCACAAAGTCCTCTTTCATTTCAATATCACTCACGCTGCCATTGCTAACAGTTAGCTTAACAGCATACTTGCCGGGTTGTGGGTAAGTTACCACCGGGTTTTGCTGCGAAGATGTGGCAGGCACACCTCCTCCAAACTCCCAGTGCCACTCTGTTGCGCGTACACCCTCAGGGGCAGCAGCAAACTGTATGCTTTTACCAGCCACTATCATCGTATCACTTTCCTGCGCCATGCTAAATTCGGAACGAATTGAGGCCGTACAGGCAAGAGATTCTAACAAAGAGCTGCGGCTGGTGTTCAAAACAGCATTCATGTAGGCTGCCTGGCCGTGGGTAAACAGATTCATGCAGGCATCGGTACTATAGTCCATGTAGTTCTGGTACATGTTGCCGTAAGGGCCATTGTCGCAGGAAATCTCAATGCCGCCAGTACAGTCAGTGGTATAGTATTCCTGGTTAGGTGTGTCGCTTATACCATCAGAATCAAAGCAGCTAGCATCGTCTCCGCCCCAGATATGGCTGAGGCCTAGCCAGTGGCCTATTTCATGTGTGGCGGTACGACCTAGGTTGTATGCTGACCCAAACCTGTTGGCAGGCGCAGCTCCCACGGCAGTGTAATGCAGTACTACGCCATCAAGGTGTGGTAAAGTGGCTCCAGGCATGGTAGCGTAGCCTAACACATCATCTTTTATGTCCCCTATCCAAATGTTCAGGTAGCGATTTGTGTCCCAAGCATCCTTGCCCCCATTATCTGACTTCTTAATGTAATCATAGATGTAATCAAAGTCAGAACGGTAAGTTCGGGTGCGGGTAATGCCGCTTGTAGGGTCACCGTTGGGATCTATGGAGGCAAGGCAGAACTCTATGCGTGTGTCGGCGGCGTAAGGTGTAAAGTGAGCGGGTGTGTTAGCCGCATCTGCGTTACGTCTTCTAAAGTCAGCATTAAGCACCTCTAGCTGTGACAGTATTTGCTCATCCGAAATATTCTCGGTACTGTTGTTATACAACACATGGAAAACTACCGGAATGGTAATAGTGGTTAAGGCACGAAGGTTCTGCCACTGGCGCTGCTGCTCTAATTTTTCCTGTACAGCCTGCTGCGCCTGCTGTTGCTCCTGCTCTAGTATAGGGTGATTTGCCTTTAGCGCCTCCAGGTAAGTATTGGTGGCACAACCACGAGTGTGCGCATGCTGTTGGGCAAGGCTGGGTATAGCAAGGCCAAGGCAAGAAATCGCCAACAGTGCAAGCTTACGCATGGAGCAAAGGTAAAGGGTTTGCAGAGTGTACAGGCAGTGTATGTGCCTGTAGTTATGCAAGATAAATAAAAAGGAGGAAGTATGGCAAACGGAAAAACTTTTGTACAGCTGTCGTGCTTAGAGATTAGCCTTCACCTCGTAGCGCAGCGTATCCCCCAGTACCATTTTCTGTACACCCTCTACATGGTAATCTGCTATGTCCCCTGTTTGCGGGTTGGTGCTGAGGTTTATTGTGCGGCGGGAGAAGAAGATGATGTTCTTATCTTCCAGCCGGGCGTGGAGTTGCTTTAGCTTACCTTCAGGCGACATGACAAGGCGCAGGTACTGTACCTGAGGATTGGCGCCTTCCAGCTTTGTAAACTCTATAGCTGTAGAACCATCCTCCAGCACTTGCTCTTGGCGGGTATAAAATTCCTGTAGCGAAGGCCGGCTTAAGTCAGCCTGCTCGAAAACGGCTAACTCGTCCTCCCAATCAATGTCTGGTGTTTCCACCACCTCTGGTTCCTGCCCTTGGGTAGCAACCGATTTTAGCACCATAGGCTGCCGGGTTTCCAGCATCTGCCTTTGCTGCTGCAGATAGGAAGTTATATTGAAAGCAACCTTTCCCGCCTCTGCTGTTGCAGGCGGAGAAGGTTGCTCACAGGAAACAATGGCCAGTAAAAGGCCCATCAGGAAGAGCTGTTTATACTTGGCCATCAGTAAATAAGATTAATGTTCTATCAAAGAAGTGCCACCCATTTCTTCAGGCTGCCTAATGCCCATCAACTCTAAGATAGTTGGAGCAATGTCGCCTAGTTTGCCTGGGTGAAGTGTGCCATTGAAGTCGTTACTTACCAGCACACATGGCACCAGGTTAGTGGTATGGGCGGTGTTTGGTGTTCCGTCTTCATTAATCATCATGTCGGCGTTGCCATGGTCGGCTATCACAATGATATCATAGCCGTTTTCCAATGCCGTTGTAATTACTTTCTCGGCGCATTCATCCACTACCTCGCAAGCTTTTACGGCAGCCTCAAATACACCGGTATGGCCTACCATGTCTGGGTTTGCAAAATTGAGGCACACAAAGTCAGCGCTCTTCTTCTCCAGCTCCGGCACAATAGCGTCACGGATGTCATAGGCACTCATCTCGGGCTTCAGGTCATAAGTGGCTACCTTAGGAGATGGGCACATCAGGCGACCCTCGCCTTCAAACTGTGTCTCACGGCCTCCTGAGAAGAAGAAAGTAACGTGCGGGTATTTTTCTGTTTCAGCAATACGAATCTGCTTTTTACCAGCTTCGGCCAAAACCTCGCCCAAAGTGTTGTTAAGGTTGTCTTTCTCGAATATAGCCTCTGTGTTCAGGAAGCTTTCATCGTAGTTGGTCATCATAACGTAGCGCAGGTTCAGCTTGTGCATGTCGTGCTCCGGGAAATCGCGCTGGGTCAGTGCCTGGGTAATTTCACGGCCACGGTCTGTACGGAAGTTAAAGCAGATAACCACATCGCCATCCTTGATAGTGGCAATAGGCTCCTGGCGGTCATTTACCTTTACAATTGGCTTGATAAACTCATCCGTAACGCCAGCGTTGTAAGAAGCCAGCATTGATTTGATAAGGTTCTGCGAAGGCTCTCCTGTACCTTTTACCATCAGGTCGTAAGCCAGCTTAATGCGCTCCCAGCGGTTGTCGCGGTCCATGGCATAGTATCGGCCAACTATAGAAGCAATGGTACCGGTTGTATTTTCCAGGTGCTCCTCCAGTTCATTGATAAACTTCACGCCGCTCTTAGGGTCAGTATCGCGACCGTCGGTAAAGGCATGGATGTATACTTCGTGCAGCTCCTGGTCGTGTGCTACAGAGCAAAGAGCCTTCAGGTGGTTAAGGTGCGAGTGCACTCCCCCATCCGATACCAGGCCGATCAGGTGTACTGCCTTCTTGCTTTCTCTGGCATAGGCAAAAGCATTTGCCAGTGCTGGCATAGATCCCAGCTTGCGCTCTGCGATAGCTTTGTTGATTCGTACCAGGTCCTGGTACACCACACGCCCTGCACCAATATTCATGTGCCCTACCTCAGAGTTACCCATCTGGCCTTCGGGCAAACCAACAGCTTCGCCGGATGCCTGTAGCGTAGTGGTAGGGTATTTTTCAAAAATAGAATCGATAAAAGGCGTGTTGGCTTTATGAATAGCCGAAACCTCTGGGTTGGTGCCGAGGCCCCAACCATCTAAAATCACTAAGAGTACCTTCTTGTCCATGGTGCAAATATAGCTATTATCTTTGAAGCTGCAGGCGCTAACCTGTCCGTGTTTCTTTTAAAGCGCTGCTGTGCCAGTGCTGCTTAAGCTTAAGAAGTATATATAAAAGTATACGAGCTGTCAAGCTTGAGTTCTTTCTTTATCAGGATATTCATGTTATATTAGAGACATTGATTCTGCGCCAGTACTTGGCATAGTTTTGGCTCGTGCATGGGCAAGCAATACAAACCTCATTTATGAAAAACTTTAAACACTTTGCAGTAGCTTTTTCTATGTTATTGGTGGCCGTTCTTTTAACGGCAGGGCAAGCCATGGCACAGGGCGATGCCATGAACAGCGTAAAGCAGGCAATGAAGGCAGGCTCGGCCAAAGATCTGTCCAGAAGCTTTGGCAACATGGTAGAAATCACCCTTGATGGCAGCGAAGCCACTAGCTACAGCAGCACTCAGGCTGAGTTCGTGATGAAGAACTTTTTCTCAAAGAACGCACCTGTAGACTTTAGTGTGAACCATAACGGTACCTCAGATAAGGGCCAGTTGTACGCCATCGGCACCTATACTTCTAAGGGGGGCTCTTATACAGTGCTGATCCGGATGAAGTCCTCTGGCGACAAATACCTCATCCACTCGATGAACTTTATCAAAGATTAAGACGATACTAATGAGATTTTTACAAAGGCTCGGAGTTTATACCGAGCCTTTTTTTATTTTTGCACCGTGAAACCGACATACCTGACCGAAACAAGCATAAACGAGTTCATCGCCAAGGCCTTGGCAGAGGACGTAGGCGACGGAGATCATTCCTCGTTGGCGGGCATACCTACCGATGCACAAAACCAGGCACGCTTGCTGGTAAAAGGCGATGGCGTATTGGCTGGTGTAGAGCTGGCTGGCTACATCTTTAAAGCAGTAGACCCTGGTCTGGAACTGGATGTAAAGATGCACGATGGCGACCGCATGCAGCGTGGCGATGTGGCTTTTACCGTGAAGGGAAAGGCACAAAGTATACTTACTGCTGAGCGACTGGTGCTGAACTGTATGCAGCGTATGAGCGGCATTGCGACGTATACCAATTATATGGCCAGCCTGATAGAGGGTACCGGAGCAAAACTGTTAGACACCCGCAAAACCACCCCAAATTTCCGGTTGATGGAGAAATGGGCTGTAGTGATAGGTGGCGGCCATAACCACCGCTTTGGCCTCTATGATATGGTAATGCTGAAGGATAATCACGTGGACTATGCTGGAGGCGTGAACGCAGCCATTACTGCTACCCAACGCTACCTGCAGGAAAAAGGCAAAGACCTGAAGATAGAGGTGGAGACGCGCAACCTGCAGGAGGTACAGGAGGCTCTGGAGACAGGCGGCATCCATCGCATTATGTTAGACAACATGAGTACAGATATGATGCGGGAGGCAGTGGCCATGATCGGAGGCAAGTACGAAACAGAAGCATCTGGAGGTATCACAGAAGAAACCATACGTGCCGTGGCAGAGTGTGGCGTAGACTATATCTCCGTTGGCGCACTTACCCACTCTAACAGAAGCATAGACCTAAGTCTTAAGGCTTTTTAAACCATTTGCCCCTGTTTACCAGCGGGAATTAACTTGACTTTGCTCTGCAGGCATGGCCGGAGGGGCTGGAAAAGAAGACAGAGAATTTACACTAATTAATTTATGCAGCAACCAAACCAAAGAGGTCGCCGGATGGCGCAGGGAGCTAATCCACTGGCTATCCGAACAAAGAAATATCAACTAGATAAAAACGATTATACCCGTATGGCACTAGGCCAGGTATGGAGCAAGAGCTGGTGGCAAGCTTTAATTCCACTGGTATTATTCCTGCTGCCAGCTATCTTTAGCTTTTCGTGGTGGTGGGTGGCTGGTGCCATCATCGTAACGCTGCTTTTCGTGCTGCTGCGTTCGGCGCAGGTAATGAGTGTAACGCAGGTAGAGCAGGGCAGCCCGCTGTTCGAGAAGCTTACTTACGAGGTAGATCAGCGTCAGATCCTGCTCAGACGAAATGAGCGCGAAGGAATGGCCCTGACCTGGGATATGATCGAGCGTGCCCAAAAGAAAGACAGTGGTTATATGCTGTGGTTGCAGCCGCCAAACAATGCCCAACTACCAGGAGGTTGGAAAGGTTGGGTTGCACGTACATTCCAGGTGCCGGTTTTCATCCATATGCCGTTCCGCATCTTTAACAGCCCTAACGACCTGAAGTTGATGGAGAGCTATCTGCGCCGCAAAAATCTGCTGGCAGAGTAGTACTATAACCTATTTAAGGTAAGGTGTCGTAAAATATTGATAAATAAGGCTTTGCTTTTGCTATAGGAGGCAAGGTGCTTATTCGGAAAGTATAAAAAAGTATAAAAAATGAATAAGAATCTAACAGCAGTATTTGCCGCAGCCTGCGGTTTATTGGTGGCTTCTTGTGGTACACCATCAGACCTCAGACCTGACGAGAAAGTGTCTACAGACTATGTAGAGCCAGGTACACGCCAAACTTTTAATGTTTCTGATGCCGGATCGCCAGAAGTAACGACTAGTGGTGTGCAGGGTGGTGAAACAGAGCACGGACAGATAATGCCAGACCGTGACTTGGGAGGTAATACCATCAACCCTGGTGACACTGTTTCTGAAGCTACAGAGACAAACACTAAAGCTGGCGCTACAAAAGAATAATTTTCTGAAAATATAGAAGGCCTGCCGCAGCTCATAAGCAGCTGCGGCAGGCTTTTTTGTGTCCATACAGCAGTATTTTAGAACAACACTTTCCAATTTATGATACGTATACCCGGGTTCGGTAATTTTCACCTATATTTGCAACACTATTGCTTTTAGAACACTTGCATGGAAGCACAACCGGACACGGCGGAGTGGTTTAGTACCTGGTTCGATTCGCCGTATTACCATATTCTTTACCAACACCGCGACATGCAGGAGGCGCAGCATTTCATGGATAGGTTGCTGGCATACCTGCACCCTAAGCCACACGAGAAGCTGCTGGATTTAGCTTGCGGCAAAGGTCGCTACTCGCTTTACCTTAACCAGAAAGGCTTTGATGTTACGGGTATAGACCTGTCAGAAAAAAGCATACAGTTTGCCAAGCAGCATGAGAACGAGCGGTTGCATTTTGTGCGACACGATATGCGGGAGGTATTCAGGCCTGAGGGTTTTGATTTTATACTTAACCTGTTTACCAGTTTCGGGTACTTTGATACCGATACGGAGAATGTAGTAGCTCTTTGTGCTGCAGCCGAGAACCTGAAACACGGAGGCAAGCTGGTAATCGATTTCATGAACACTGATAAGGTGATAGACCGTTTAGTAGCCACGGAGGAGAAGGAAGTGCAGGGTATAAACTTTAAGATTACCCGTGGCGTAGAGAATGGCTTCATTGTGAAGAGCATCAGGTTTCACGATCAGGGGAAGGAGCATAACTATGTAGAGCGAGTGCGGGCACTGCGTCAAGAGGATTTTCTGGAGTACTTCAGCATGACGCAACTGCGCCTGGTCGAAACCTTCGGAAGTTACGAGTTGACACCATACAACCAAGCTACTAGCGATAGAATGATATTCGTGCTAAAAAAATAACGCCCTGCATGACCATAGCTATACTTGCGCTTTTCTTTACAGTAATATTATCCGGCTTTTTAGTAAAAGTGTTTCCGCCAACTAATGCTAAGTGGCTTAAAATGGCCCTGGCTTTTAGCGGAGCCTACCTATTTACAATTACCATTATTCATTTGCTGCCAGAGGTGTTGCTAAATAGTAGCAGTAGCCCCTATCGGGTAGGATACTGGGTTCTGGCAGGTTTCTTCTTACAGTTAGTGCTGGAGCTTTTCTCTCATGGTGTAGAGCATGGTCATATTCACCACCACGGGCACACCGACTCCATGCCGTTTCTATTGCTGGGCTCGCTGTTTGTACACTCCTTCCTGGAAGGAAGTATACTGGTAGAGCATGGGCACGCGCATGCACACAGTGGCGGATATGAGCACACGTCAAATAATTTTTACCTGGTACTACTCGGCATAACGTTGCACCATATACCTGCGGCTTTTGCCCTTATGTCGGTACTATTGTCGCGGCTGGAGAATTTCCGGAAGGCTTTTCTGTGGTTGTTGGTGTTTGCCATAGGTTCGCCACTGGGTATCCTGGTGAGTAATACGTTACTGACACAGGAAGCTGCAGACGGATTGGTTTTCACTGCCCTTACAGGATTGGTTGCAGGTAACTTTCTGCACATCTCCACTACCATACTATTCGAAACAAGCCCGGACCACCACTTTAACCGTAATAAGCTTTTTGCAACGCTGCTTGGCCTTGTACTCGCCCTGGTGAGTGACTTTATATAAGGCTTACATGGGCTTCTGCCTGTTGATCAGGAGTGTAACGGAGGAACATAAAAAAGGCCGGAGCTACCAACTCCGGCCAAACTCACCTTTAAAAACAGCTTTTCTGCTGTAGTAATCTTCAGTTCTTAGACCCGGTGCCTAAGCCAAGGTTTAATAAAGAGTATAAAATCAGCTGCTTTCTTGCTTAGTTAGCTAGAAGAGTAGCCACGTTATAGTTGTGTATACTTTGCATTGATAGGTCAGCCAGAGCGTCGCTATAACTCCTCCTCGGCATTCTTTGGGAAAGCAGGGGTAAGAGTAGTAGGAAATAAGGTTTCTTCAGGTGCGTAAAAGCAGCGAACCATAGTGGAAGGTTCTTTTCGAAGGTTACGCTTAAAAAGGGAGAGTGAAATTACATTACTGTGGACAGCAACGTTGCAATTAGTGCTTTGATAGTGATCATGATAACGCCAGCGCCTGAGGCATCATTAGAGTCTTCCTCTTCCGGTGTGAAGGCGTCGCGGAAATAAGCCAGTGGGCTTTCCAATACGTCCGAATCCAGTACCGACTTATCCTGGGGTTTGGTGGCTGTGGGTTTTGGCCTAGCTTTATCTGTGCCAGCTTTTGTTTCTTGGCCCGGCTGTACTACCTGTGTCTGTACAGTAGTGGTAGTGGCAGATGAGCCATTGTTGTTATCTGCATAGGCTTGGGTAGCGGGCATAACCAGCATGCATAGCAGCAGAACGGCTGCCATAGGCAGAAAATCGCGCACTTTTTCCCAAGCTTTAAACATGCCCAAAGCTATACAAAGAATTGCGGAATATCAAGAAGAAGTTGCTATGTTTTAGATAAATACACTAAACATAGGGTGAATGTATGTTGCAGTTTACGTGCAGCTTACTACAGTTATATTAGGGGGGCTCTATTTTGATTTTGCAGACTTCACTACTTTCACTCTGACAGGTACCACACCCGCTTTCATCATATCTACACGTTTGGCAGCGGCTTCTGATAAGTCTACAACTCTGCCACGTACAAAAGGGCCTCTGTCGGTAATCTCCACCTTCACCGTTTTGTGCGTTTGTAGGTTTGTAACCTTTACCTTGGTGCCAAAAGGAAGCGTTTTATGGGCGGCAGTCATTTTACCACGGCGGTACTCCTCGCCATTAGCCATTTTCCGGCCTTGGAACTTGCGGGCGTAGTAAGAAGCTTTGCCTTCTTCGGTATATCCTTTCTCCCCAAAGCCAGGAGCAGAAGAGGCGCAGGAACTGAGGCAAAGTGCTGCTGTGGCAGCGGCAACTGTGGCTTTGGTCAGGCGGTAAAATGCAGATTTGAATGAAAAGGGTAAAAAAGAAAGCATAGGCTAATGTGTTACTGAAGGGTAAACGGTTAGTTGCCCGATGAATTGCCTTATCTGCTGGCTTAATTCGCAAACCGGGAGTGCCTCAAGAGGATGGCGTGTGTTGGGCTGCACCTGCAGGCGCGCATCAGGTAATAAGCGGTAAGCCCAGAGCGTTTCCTCTACAGATACCATATTGTCCCGATCTCCTACTGCTACCCGCACGGGGAGCTGTACCTTTGGAAGTGTTTCGGTTGAGAGGATAGGGCTTTGGCCAAGCTGGAGCATCATGCCAGCTGTATGGTGCATTACCTGTTTCCAGTCCTGCGGAGTATGGCGATTGGCTAGTGCAGCGGCAAAGGCTGGTACCTTCTCCTCCACTTTCGTTGGGTTCAGCAATTTGATTTCCTTCTGCGCAGCTTCTTCGGACCAGGCAAACTTAGTAGCTAAGGTATAAATGCTGCGGATGCACTCAGGGTGGTGCATGGCTAAGATTAGCGCGGCATACCCGCCCATGCTGTAGCCAAAGATATGCGTGCTACTGATCTGCTCCTGCTCCAGAAACTGCAGAATGTCCTGTACAAACAGATGCATGGTAAAAGGCTCCTGCGGTAAGGGCTTACCTCCGTGGCCTGAAAAGTCCAGGGTATGTACTAGAAAGGTATCTTGTAGAGCCTGTTTCAGCGGCTCCATTGTAGTTGATGAGCCTAATGCTCCGTGTAATAGCAGTAGGTTTTCCATAGAAGGTAGCTGGTGTAGTGGGCTTTATCCAAAACTACGAAAATCACTTCAACAATGCAGATGAAAGTATAAATTGCCAGCCGCAAGTATAAACAGCACGTTCGTATGACAATTGAGAACTTACAGGAGTTATGCCGGCAGCTGCCTGGTGTAACTGAAAGTATAAAGTGGGAGCACGACTTGTGCTTCTGCGTAGGCGACAAGATGTTTCTGATAGCAGGTCTTGATCAAACGCCTACCTCTGCTTCTTTTAAAGCTAGTCCGGAGGAGTTTGATGAGTTAAGCAGCTGCCCTGGTTTTAGCCCTGCTCCTTACCTGGCGCGGTACAAGTGGGTAGCAGTAGACGATCTGAATCGCTTGAAGCCACAGGAGTGGGAGCAGTATATTCTGGCCTCGTACAGAATGGTGGCACAAAAGCTGCCGAGAAAAGTGCAGAAGGAGCTGGGCCTGGAAGTATAAAATAAAAGCCGGAGTTTGCGGCTCCGGCTTTTATTTTATTGCTTTAGTTGGTAGTTGTAAACCTCCATGGCCTGAGTCAGCTTATCCTTCTGGAAGAGGTTGATAACGAGCTGAGCACCTAAGATGCCTGCCCCGGCATACATGAGCGGGGATACCTTTAGGTTTGTGGTGCCATTTATCTCTTGCGAGTCATTGATAGACTTAACTGCGCCTACCGCCAGCAAGCCCGCTCCAACTATAGATACACCTGTGTTAATCAGCTTGTCCTTCTTGTACCGGCGAAGCAGCGCCATGCTGGAAGCATTGTCTGCGAGGGCTGTCTCCAGGTTGTCGTAGTTCATGATGTAAAGAGGCCCGTTGTCTTTTGAGAAGAAGTAGATGCGCTTGCGGCTGGTGCGCGGCATGCCATACCCGTAACCATAGCCGTACGGAGAGTAACCATAGCCACCTCCGTCATAATACGTGCGGGTTGTGTAGAATCTATCTATACGTGGGCCATCGGTAAGGCGCTTGGCAAAAGCATCGTACCTGCTGCCAGCTTCTACACGTGCAAAAAAGCCATCCTCGTTTTGAAAAACACTCACCATGCTTGGATTATACTTTAGAGAGTCATCCAGCAGGAAGTGGTTTGACTTAAAGATAGGCGATTTGTACTGCAGCTTGTCAGCATAAACAATTCGTCCGTCTTGCAGCTGTATAAAATAGCGGCCTTGCCCACTGCTGGTTTGGCCAAAGGCGGTATAACCAAGCAGCAGGCAGAGTATTAGCGGTAAAAGATTCTTTGTCCTTATCATACTTGTAGTGTATATAATCTTGAGTATCGGTTAAAACAGGAAAAACAACATAATGATCATCCCCAGTAGAGCCAGGTATACCCAGCGCATGAGTTGGGGGCGGTGCTTGCTTGGTACTGAGCTACTCACAATTAAGACTGCTGCCAATAGGCACACCAGGTAAAGAAGTATAAACGTAACTGCTTTCACCCAGTTAGGCACCACTGTATTCTCGGGCTGGTATTGGTTGCTCATGCCCATACCCGACAAGAGCCACTGCAGTCCAAAGAACACTACTAGCTCAAAAACAACAAAGTATAGTAGCCAGTTCAGCCAAGTCTGTTTGCTGCTGCTCATAGGTTCAGGATCTTATAAATTGCCAGCACTTGATGCAGTGTCCGGTCCGGAAGTAATAGCGGTGTACGGTGTCTTCAGTAACGAAAGCATGCTGCTTCATCGTATTCTGATCCTCCCCACCCGCTGCTAAATTCTGGGCTTCCTACTAGCTTCCGCTGTAAACTTAGCACCTCACCAAAAACCAGATAAACCTACGCATTTTTCGGATTCATCAAAAGTGTATTATGTGCGATAATGCAGGTGTCTAGAATGCAGTGGGTTATGCTGTTTCTCCGGCTTCGTGCAGAATATTATTATTTGTTGTCTGATGTATACATAGGAGTATAGCAGTAACTATATACTTTGGCCTGCTTTTTGTACTGCTTTGGGTGGACATCTGCAAGTGCCGATCTTATGCAAACAATGGGATTGAATGCCGAAATAGTGGCTCGATAGCCTTAAAATGCTGTTTATCAGCTATGTTGTTTTCTGAAGAATCTACTTGTACTATTAATTTTTTTGAAACATAAATTGGGTGTTTCACCGTTAAAATACCAGGAGATTGTAGGGATATGAAGTTAATGCGAAATATAACGTTAGATAATTATAATTTTTATGCCGGTGGGGAAACAAGAAAGATCTTTAGTGTAGCTTACGAAGATCTTACTACGCTTATCTATTACCAGGACAAAGACAACAAGTTTAAGCTGGTGGTAGCGAAAGAAAATGACCCGCCTATACTCATAGAAAAAGGAATAACGAGAGCTGAAGCTTTTCGTTTAATGAACACCCGTCCGTAACCCGGACGGGTTTTTTATTGCCTCCTTCCCTATTCAGATTACCTGTAAAAAGCTTTAGGTACTGTTCCCGTATACGCAGGTATGAATCTGAAAAACCCATACTATAAAATAGCCTTAATTGGTGCCATCATAAGTTTGGCGGTGCAGCTGGTGCTGTTTTTTGCCGTAGACCCCTACTTGGCTTCTGTTATATCTCCATTTTACCCTGTCTGGTTTATACTGTTTGTGGTAGGTTGGCGCAAAGAACATCCGCGGCATTAGTGGCTCTACCCCCTTCTGGCGTTGTACAGAGGCAAGTACAACGAATAGTAAAATCAAGAAAATGGCGTGGTAACGGGAGCCTGTGGCAAAATGGGCACTTTTTATGTCTTTTTACTCTTATAGGGTATAGCCAAAGACATAAGTATGAACAAGACGCAAGAGAGGATAATGGCCGACGAGAACCACGTGCAGCACATGTTTCTGCTAGTGGAGAGTAGTGATGTAGTGTGTGTACTGAATATTGCAGGTCACCCGTATCGCCTGCGTGAGCTGATTTTCATGATGGTTGAGAACGGCTGTCGCGTAAAGCAAACCACCCCCGACGATTTTAATACCTTTGATCATGATAAGGAGACAGTGGAGGTACATGACTTCCTGACCTCAATTATCAAGGCAAAGTTTGTGTAGTCAGCTCGAAGGTCTACAAACAACGAAGGCTACCATTGGTAGCCTTTATCGTTATTGTTGCTTAATCTGGATCTCACGAGGCTGATTGATACCCTCGTAGTATGGCAGCCTTACCTGTAGCTGTCCATCTTCATGCACGGCCTCTATACGGCCCAGGTCAACCTGCGGAGGCAGTATAAATGTTCTGTTGAACATTGGGGCAGCCATCTGTGGGTTTTCTTCGTTGTGCAGCACTGAAAATAAGGTAAGCTGGTTATTGTGCAGCACTACCTTGAATGACTCTGGGCTTACACCGGCAGCCCAAACATTAATTACAGCGCCTTTCTTATACTTCTTTATATCCACATATGTCTCGCTCACGCCACCGCCAAGCGTGTTCAGCAGGTCAATCTGGTGTGCAATGTTTCTTAAAAACTCTTTATCCTTTATCAATTTCATCGCTTTCTCCTTCTTAGTTCTTATATGCCTCCTAGTGCAAACCTGATGCCATATGCAACTTTGTGTCATACTGTTATATGAAGATATATTTTTAAGTCAAAATGACTATAATCAATGCTTTATAAGCTATTTTAGGTGTCAAGCTGTCACTTAAATAGGATCAAACCTACTTTTCCGTAGCGTTAGCTTCTTGCTCTCAAGCCTCTTTCTATTGTGTATTTCTAAGGTGCTTTTTCTGCCATTTATTGCCTAGTTCTCCAGATAGACATCCTTTATAGTATAGCGGTTTTCCCAAAAATAGAATGGAAGTATATAAAATAGAATAAGGGTGTCATTTTGGGAATAATAGAGAAAAGCTATGAATGCATTGAAAATAAAAATGTTCTTAGTTAAAGTTTATTGTAAAATAAGTCAATAAATATAAGTGATTGATATACAGGGGTAATATGGTGGCCAATATGGGAACGGCTGGGTAATGTTATATTACTATATTCTATTGTGATAGAGGGGTATAGGGCTGGCATGCTTCTTTCATTGTATAACATCGAACGAAACGAAGTAATACAGTGAAACAACTTTACACCCTTATCTCCTTTTTGCTTTTATTGGCTTTTTCTGTGCAGGCACAGGAGGTTACGCTTTACGAGCAAAATTTCAATTCTACAACACCAGAAATACAAACCGCAACCTGGGTTGTAGATACACAATATCCAAACGGTACTACCGGAGGTGCTTATTTCAGAACAAGAGTTTCTACATCTATCAGCAACATTAAGCAATTCACCGTTACCAAGACAGTTTCTACTATAGGTATGGTTGGTTTGATGGCTACCTGGAAGGAGTACAGAACGCAGAACTGGCGCCACAACGATGCTAATCGTACAATCCTTAGAGAGAGACAAAACGGCCACTCTACTAAAATAGATAACATCAACCCTATCGTACTAGAGTATAGCCTTGATGGAGTTAACTTCTCTTCTAAAGGCATCAATTTCACCCAGAACACGAGCAATTTCTTTACTTGGGCATCTGTTAACAAAGGTCAGCCAATCTTCCTGCCTTGGGATCTAATGAACCAGGAGAAGGTTTACTTCAGATGGACAATCACCGTTAATGCCGCCAATGCAGACTACTACGCTTTGGATGATATCAGAATCTGGGGCGAAAGCGACCAGGAGATGGGAACGCTGCCAGTAGAGCTGGTTTACTTTAAAGGTGCGGTACAGGGTAACAATGCTAAGCTGAGCTGGGCTACAGAACAGGAGCTAGACAACGAGAAGTTTGTGGTAGAGCGCAGCCTGGATGGCCAGAGCTTCAGCAAAATTGGTGAGGTAAAAGGCAACGGCAACAGCGTAACCCGCCTGTACTATAGCTTTACAGATACTAACCCGGTTGAGGGAACAAGCTACTACCGCCTGCGCCAGATAGACTTCAGCGGTGCTGAAGAAGTTTCTAATGTAATAGCCCTGCAGTTTATGGGCCGCCAGCGTTCGCTGAACGGTGACCTGGCTAAGGTATATCCTACCATTGCTACGGATGAGGTAAACGTTAGCCTTGCCCTGAACAATGCACAGGTAACAGTGATGGACGCTAACGGCCGCCAGGTGGCACAATACAGCAATGCAGGTCATCATCTTGTGTTGCCAGTGAGCCAGCTACAGCGCGGTATGTACTTCGTGACAGTTACAGACGGCGCGCAGCGCCAGACACAACGTTTCGTGAAGCAGTAATAAGAACTTTACTTTGTTCGTTCAAGAAGCCCCGGCCCTTTGTAGGTGCCGGGGCTTTGCTTTTATCCAGTAATATGTTTAGCCCCCTTCTCTGATAAATTAGTGAAAGGGATAGAGCCTATC
Source organism: Pontibacter korlensis (assembly GCF_000973725.1). Taxonomy (NCBI): domain Bacteria; kingdom Pseudomonadati; phylum Bacteroidota; class Cytophagia; order Cytophagales; family Hymenobacteraceae; genus Pontibacter; species Pontibacter korlensis. The sequence goes on along the minus strand of NZ_CP009621.1, from coordinate 1,420,891 downwards.
AATCGTTTTTAGTGGCATCAGGCTTAGCCAAATTGTAATAAGCAGGTCCTTCCAGCACCTCCCCTTCTACTGAAAAACGGCTGCCGTGGCATGGGCAATCCCAACTTTTCTCAGCGTTGTTGAAGTGAACAATACAACCCATGTGGGTGCACACCGACGACACTACATGTAGTTTGCCTTCGTCGTCGCGGTAGGCGGCCAGCTTCTCGTCGTCTATCTCTATGGTTTTGCCCTCGCCAGGCTTGATATCTTTTAGCTGTTCAGCTTCGCCGTAGAAGAGCCAGTCTTTTACCAGGTGTGTAGCCACGCTAATGTTCTCCTTGGCAAACTTAGGCGCGGAGGCTATAGGGGTAAAACGCTTTGGATCGAAGAAGGTAGCCCATGGGTTTTCTTTCTCAAGTATGGCATCAGTAATAATCATGCCTGCCACAGTGCCCCAGGTAAGGCCATCGGCAGCAAAACCAGTGGCGATGTAAGTATGGTCCTGCATAGGGCTGGTGCCAATGTAAGGCAGTACATCAGCTGGCTTATAATTCTGGGCCGCCCATTTATACACAATATGGTCTACATCGAATCGCTCCGTCAGGTATTGCTCCAGCTTCAGGAAGTTCTCTTCGTTGTGCTCCTGGTGTCCTACCTTGTGCGCCTCCCCTAGTACCAGCAAATAGTTGCCTTGCTCGTTGCTGTACGGGCGAACAGAGTAGTGCTGCATCTGCTGCACATGCCAGTATACGCCCCCTGCCGGGACCTCTCCCTTCAGGCGGACCGCCATAGCATACTCCCGGTACGGCTCCATGGCTGTGTGCACGGCGTAGATACCTTTAGGTGAGTGCGTAGCCATTACCACATGTTTAGCCGTTACTTTGCCCTGCTCTGTATGTACCACACAAGGCTCTCCATCCTCTACGTTTGTTACCTTGGTGCCTTCAAAAATACGGCAGTTTTCTCCTTCAATGGCAGCAGCCAGCCCCTGTACATACTTTAGCGGGTTAAACTGTGCCTGGTTAGCTATGTTTGTTATAGACTCTACTTTGAACGGGAATCCGGCAGGAGCCTGGTCAGTGACGGGTAGACCAGCTTTCTCAGCGGCTCTCCGCTCACGCTCCACTTGTGCCATCAGGTCGTTGCCTGGCTCTGAAAACAGGTACCAGGGCACCCGCTTAAACTCGCAGTCTATGTTATACTCCTGTACCCGCTGCTCAATAAAGTCTACAGCGGTACTGCGCGAAGATGCCACTGCCTTCAGCGTTTCTTCGTTGTGCTTCGATTCCACATTGTACAAGCGCTCGTCTACAGGTGCGTACAGGTTGCCGGTTGAGGAGCCGGTGGTGCCAGATCCTACTTTCAAGGCTTCCAGCACCGCTACGCGTTGGCCCGCCCTGGCTAAGTTGTAGGCAGTGCTAATGCCGGTTATGCCTGCACCTACTATGGCTACGTCTACCTCTATGTCGCCTGAGAGTTGCGGATATGTTCTGAAGGGAGTGGTTGCGCTCCATAATGCTTGTGTAATGTGATCTGCTGCCATGATCTTACGATTTTTGATGTGTTGCTTAGGCTTTCGTAGAAAAGCGACTGCAGGTTCTATAACCTTAAAAATATTTCCTTGTATAAAGCGTTGTTGCTATCTGCTGGCTTGCTTTGCCTGGTGGAAATACACCCAAGAGGTGGGTTTATCGCATTTATGCAAATTATAAAAGGGGTTTAAAGTAGTGTTACAGAGGTATGAATGCTATAACATCTATTGTTATTTTATGAGTATAAGCCTATTTTTGTAGGCTACAACAGTCCATTAGCACGCTTTTTTTATTTATGGAGATAAATTACTTCCAAAATCATGTGGTAACTATCACGTATGATGAGGAATTACGATTAGGATCAGCTGTTTGGAAAGGTTTTCTTTCGAGCGAGGAGTTTAGAGGGGCCATTAGTACATGTGTGCAGATGATGGAGGAGTACAAAATCCTGAGGTGGCTGGGAGATAACCGCAAAATGCGGGTTATCCGTCAGGCTGACCAGGAGTGGTTTATAGAAAATATTCTGCCCAGGCTTCAGCACTCAACGTTGCGACGTAACGCTGTGCTGGTATCCGAAGACTTCTTCAACAAAACAGCAGTAGAGCAGATCTACAAACGTGCTGAAGGGCTAAGCGATTTGGTAACCAAAGACTTTAACAACAAGGTACTTGCTATGGGCTGGCTCAAACAGCCATTTTAAGCTAAACTATTTCATATAAGTGCTCCTTTCCTACCAGAGATATTTAAGTAAACAAGAACGCCGCTGATGCTTAATCAGCGGCGTTCTTGTTTATGGCCCAGGTACTCTCCTGCGCCCTTCTGCTTGCCGCTGCACAATAGCTCAGAGGCAGCTAAAATAACCATGCCCTATGTATGCACCCCGTAGATTTTAATATGACCAAAGATTATTAGAGCTATGAAAAAGACTACTTTATTGATATTTATAGGAGTTGGGATGTTAGGTGCATGTAATAATCCGGACGGAGGCGTGGAGAAAGATACTATGGCCAATGTTACAGCCGACTCCGCTGTAGTATATGACGATGAGCGGGGGCAAGTAGAGGCCGACGCAGTAGAAATTATTGATGTTGATGAAGGCTTCTGGGTGAACATAGACTGGAACTCACCTGTCGCTGACGACCCTGAGATGAAGAACGCTGGAGTAGAGATGCGCTCTAGCAACGAATACAACATCTACAGAATGGAAGACAAGATACTTTTTGATACTGACAAAGCTCAGATACGCCCGGAAGGCAAAGAAAAGCTGCAGCAGATTGCAGAAGAGCTAAAGAGCCTGCCACCTAACGGGCCAATCCGTGTTTTCGGGCATGCCGATGCACGTGCTGGCGAAGAGTACAATGTAGAGCTCTCAAGGGAGCGGGCCAATGCAGTAAAAGATTGGCTTCGGAACGAAGGAGGCATAGCATCTAACCGCTTGTCTATAGAAGCGATGGGCGAAGATGCACCACGAGCCAGTAACGATACAGAGAGAGGCCGACAGCTAAACCGCCGTGTAGCTATTGTAGCCGTAACACGGCCGCAACAATAGCCACCACCATATAAAGAGCAGAAAGCCTCTGGTACACCACCAGGGGCTTTTCTTTTGGGGCTGTGCGCACTAACACGGCAGGTTGGCAAACGTATATTTAATAGTTACTGGGGCATAAAGCAGAGAGGTATGAAAGCAGTTGTAAAATATGCCTTATTAGTGGCATGGGCTCTACTGAGCCTGGGGTGCGGAGAAGATGATGAGTCTGACACCAACCCCATCAAACCTATAGAAAAACTTACCTACACTTTTGAGCAGGGGGCTGAGGGATGGCAAGGAGGTGTGTCCGACTACCCCAAAGATTGGGATCGCGAGCGTCTGGAGTTTATATTCGAGCATGCTGACCTGCCTGAAACAATAAATGAGGGAGGCCAAGGCATGAAGATATCTGGCCGAAACATCAGCGATGACCTGTTTATGTTTATGAAGAGGCAGATAACAGGACTGCAGCCTAATCATAAGTATCGGGTTACTTTTTTGGTGGAGTTAGCCTCTATGTATCCGGAGCAGTCGGTTGGTATAGGTGGTAGCCCGGGGGCAAGTGTTTACCTGAAGGCAGGTGGGGCCACCATAGAACCTGCTCCTATCGAGGCAGGAACCAACATCGGGATGAATATAGACAAAGGTAACCAAGCGCAGGGCGGCAGAGATATGAAGGTGCTTGGTACGGTTGGTATACCTGGAGAGGCGTTCGAGTACCAGCTCATTCAGCGGGATAACCGGCAAGACCCTATCGAGATAACAACAGACAGCAACGGTAGCCTCTGGGTTATTGTAGGCACAGACTCCGGCTTCGAGGGCACCACTACACTATACTACAACACCGTAATGGTGGAGCTGGAGTATTAGTCGCAGGGGCTTTGCTTAGTAGTTCAGACATTACAGCCTGTGTAGTTTTTGCAGCTCATTCCACTGTCTTCTGCTTTGTCTGCCCTGTTGCAATTCTTGTAAGAACCATACGCAGGGCCATTGCTTTGTTAAACTGATCTTGATTCGTGAGCATTTTGTGCTTGCTGTATGGCAAGTCTTTAGGATTGGCTAAAAGTATGAACAACAGTATTCCATCCGCTGGCAGGGCGCCAGCAGTAGCATGGAGTGTATAAGAGGTAGAAAAAAGAAAAAGGAGGGCGATGTGCCCTCCTTCTTTAGTTATTTACGATCCGCAAGCTTCGCAAGCGTCTGGGTTGTCTAGCGAGCAAGCCATGTCGCTGCGGTTCTGGTCTTGGTTGCTGTATACCGGCGAAAGGGTTTCGGCGGCTTGTTTCTCTACCGTAAACTTAATCGCGTCTACAGCAGACTTGGTGCGCAGGTAGTACATACCTGTTTTCAGGCCTTTCTTCCAGGCGTGGAAGTGCATCGAAGTCAGCTTACCGAAGTTCACGTTCTGCACGTGCAGGTTCAGTGACTGGCTCTGGCAGATAAAGGCACCACGGTCAGCACTCATATCAATTACAGCACGCTGGCTGATCTCCCATACTGTCTTGTACAGGTCTTTGATGTGCTGCGGGATGTTCGGGATATCCTGAACAGAACCGTTGGCCGCGATGATGTCGTTCTTCATCTTATCGTTCCAGATACCTAGCGCAATCAGGTCACGCAGCAGGTGCTTGTTCACTACCATGAACTCGCCAGACAGTACGCGGCGCAGGTATATGTTAGAGGTATAAGGCTCAAACGATTCGTTGTTACCCAGAATCTGTGCAGTAGAGGCAGTAGGCATAGGCGCTACCAGCAGCGAGTTACGCACACCGTGCTTCACTACGTCCTGGCGCAGGCTTTCCCAATCCCAGCGGCCGCTCTCTGGTGTTACGCCCCATAGGTCGAACTGGAATTTACCCTCTGAAAGTGGAGAACCTTTAAATGTCTCGTATGGTCCCTGCTTCTTCGCCAGGTCTTTAGAAGCCGTCATGGCAGCGAAGTAGATGGTCTCGAAGATATCCTTGTTCAAGCCTTTTGCCTCTTCGCTTTCGAATGGCATGCGCAGGTGAATAAAGGTATCAGCCAGGCCTTGTACACCCAAACCAATTGGGCGGTGGCGCAGGTTAGAATTCTGGGCCTCCTGTACAGGGTAGTAGTTTATATCGATAACCTTGTTCAGGTTAACAGTTGCATGGTAGGTTACATCAAACAACTTCTGGTGGTCGAAGGTCTTGTTACCGTTCTGATCTTCCTTCACGAAGCGAGGCAGTGCCAGAGATGCCAGGTTACATACAGCAATTTCGTCTTTGCTGGTGTACTCCATAATCTCAGTACACAGGTTCGAAGACTTGATGGTGCCCAGGTTCTGCTGGTTAGACTTGCGGTTTGCGTGGTCCTTATACAGCATGTATGGTGTACCCGTCTCGATCTGAGACTCCAGTATGTGGAACCACAGTTCCTGTGCTTTTACTGTTTTGCGGGCGCGGCCTTCACGCTCATACTTCTCGTACAGGCGCTCAAAGTCTTTACCCCAGCACTCGCTCAGGCCTGGTGCTTCGTTCGGGCAGAACAGGCTCCAGTCGCCGTTCTCTTCCACGCGCTTCATGAACAGGTCTGGTGTCCAGAGGGCATAGAACAAGTCACGGGCACGGTTTTCTTCCTTACCATGGTTCTTCTTCAGCTCCAGGAAGTCAAAGATATCCGCATGCCATGGCTCCAGGTAAATAGCGAAAGCGCCTTTACGCTTGCCACCACCCTGGTCTACATAGCGGGCTGTGTCGTTAAACACCTTCAGCATTGGGATGATACCGTTGGAAGTACCGTTGGTGCCTTTGATGTAGGAACCGGTAGCACGCACATTGTGGATGCTCAGGCCAATACCGCCGGCGCTCTGCGAGATCTGCGCGCACTGCTTCAGGGTATCGTAGATGCCCGGAATGCTGTCGTCCTGCATGGTTAGCAGGAAGCACGAAGAAAGCTGTGGTTTTGGCGTGCCGGCGTTAAATAATGTTGGCGTGGCGTGCGTAAACCATTTCTCTGACATGAGATTATAAGTCTCGATGGCAGATTCGATGTCCTCCTTATGGATACCCACGGCCACACGCATTAACATATGCTGTGGGCGCTCCACAATCTTGCCATCCAGGCGAAGGAGGTAAGAGCGCTCCAGTGTTTTGTAACCGAAGTAATCGTAGTTGTAATCGCGGTCGTAGATGATGGTAGAGTCGAGCAGGGCCGCATTCTTACGGATGATCTCATATACATCCTTGGCGATCAGCGATGCATTCTCTCCCGTTTTAGGGTCTGTATAAGTATACAGGCGCTTCATGGTGTTGGAGAAAGACTTGCTCGTAACCTTGTGCAGGTTAGAGATAGCTACACGTGCAGCCAGCACCGCGTAATCCGGATGTTTGGTGGTAAGCGACGCAGCTGTCTCGGCAGCCAGATTGTCAAGCTCTACGGTGGTCACGCCATCGTAGATGCCGTCGATCACCTTTTTAGCCACCTCAATCGGCGACACATAATCCATGTGTAAACCATAGCACAGCTTTTCAATGCGTGCGGTAATCTTGTCGAATTTGACGGATTCGCGTCTGCCGTCTCGTTTAACTACTAACATAGCGTATACAATTAGCGGGTGTCAAGGGCCCGGGTGATTAATTAAAACAGGTATATAAATTAGCCTCTGCCGCTGCAGCAGGCGGGTATACTTTGGGGTATTACTACTCGGCTCTTACGGTGAGAAAAGTGTAAGCCGTTGTAGTACAAATGATTATAGGTTAAGCAAAATGCTTTTACTATATAGCAGGGCTGAGATGCCCCTTTAGATGGCGATGATGCCAGCTTTTGCTCCGGGAGCGGTGGTGCGGTCGCCTCTGCTACTTCTACTGCCGCCCGGGTACTACGATATTAAAAGTAAGTCTAGGTGGGGAAAGAAGATGTGCTTTCTCCCTTTGGCCACCTAAACTTACTAAGTAATCTCTAATCTTAAAAGTCTTCGTCCAGCGAGAAAACATTTTTGTCTTTGTCGCCCAGTACGCCAGCTTTCTGGTACTCGCCCACACGCTTTTCGAAGAAGTTTGTCTTGCCCTGCAGCGAGATCATTTCCATAAAGTCGAATGGATTTGTGGAGCCATAGATCTTACTATAACCAAGCTCACTTAACAGGCGGTCAGCCACAAATTCGATGTACTGGCTCATCAGCTTAGCGTTCATGCCGATCAGGTCTACTGGTAGCGCATCGGTTACGAACTCCTGCTCTATACTTACCGCATCACGAATAATATCGTGCACGCGCTCCTCTGGCAGTTTGTTCTGCAGCATAGAGTATAGTAAGCAAGCAAAATCGCAGTGCAGGCCTTCATCTCTGGAGATTAGCTCATTTGAGAAGGTAAGGCCTGGCATAAGGCCGCGCTTCTTCAGCCAGAAGATAGAGCAGAAAGAGCCAGAGAAGAAAATGCCTTCTACAGCTGCAAAGGCGATCAAACGCTCGGTAAAGTTCTCGCTCTCAATCCACTTAAGCGCCCATTCGCCTTTACGCTTCACGGCTGGTACGTTATCCAGGGCGTTAAACAAGAAATCTTTCTCCGACTGCTTCTTTACATAAGTGTCGATCAGGAGAGAGTATGTTTCTGCATGGATATTCTCCATCATGATTTGGAAACCATAAAAGCAACGAGCCTCTGGTATCTGTACCTCATTCATGAAGTTCACGGCCAGGTTCTCGTTCACGATGCCGTCGGAGGCAGCGAAGAAAGCCAGTACGTGGCTAATGAAATGGCGCTCGCCGTCGTTCAGGTTTTCCCAGTCTTTCAGGTCCTGGCCCAGGTCAATTTCCTCGGCTGTCCAAAAGCTGGCTTCTGCCTTCTTATACATCTGCCACACCTCGTCATGCTGTATAGGGAACAGTACAAAGCGGTTAGGGTTCTCTTGCAGTATTGGCTCCATAATCACGTAATTTTATATAGTTAAAGGGTCTTGGTTAATAATGAGTATCAAAACCTCTTGAGCTCAGGAAATGTTTACAGCCTCCATGGGTGTTTTACTACTTATATCCTGACTTCAAATATATAGAAATGAACTTGATTTGCGGGGCGAAAGTTGTTCAATTTATGCACACCCACTCAGCGCTCTGTTTTGGCTGATTTTAGTGGTAATTCACACCGTTATCCACATTGCAATCCACTTATATATAAAGTGATAAATATTGTAAATGCTATATGTAATCGGTGTTAAGTGCATTTTGCGCTGCTTTGAGCTGTGTAATTATAGTGTAAGAGAGGGTGTTGCAGTTGCAAACAGAGGTGTGTGTCTGTAGTTAAGGGGTTGTTTGGCTCTGCCAGGCATGCTTTGGGCAACTTTTGTGGAAAAGTTTGTTTTGGAGTTTTGGCTGCAACTGCTTGTTGCAAAACATCTTATGCAGGGTTTTGAGAGTTTTCCAAAAATGACACGAGTTTATGCACAAAGTTTTCCACAGTATTGTGAAAGGTAAATGAAGTGAGAACAAATTGTTATACAAGCCGTTGCAAATATCAAAATGAAGCCGTACTTTTGCGGACTAAACTTTAAACATACATTGAAGCTGATGTACGCAATTGTAGAAATCGCAGGTCAACAGACCAAAGTAGAGAGCGGTAAGTTCATCTACGCTAACAAGCTTTCCGGCAATGAAGGTGACGCCGTTGAGTTCGCCAATGTTCTTCTAACTGATGACAACGGTACAATCACTGTTGGCGCTCCTTTTGTGGATGGTGTTAAGGTAACTGGCAAAATCCTAGGAGACGTTAAAGCTGACAAAGTGCTTGTTTTCAAGAAGAAGAGAAGAAAAGGGTATAAGAAGTCTCGCGGCCACCGCCAGCAGTATACCAAGGTTCTTATCGAAAACATTGGTTAAGCAGTAAGAAGAAATTAATCGTAGAACTTTTGGGTTTAGGTTTCCTAACCCAGTTAAATAGTAAAAGAAAATGGCACACAAAAAAGGCGTTGGTAGTTCCAATAACGGCCGCGAATCGCATTCTAAACGACTTGGTGTTAAGATTTACGGTGGCCAGGACATTATTGCAGGTAACATCATTGTAAGACAAAGAGGTACTGCGCACCACCCAAGCACAAACGTAGGTATAGGCAAAGACCATACTCTGTTTGCACTGGTTGATGGTACTGTACAGTTCAGAAAAGGTAAGAAAAACCGTTCTTACGTTTCTGTAGTTCCTAAAGTAGAGGCAGAAGCTTAATTTAGCTTTACCACTATAGAAAAGAGGGATGCCGCTCAGGTGTCCCTCTTTTTTGTTTTTAGGCAGCGGAAAGCAACAAACCAGTTTTACTGGCGTATAAATAACAAAGAGGTTATAGGTAATAAATTAAACCTCTTCAAGAAAAGGGACGCATCAGTGTCCCTTTTCGCATTTATGGCCTTCTCAGAAAAAGTAAAGGTGTGCCTGGTGCAACAAATATTTACTTTCTACGGATATCCCATTATATTTGCATCTCTTATCAAGAAAGACTGAGGGATAGGGCCCGATGACGTCTTAGCAACCATGTATAAAGCTTGGTGCTAACTCCCTCCTGGTGCATTGCCAGGGAAGATAAGATTGCTCCTGCCTAAACTCAGGTGTCCTTCTTGATAAGTTGTGTAGAAGACTTAGAGAAGAAAGAAGACACCGAAAATGACAAAACATCCCATTCATAGTTTGCTGAAGGAGCGTGTGCTCGTGCTGGACGGCGCGATGGGCACCATGATTCAGCGTTACCAGCTTTCAGAAGCAGATTTCCGTGGCGAACGCTTTAAAGATCATCCCAGTGACCTGAAGGGCAACAACGATCTGCTCTCCATCACCCGCCCGGACATTATCAAGGCCATACACGTGGAGTACCTGAACGCTGGTGCCGATATTGTGGAAACCAACACTTTCAGCGGCACCAGCATTGCCATGGCCGATTACCATATGGAGGACCTGGTGTATGAGTTGAACTATGAATCGGCCAGGCTGGCACGCGAGGCAGCAGACGAGGTAACAGCGCAGAACCCGGACAAGCCGCGTTTTGTAGCCGGCGCCATTGGCCCAACCAACCGTACAGCTTCCCTTTCCCCGGATGTAAATAACCCTGGCTACCGCGCCATCACTTTCGACCAACTGGTGGAAGCTTACTATGAGCAGGTGCGTGGCCTGGTGGATGGTGGCTGCGATGTGCTGCTGATAGAGACGGTGTTCGATACGCTCAACTGTAAGGCTGCCCTTTTTGCCGCAGAGCAATATGTGCAGGATGGCGGCAAAGAGCTGCCCATCATGGTGTCTGGTACTATTACCGATGCCAGCGGCCGTACCTTGTCTGGCCAGACGGTAGAGGCATTCTGGAATTCTATCTCGCATGCTCCTATCATCAGCATTGGTTTTAACTGTGCCCTGGGGGCGCGCCAGCTGAAAACACACATCCAGGAACTGTCGCGTATTGCGGATGTGTATATCAGTGCCTACCCGAATGCCGGTCTGCCAAATGCCTTTGGCGGTTACGATGAAACGGCAGATGAAATGGGTGCTATTGTAGAGGAGTACCTGCAGGAAGGCCTGATAAATATATTAGGTGGCTGCTGCGGTACCACACCGGATCATATCCGGCGCATTGCAGAACTTTCTGCCAAACATAAACCACGTGTCGTTCCTGAGCTTCCTGCTTACTCGCGCTTCAGCGGACTAGAACCGCTTACCATTACACCGGAAACCCTGTTTGTGAATGTGGGCGAGCGCACGAACGTAACCGGCTCCAAAAAATTTGCCCGCCTGATTGTAAACGGAGAGTTTGAAGAGGCTCTTTCGGTAGCGCAGCAGCAGGTAGAAGGCGGTGCCCAGATCATCGACGTGAACATGGACGAAGGTATGCTGGACTCTGAGGAGGCCATGACCAACTTCCTGAACCTGATTGCCTCCGAGCCGGACATAGCTAAGCTGCCGATCATGATCGACTCGTCTAAATGGACGGTCTTGGAAGCAGGCCTGAAGTGTGTGCAGGGTAAGTCCATCGTCAACTCCATCTCCTTAAAAGAAGGCGAGGAGAACTTTAAGCAGCAGGCCCGCAAAGTGCGCCAGTATGGCGCTGCTGCCGTTGTGATGGCATTCGATGAGGAAGGCCAGGCCGACACACTAGAGCGAAGAATTGAAATCTGCGGACGTGCTTACCGCATCCTGACAGAAGAAGTAGGTTTCCCGCCACAAGACATCATTTTCGACCCGAATATATTAGCCATTGCCACCGGTATAGAAGAGCATAACAATTATGCAGTAGAATACCTGGAGTCGGTAAAATGGATAAAAGCTAACCTGCCACACGCGCTAGTGAGTGGTGGGGTAAGTAACCTGTCGTTCTCATTCCGCGGTAATGACCTGGTGCGCGAGGCCATGCATACAGTCTTCCTGTACTATGCGGTGCAGGCCGGCATGGACATGGGTATTGTGAACGCCGGTATGCTGGGTGTTTATGACGAGGTACCTGTAGAGCTGCGCGACCTGATTGAGGACGTCATCTTCAACCGCCACCCGGATGCGACAGAGAAACTGGTAACCTATGCAGATACCATCAAGGGCAAAGGCAAGGGTGCTGCACAGGCGGACAACAGCTGGCGCAAAGTGCCTGTGGAAGAGCGCCTGAAGCATGCCCTGGTAAAAGGCATTGTAGAATTTATAGAAGAGGACACCGAGGAAGCACGACAGAAAGCCACTAAAACCTTAGAGGTGATTGAAGGTCCGCTGATGGCCGGTATGACCGTAGTAGGCGACTTGTTCGGTGCCGGTAAAATGTTCCTGCCACAGGTCGTGAAGAGTGCCCGTGTGATGAAGAAGTCCGTAGCGTACCTGCTGCCGTTCATGGAGCAGGAGAAACTGGCATCCGATACCTCCAAATCAACGGCAGGCACCATCCTGATGGCGACCGTGAAAGGCGACGTACACGACATCGGCAAAAACATTGTGGGCGTGGTACTGGCCTGTAACAACTATGAGGTGATTGACCTTGGCGTGATGGTGTCGCTGGATAAGATATTATCAGAGGCCGAAGCACAGAAGGTGGATATCATTGGCCTGAGCGGTCTGATTACGCCTTCACTGGATGAAATGGTGTATGTGGCGCAGGAGATGGAACGAAGAGGCATGAAGATTCCCCTGCTGATTGGCGGAGCCACTACCTCCCGCGTACACACAGCCGTTAAAATCGCGCCGCAATACAGCGGGCCGGTGGTGCACGTGCACGATGCCTCCCGTAGTGTAACCGTAGTAGGTAGCCTGCTGGGCAGCAATAAAAAGGAGTATGTGGCCGAAATCAGAGCAGAATACCAGAAGCTGCGCGAAGATCACCTGAGCCGCACCAAAGAGCGTTCTTTCGCCACCATTGAAGAAGCGCGCGCCAATAAGCTCAAGGTAGATTGGGAGGCCACACAGCCAACGAGGCCAAGCTTCCTGGGCACCAAAGTGTTTAAAAACTATCCGTTGTCAGAAATCGTGCCTTACATTGACTGGACTCCGTTCTTCCATACCTGGGAGCTGAAGCGCCAGTATCCGAAGATTCTGGATGATGCAGAATACGGAGCAGAGGCGCGCAAACTGTTTGCCGATGCGCAGCAACTGCTGCAGGAGATAGTGGACAATCAACTTTTGGAAGCACGTGCGGTGGTAGGTTTCTATCCTGCCAACGTGGAAGCCGATGATACCATAGAAGTCTATGCCGATGATTCACGTGAAAACATGCTCACGGAGTTCCACACGCTGCGGCAGCAGGGTAAGAAAGGCGGCAATGTGCCAAACCTGGCTTTTTCTGATTTTGTGGCGCCGAAAGAAACAGGCAAACAGGATTACATCGGCGGGTTTGTAGTTTCCACTGGCTTTGGTATTGAGAAGCTGGTAGAGAAGTACGAGGCTGACCACAATGACTACTTGTCCATCATGGTGAAAGCACTGGCCGACCGTTTAGCCGAAGCCTTTGCCGAACTGCTGCACGCCAAAGTTCGCAAGGAACTGTGGGGCTATGCACCGCAGGAAAACCTGGACAATGAGGGGCTAATTAAAGAGCAGTACCAGGGCATACGTCCTGCGCCAGGTTACCCTGGTTGTCCGGACCACACGGAGAAAATCACGCTGTTTAACCTGCTGAAGGCTGAAGAACAAACAGGCGTTATCCTGACCGAGAACCTGGCCATGTACCCGACAGCAGCAGTAAGCGGCTTATACTTCTCGCATCCGGAGTCGCGCTACTTTGGCCTGGGCAAGATAGGAGAAGACCAAGTGGCCGACATTGCGAAGCGCAAAAACATGCCAAAAGAAGAGCTGGAGCGCTGGTTGTCGCCGAACCTGAACTACGAACCGAAGCCAGTAGCACAACAGGCAGTTTAAATAAGACACAGTAAAAGCTTTGTCTTATTTAAACTGCACCTTAAACCTAACTAAAAATTCACCCTTTCAATATATATGAAAGTAACGGACCACTTCAATAACGCCAACGGGAAGACCTTATTCACTTTTGAGATACTGCCTCCGCTGAAGGGAGAAAACATGAAGACTCTATTCAACCACATTGACCCGTTGATGGAGTTTAACCCGCCGTTTATCGACGTGACATACCACCGCGAGGAGTATGTGTACAAGCAGCGGGAAAATGGCCTGTTGGAAAAACGCTCCACCAGAAAACGCCCGGGTACGGTGGGTATTTGTGCGGCCATCCAAAACAATTACAAAGTAGACACTGTGCCGCATCTGATTTGCGGGGGCTTTAACAAAGAAGAAACAGAGAATGCCCTTATCGACCTGCACTTTCTGGGTATAGATAATGTGCTGGTGCTGCGCGGCGACTGCGTGAAAAGCGAGCAGCGTTTTGTGGCAGAGGCAGGCGGACATAACTACGCTTCCGAACTAATAGAGCAGGTGGTAGATATGAACAATGGCCGCTATCTGGATGATGAGCAACTGAACAACAATGGCACCGATTTCTGCATCGGAGTGGCTGGCTACCCTGAAAAGCACTTTGAGGCGCCAAATCTGAGGTCGGACCTGCGCTGGCTGAAGAAGAAAATTGAGCTGGGCGCAAATTACATCGTTACGCAGATGTTTTTCGACAACCAGAAGTACTTCGATTTTGTGAAGCTGTGCCGCGAGGAAGGTATTGACGTGCCCATTATTCCAGGGCTAAAGCCGTTGACAACTAAAACACAGCTGTCGCTGTTGCCAAGCCTCTTCCACATAGACATTCCGTGCGATTTGGCTGATGCCGTGGAGGCCTGCGCAGATAACAAGGCCGCCGCCGAAGTAGGCGTAGAATGGGCAATACAGCAGTCAAAAGAGCTGATGGAGTTTGGCGTACCATGCCTGCACTACTACTCAATGGGTAAGTCTGGCTCAGTAAGAAAAGTGGCAGAAGCCTTATTTTAGAAACCACACACCTTAAACAACTAAACTACCTGAGGCTGGGGCAATAGCTCCAGCCTTACTTTTTATAGCTGCTGCAGTCGGTACAGTACTGGTTTGCTGGGGCTGGCATCTAGCTGCAGGCTGGCGATTTGCAGGTTCAGCAAGTATAAACCGTCCGAAATGTGCTGTGGAGCAAAGATCAGTTCGGTGATGGTGGCACTGCTGCGGGTATTGTGCGGGTACTGCCAGAAGGCGTGGTGGCACAAGAGTTTGCCTTCATCCGATTCCCTGTCTACCGAGGGCAGGTCGAGCAGCAGGTGCTGTATACCTTGCTCTGCCAAGTACTCACCAATGTGGTAGTCCAGGTAAGGTGGATTAGTGCCAGAGTAGTGGCGGGTAAGTTTAGCATCCGTATTGGGCAGCGTGCGAAGTATAACTGCCTCTGGCTTTATCTCCTGCAGTTGGCTTAGTACATCCTCTAGCATCACTACTTCGTCTCCGTTTTCCTGCTGCCTGGGTGTAACAGTGATAAGCTGCGCCACAAATAAAAAACGCTTCAGGCAATTATGAATGGTAGCACTTTCGTCGGGAGATATATGTCCGTAGCACTCGGTGTGAGTGCCGTTGCCGTGGGGTGTTACGTGTACGCGCTTATAATTTGTGTTGCCTCCTTCTGCCACACTTCCGACAAAGTCCCCTACCCTGATTACATCGAACGCAACCGGCTCTGCCCAGAAGCACTCCGGCTGTGGCTGCCCGTTATGCAGGGGCATCGAAATGTCCTGTGGCTCCAGTGGGTTAAAAGAGTAGGTCTGATCCAGGTAAGTGATAGTGGCTGTTGTCATACTTCGTGCTTTTGGCAAGTATAGCAGAAATAGACGAGACTTGTTACTTCTGGTGTTGCATCTACAGAAGACAGGTTAAAGCAGAAGAAGGGTAGCCTTAGTTATTCGTCAGGAATTTTTGCACAAATATTTAGGTATATTCTGATCTTTAGATATACCCTATCGTATAGAAGCCTGCTTGCTTTCCTACAACGCGAGAGTGATTGTGAGTGAGAGTGCTTATTTCAACGAAAGGATACCTAGCAACATGTCAGTTAAAAAATACGATACTATTGTAATAGGAGCGGGCTTGGTCGGCCTCTCCGTCGCATACCATCTAAAGCAAAAGAACCCGGATGCCAAAGTCCTGATCATAGAGAAAGAAAGTAGTGTGGCCAAGCACCAGTCAGGAAACAACAGTGGTGTAATGCACAGCGGCATATACTATGCGCCAGGTAGCCTCAAGGCTAAGAACTGCATAGCCGGCTACAACTCTTTGATAGAGTTTGCCGATGAGCATAACATACCCTATGAGCTTTGTGGTAAAGTTATAGTAGCCACCACGCCAGGAGAGGTGAATAAGTTGAATGATATCTATGAAAGAGGTATCAACAACGGCTTGATGAACCTGAGAAAGCTGTCGTCTAGGGAGGAAATACAGGAAATAGAACCTCACTGTGCAGGCATCAAGGGCATCCATGTTCCACAAACGGGAATCATCGACTATCCTAAGATGGCTGATAAGCTACTGGATCTTTATCAGAATAAGTATGGAGGTGAGGCTGTCTTTGGGGAGAAGGTGATTAACATCCATACTCAAAGAAATATGGTGCTCGTAGAGACAAACAAGCTGTCCTACATGGCGGACAATATCGTAAGTTGTGCAGGTCTATTCTCAGACAGGGTGGCCAACATGACGGAGAAAGAGAACGATCTGCGTATCATTCCTTTTAGAGGGGAGTACTACAAACTAAGCAAGGAGAAAGAGCACCTGGTAAAAACTCTGATCTATCCTGTGCCAGACCCTAGCTTCCCTTTCCTGGGAGTGCACTTTACACGCATGATTCGCGGCGGTGTGGAGGCAGGGCCAAACGCTGTGCTAGCTTTCAAGCGGGAAGGGTATAAATTCCAGAACTTTAACCTAAAGGACACAAAAGATACCTTCACCTGGCCCGGGTTCTGGAAGATTGCGGCCAAATACGGGCAAACAGGCTTAGGAGAAATGTACAGGTCTTTATCGAAGGCTGCCTTTACAAAAGCGCTCCAAAAGTTGATTCCGGAAGTGCAGGAAAACGACTTGGTAGAAGGCGGAGCAGGTGTGAGAGCCCAGGCATGTGATCGAAACGGTAAGCTGATTGATGACTTTGATATTCTAAAGAGCAGAAACATTATTCATGTGCGTAACGCTCCTTCGCCTGCTGCAACATCCTCGCTGGCTATAGGCAAGTATATTGTAAACCAACTAAGCGGGCAGGAAGCACTGGTATAAATTCAGACGATACTCAGCTACAAAATGGCCTTTACGATTGGGCTTACACTATCGTAAAGGCCGTTTTACTTCTTTTATACTTCCTCAACAAACAACTCCAGTGTAATCTGGTCGGCAAGTAGCTTGCCTTTGTCTGTTAAGTACAGTATATCATCTTTTATACTTGCCAGTTCCTTTTCCTGGAGCTCCTGCAGGTAGGTAGCATGTGTTGCCTGCACATGATAGTTATACTTGCTGCCAAGAAGGCTTAGGTCACAGCCCCAGATAGTGCGAAGGGTCGTCAGGAGGTAATCGTTAGCCTGATCAGCCAATGATAATTCTTCCAACTCGAACGGCACAATGTCTTGGTTAATGGCCTCTGTGTACTTCTTGTTATTGGCTACATTGTATTGGCGGCTATAACCGTTAAAAGAATGCGCGCTTGGTCCTACGCCCAGGTAATGCACGCCTCGCCAGTAGTTGCTGTTGTGCTTCGATTCGTAGCCCGGCTGGCAGAAGTTGGATATCTCATACTGCGCAAAACCGTGCTGTTTCATTTGCTCCAACAAAATCTCAAACTGCTGTGCCGTGAAGTCATCCTCAGAAGGCTTAAAACGGCCTTTCTGGCTCCAGCGCCCGAAGGCTGTGCCTGGCTCAATGGTAAGCGCGTAGCAGGACACATGCTGTACACCTAGCGGGAAAAGCGTTTTCAGGTCCTCGTACCATACGCTATGGTCTGGGGCCGGTATACCATAAATAAGATCGACTGTGATGTTATTAAAGCCTGCCGCCTGGGCATCCTTTACGCACTGAAGGCTCTCTGTGGCGGTATGGGCGCGGTTCATCAACTGCAGGTGAGGCTCATGAAACGACTGCAATCCTATGCTCAGGCGGTTGATGCCTGTAGCCTGCAGCTCCTGCAGTTTTGCTGGCGACAGGTCGTCTGGATTAGCCTCTAAGGTAATTTCTGCATTGTCCGAAACTATAAACAGCCTCTTGATGGTTTGCAGGAGTAACTGCAACTCCTCCCGTGTGAGCAAAGATGGAGTGCCGCCGCCAAAGTAAATAGTTTCTACGAGCTGATTTTGTAGGTAATCCTGGCGTAATTCCAGCTCGCGGGCAATAGCCTGTATGGTTGTGGTTTTCAGCCCCATGGAGGTGCTGAAATGAAAGTCGCAGTAATGACAGGCTTTCTTACAAAAGGGTATATGGAGGTATATTCCGGCCAAAGTTTTTATTCTTAAATTGATTGTAAATTAGATTGTTGTTGCACTAGCTGGAGTTGTTGCCTGTACAACAGATAATCTATCAGCACTCCTTACCTTTGCAGGTGTAAAGTATGGCGTGTCTGTAACCATTAACAATTCAGCCCTCAAACAATTCAACAATCAACTGCACAAATGTACAAAATAGCTGCCTTCTTATTTTGCATGGTGCTTTGGCTACCGCAGTTGTGGGCCCAGGAGGCTCCGCCACAGCCTGTGCCTGTTGTAAAGCAGGAGCAGAAAAAGCAACCCGAGAAGCAGCCGGAAAAAGCCCCAGCCAACAAGGTGCAGTTGCAGGTGAAGGCCATAGAGCCAGCTGGAGGACAGGTGCTCAAGAGGTATAACTTCCGGGAAACGCTTGCCGACTCTGCAGAGGCGCTAAAGGAGGTGCGGGCGTTGATATACCGGCTGCAGCAGGATGCTTACCTGCTTACCTCTGCCGATAGCTTATACTTCTCTCGCGATACGCTCCACGTGAAACTTCATGTAGGTCAACCATTTGAGTGGGCGCAGCTTCGTAACGGGAATATTGGTGAAGGGCTTCTGGTGGAGTCTGGATTCAGGGAGAAGTTTTACCGTGGCGTACCCTTCAAGCCTGTTGAGTTTGTGCGGTTGCAACAGCGTATTCTTGATTATGCCGAGCGCAACGGCTACCCTTTTGCCTCAGTTTGGCTAGATTCGGTTACTATAGAAGACAATAAGGTGGCTGCCACCCTGATGCTGGACAAAGCTTTTGTCGTGACTTATGACACCTTGGAGATTGTTGGTAAAACTAAAACGCAGCCAAAGTTCCTGATGCGCTATTTACAGCTGTTGCCGGGCCAGCTCTACAATCAGGACCAGGTAAACGCATCGCAACGGATGCTGACGCAGCTTCCTTACATAAAAGCTTCCCGTGCCCCACAAGTACGGTTTGTTAGCGATAAGGCCAAAGTGCATTATTTCCTGGAGGATCGACAGGCAAACCAGCTAGACGGAGTAGTAGGCTTTCTGCCTGACCCAAACCGGGAAAATAAACTGCTGATTACCGGAGAAGCTAACGTGAATATCCGCAACATCCGGGGTTCTGGTAAGCAGCTGGGTTTACAATGGCGGCGGGTAAGTGCTGGGTCTGTTATACTAAATGGGGAGTACCTGCACCCTAACCTGCTGGGCAGCCCGTTTGAGGCCGGCACCAAGTTTAGCTTGCTCAAACAAGACTCCACGTTTATTACTGTGCAACCAAGGCTACAGCTAGGGTATTATACTTTGAAATATGGCAAGTTTAGCGTGTTCACTGAGTGGCGTAATTCACGCATCCTTTCTGAAGTTAGCCCACAAAAGCTACAGCAGCTAGAGCTATCTGATGCCCAAACTACCTCCTATGGTCTAAACTATCTCTGGAATAACCTGGATGATTTTTACTTTCCGAGGCGTGGCCGCCTGTTGGAGCTGCAGTTTGCTGCCGGTACAAAGAAGCTACTGCGCAATGCTGAGCTGGAGAAGAGTTTTTATGATGCACTGGACATGAAGGCATCTCAGTTAAGTGTTAGTCTGCGCTTTGAGAACTTCCTGCGTCTGGGCAAAAACAGCGCCTTGCTTACAAGGCTACGTGGGGAGGCGCTCTTCAGTGATCACATCTTCCTGAACGACATGTACAGGCTGGGTGGCTTGGCTTCCTTGCGCGGCTTCGACGACTTTTTCTTCTATGCTTCGAGCTATGCTGTAAGTACGCTGGAGTATCGCCTCTTCACCGCTGCCGACTCCTATGCGCTGCTTTTCTATGACCAAGGCTACTACCGCAGCGATTTGGAACGGTCTTTTAAGGATGATTACCCGTTTGGCGTAGGAGCAGGTATAAGTTTCAGCACAGGTGCAGGCATCTTCCAACTGGTTTACTCGCTTGGCCAATCAGAACAACAACCTTTATCTTTTAAGTATTCTAAGATTCACTTTGGGATAACCAGTAAATTTTAATAAATACTAACTTTTTTAACGATATTAGGTATACACACTTGCATGGTAAATATCTTTAGTATACTTTTGCATCATAATAACAGTGCGGGGTGGAGCAGTTGGTAGCTCGTTGGGCTCATAACCCAAAGGTCGCAAGTTCGAGTCTTGTCCCCGCTACCTCAGAAAAACGCCTGATTCAGAAATGAGTCAGGCGTTTTGTTTTTACTCTGATATCTAAGCTTTCTATAGAGGAAATTTCTCCACAAGCCTTAAAAATGTTTTGCCGTTTGTGTTCTTGCGCTGACAAAGAACTCGCCACTGCTACTATACTTTCTAGGTATACTTGCTGAATCTACAGTTGCTCCGATTGTATGGCCACGGCTACGTCAGTTGTAACGGAGGGTAAGTGCAGCAATAGGTGTGGGCCCGAAGTATAATGTACAAGATCAGAGCTTGTCACCATACCCTCCAAAGTATCCCAACAAGTCACCTTATATACTCCGTAAGTCATACCCGGAATCTGTACCTCTGCCGTTAGCGGTTCGGCCTCTCGGTTTATGATGGTCAGTCCATCTGCCCCTGTCACGTAATTATCTGTACGAAGCAGCCATAGCACAGCCTGCCTTTCATCAGCACAGGCAAATACCACAAATGAAGGGCTACTAACTTTTGCTTCTCTGTTTAGGTTCTTTCTCCGGAAATTCTTCCAATCGATCAGTTTTACAAACTCAGCCATGCTTTTCTGGGCACGGCGCATGCCGTGGGTGAGGTAGTGCGGATGACGGTTGGGCCAACGCATGCCACCGCCAGCAGCGCCAGAGGCCAGATGCGCCCATTGTATGTGCCGGAAGTATTCATCATCGAAGTATTCCGGAAAACTAATGTGCTTGTCCTTAAAAGCATGAATGGGGCCATGCTCGCTGTCGAAGAAGGGGCGGTTGCCCTGCAGGTGCTCTAGTGCCTCCCGCACTAATCGCCCCGCCACGATGGCTGACCACAAGGTATCCTTAGGATTGTTGATCGTGGCAGCATCGTAAAAGTGGGTGCTGGCAAAATCTAGTGCCGGGTGTCGGAAAATAACGTCTGCCACTGCTGGGTGCTCGTCCAGCACGGGCCCATAGAGCGAAACCGTCTGCGGATGGCAGCGCCTGTACAAGCGTTGCTCTTCCTGGCGTAGGTGCTGGCTCAGTTCCTGTACAAAGTCAGCGAATACCTCTGTTCTGCCACCAGCGTGAGCAGGGTGTATTTCATTCCAAAGATCCCAGGCAAAAAGCACACCGCTGCCGCCCCAGCGCTCTGCAACAAAGCTCAACCGGTTCTTTATCACTTCTAGAGTGTCCGAGCAAAGGAGCCATTCGGAGCGGTCCTTGCAGGGGCCACCATTCAGGTGATTATAAGGGTGGTGCTTCCACTTGATCCACATCCAGAACGTATCCACTGGGGTTAGAAGAATACGGATGTTATACTTGGCGCAGAGGTGGAAAAGATCGTCCCAGAGCTGAACCATGTTCGGAGCAAATGTGCCGGCAGGTTTCTCAAAGTAGCGGTGTTTCCCCTGTGCATACTCCAACATCAGGCGCAGACAAGTAACTCCGTTCGCAGCAAGCCACGCCAGATGGCCCTCTACCTGCTGCAGGTTCTTCCGGCGGAAGAGGCCCGCAAAGTCTGGCCAAGTAATAGCATCGTTCTGCCCAATGGGCGCCCAGTTATCACCGGTTTCAGTTATGAAGTAAGGTGCATCTGCGGCTACCTGAACCCAAGGCAGGTCCTGCTCCAATTTGAATGCAGGACGGGCTTTTCTTTTTGCTGTGCTAGCTTTAGTGCTCCTATCTATACTGCTTTCAGAGGCAGTATCAATGTTTGCTGTATCCTGCTTTTGCTCAGTGAACTCCATTGTTGCTGATGTCTGTTATGGCGTCATTCCATACTTTGCCAGATCCGTTTAGTTCTTGTACAGTGCTCTCTGTAGCCTGAACTGACTTTGCAGCGGAGAGCTTCCTGAAGAGCGTGAGTGCCTGCGCCACTACCTGGTCCATGTTATAGTATTTGTAGGTGGCTAGCCGGCCCACAAAATGCACGGCAGGTGTGGCATCAGCCAGCTTCTTGTACCTGTTGTAGATCGCTGCATTCTCAGGTCGAGGTACGGGGTAATAAGGATCTCCCTCAGCCTGTGGGTACTCATACACGATGCTGGTCTTAAGGTGCTGCTGCCCTGTCAGGTATTTAAACTCTGTGATACGGGTATAGGCGTGTTCGTTCGGGTAGTTAACTACGGCGGCAGGTAAGTGCACAGGCTTATCTAGCGTTTCATGCTTGAACTCCAGCGAGCGGTAAGGTAGCTTGCCGTAACGGTAGCCAAAGTACTCATCTACCGGCCCGGTGTAGATCATCTCCCGAAACGGGATCATATCCACGATATCTTGATAAGCAGTATTAAGCATAATCTTGATGTTGGGGTGCGCCAGGAGTTTTTCGAACATGGCTGTGTACCCGTGCAACGGCATGGCTTGATAGGTGTCGGTAAAGTAACGGTCGTCGCGATTAGTGCGCACCGGTACCCGCGAGGTAACTGACTTGTCTAATTCTGATGGGTCCACACCCCACTGCTTGCGCGTATAATTGCGGAAGAACTTCTCGTATAGCTCCCGTCCCACCCTGCTCACCACCACGTCCTCCGAAGTGCGTACAGACGCTACATTCTCCGCTACAGAGCTGAAAAAGCCTTCAACATCAAAGGTAGTCAGGCTAAGACCATATAATTTGTTGATAGTGTCTAAATTGATTGGGATTGGCACCAGTTGCCCGTCTACACTTGCCAACACCCGGTGCTCATAAGGGCGCCAGGCAGTGAATTGCGACAGGTACTCAAAAGCTTCTTTGGAGTTGGTATGGAAGATGTGCGGCCCATACTTGTGCACCAATATTCCTTCCTCATTGTAGTGGTCGTATGCGTTGCCGCCTGTATGGTTGCGCTTGTCGATGATCAGTACTTTTTTGTTTAACTGCGATGCTAGCCGCTCCGCAAGTACGCTCCCTGCAAACCCTGCACCTACAATCAGGTAATCAAACATGCCTGCCTCCTTTCGCTTTAGATGCTGTGCTTTTCACGGCTCGCTTGAGCCATCAATTCTACCATGCCGTGCCAAGTCTGATCCCAGGACATATCCTGCATGAAAGCCTCCACTTTGCGCTGCCATTCCTGGTCATCCCGCTGTGTCATAGCCTCTTCCACTGCTAGAACAAATTCCGCTGCTGTATCTGCAATGTGCACCAAGCCCTGCTCTCCGTAGGGGCGCACCACATCCCGGATAGGAGTAGATACCACAGGCTTTCCTGCTGCCAAGTATTCAGGAGTTTTGGTAGGGCTAATAAAAGTAGTGGATTCGTTGAGGGCGAAGGGCAGCAAAGCTACTTGCCAACCGCTGATGTAAGCGGGTAGCTCCTGGTATGACTTGCCTCCTAGATAATGGATGTTCGGGCGCTGCGGCAGTATACTTGGGTCGATCTTCACCACCGGGCCTATCATCACGAGGTGCCAATTCGGGCGGGCGTCGGCAAGGGTCGCTAACAGATTAGTATCCATTCGCTCATCTATCACACCGAAAAAGCCTAGTCGCGGCTCAGGTATGGGTTCTTGGTCGGTGGGTGGTGGTAATGTTTTTTTGCCTGTGCAAAGTGACTCTTGTCGATGCTGCTTGGGAAAGCTGCCACGGCAGGGTGCTGTTCCCGCTTTGCTTCGTATAAGCTCTGGCCTCCTGTAAACACCAAGTCAGCTCTTTTAAAAAGCTCCTGCTCCAGCTCTTTCAGGCGTGGCGGAGCAAACTTGAAAGCCGACAGCTCGTCCATGCAATCGTACACGGTAAGAGCAGGTTGCAGGTGATTCGTGAAGCCGAGGGCCATTGGTGTGTAGTACCAAAGAATAGGTTTCTCTAGCTGGCGCTCCACGAAGAGCTGGTTCAGCAGTCGGCGCTGAGCGTTTTCAACCTGCTCTTCTTGCAAACCGTGGGGGCAGGTGAGGAACCACCAGTACCAGGTTTTCTCCTCTGGAAGAAGTGTGCAGGTAGGGGGCCTGAGTGTCTGTAAATACTGGCTCCTCTATAAAGAAAAGACGTCCGTAGTGGGTAAAGCGAGACAACAGATGCTGTGGCCGTTGATATACAAAGTCCCAACGTAGGTGCGAGAGACCTACTACATCCGGGAGCTGGTGCAAGAAGTCTTCTATACCTGTTTTGTTTGTTTTCTTATGACGATTTTCGCTTGTAGCTACTTGAGATACAAGCTCAATCTCGCTTTTGGCAAGTGACTCAGGGGTATCCTTGAACATACACTAATTATATTAAAAATGTGGGGGTGCTCTCAAGTGCAGCACAGGGGGACGTGTTACAACCGAGTTCTGTTTTTACGCTTTTTACAAGGAAATGTCAGGATAAAAAGTAAATAAATGCAATTTTTGTAATGAAGGAGTGTTGCAGGCGGTTTTGTGCAGATGCAGCTTTAGCAAAGCTGAGACGACATCTTGTGGCAAAAGGCAGCTCAAATAACTAGCTTTGGGGATAATTCATTTCTTAAATAGCGGAGGCAGGGGTTGGGGATGTCCAAAGAACAGGAGTGCAAGCAGGTGATAAGCAAAGGTATAGGTGTACAAAATGAGCGCTCTTTACATGCTGCTCTGAAGCAATGGTATGCGGAGCCGGAAGACCAGTTCGAGGTGCCGCTAAATGGCTTTTTTATCGACTTAGTACGTGGTAAGCAGTTGGTGGAAATACAGACCCGCAACTTTTCAGCTATTCGCCAAAAACTGCAGACACTACTTCAGGAGCACCAGGTGCATCTCCTGCATCCTATCACCTTCGAAAAGTGGGTGCTGCAGGTAGACCGTGTCGGTACTAAGGTGTTGTCGAGGCGCAAGTCCCCATATAGAGGCAAGCTAACTGATATTTTTGAGGAACTGGTGCGGATTCCTGAACTGGTTAAGCATGAAAACTTTACCGTTGAGTTTCCACTGATCCGGGAGGAGGAAGTGCGCTGCCGCGATGGCAAGGGCAGCAAACACCGAAAGCGGGAAAGTATAAAAGATAGAAGGCTTCTGGAGGTGGTTAGCTCGCACCGCTTTACAAAAGCAGAAGATTTTCTACAGTTTATCCCACTAGGTTTGCCCCGACCCTTTTCCAACAAGACCTTAGCCGCAGCACTGGCACTGCCTATACACAGGTGCCGCCAAATTACCTACTGCTTGCGTAAAATGGAGGCCCTCTCTGTTGTTGGCAAGCAAAGAAATGAGCTTCTGTTCGATACTGCCCTATGATTTCTATTTACTTATGATTTCTTAGTAGCTGCCTATTTTGTATGAAGGCATGCATTCACTTACCATAGCATTTAGTGATACAGCGTAATGCCTGTAACTCCGGTTACAGGCATTGTTGTTTTTGTGCTTTTGTGATGCAATTTACAGGAAGCCAGATCGTTAGTTTTTTATACATAATAAAAAGCAAAGATGCGCTGTAACCTTTTACAGGTTTTGGCAATAGAGGTAATGGTGGTTTAGTGTCTCCTGCATACCTCTTACCGATAGTATGCGCTGCTCTCTTCCTCTGCCCTGGTCCCGATGGCGACACGTTGTGGCCGGTACAAAGCTAATGGCTTGTGTATCTTAATATATATGATTTTCGTAATGCAAAAATACTTAGCCTATAGATCACCCTTAACTCCTACCTAGATGCACCTTCTTTTTCAAAGGTATTTGTTTCTTAGCTTGCTTCCTTTGCTTCTACTGCTTAGCCATTCTAGTTGGGCGCAGTGTCCTACTAACGTAACCGTTAACGGGCGAACTGTGCTTTGTCAGGGAGAAACTACTGAGTTGGTTGCGCCTGAAGGATACACTTATCAATGGATAAGGGACGGTGCAGATTTACCCGGCCAGACAGGGCAAAGGCTGGAGGTGAGCGAACCTGGAAGCTATCAGGTGCGGGTGTCAGGTGCTACTTGCCAAACAGCGACCTCCAGCGAGAGAGTGATCACAGTTAATCCGCAGCCCAACCCTTTCAATTATATTGTCACCCCTACTCCAGCTCCTGGAAACCCTATATGCTCTGGTGACCAACTAACATTTTCTGTTAATGCACCTCAGCCTGATGTAACATATACTTGGCTTTTTGGTGATGGTAGTACAGCCAGAGGCTCAGAAGTAACACATACTTACACTGCTATAGGAGTGGATGCTGAAACTTTTGAGGTGAAGGCATTTGCAACCAATGCGGTAGGTTGTGAGACAGACACTGTGCGCAGAAATGTGGTTGTAAACCGTTTGCCAGAATTAAACTTCTCAGAAGAGCAGAACTTTCAGGTATGTTTACCTGACTCTGTAGAGGATGATGAAATAGAGGTTTTTGCAGTTATCGCCAATGAAACAGTAGAGCCCTACCTGTCAAACATACGCACCTACTTTGTAGATTGGGGAAATGGCGAACCTGAGCAGCAGTATAACCGCGGCGACTTCCCAATCTCCAACCCTACCGCCTATGATACCATTGGGACGTTCCCTATAATTATCAGAGCGATTGCGGGTAATGGGTGTGAGGTGACGTTTACACAGGAGTTTAATGTTAATAAAGAGCCTAAAGCTAACTTTTCCGTAGAGAACAAGGAGCGGGTAGAAGAAGATCAGCAGCCTCCTTGCGTGCCAATTATTGTGACATTGGCTGATAGTGCCACCGGAGGGGGTCTTACATATAAGTGGTCGGTGCAGCCGGAGCAAGGGTGGACTTTCGAAACAGGTGATTCTGCCTCTGCCGAGCCTAGCATTAGGTTCACGCAATCGGGAGTTTATACAATAGAGCAAATCGTAACCAATGGCTGTGAGTCTGATACTACCTCGCAGGGTATTGTGGTAGGGTGGCCACAGGTGCAGTTACCGCCAAGTGTTACTGTATGCGGCCCTACCGAGATAGACTATAGCAGCAGTGGTCCTGGAGGTGGACTTGGTGGCGGC
Organism: Pontibacter korlensis; assembly: GCF_000973725.1. Lineage (NCBI taxonomy): Bacteria > Pseudomonadati > Bacteroidota > Cytophagia > Cytophagales > Hymenobacteraceae > Pontibacter > Pontibacter korlensis. The sequence goes on along the minus strand of NZ_CP009621.1, from coordinate 1,394,042 downwards.
ATGTTTGTAGACAAAAACCTAGGCGAAAATATTACTGTAAGACTTACAATTACTGGGCCGGTAAGCACTACACAAACCTTCAATTCTGATGTTTTCCAGTACCGGCACCAGTTCACGCAGCCCGGTAGGTATACTGTCTCGGTGGAAGCCATAAACGAGTGTGGTAGCTCTAATGCTATTTATCAAGGGCAGCCAGCGCCTGTGCAGGAGGTGGTTATACTACAGCAACCAGCAGCGCCTATTGTACAAACGCCAGTTACAGCTTGTGAAGGCGATATGGTGGAGCTCACCCCTTCAGGGCCGGGGCCAATATTTGCTTGGTTTGACACTAACGATCCTGCTGCTGCTCCAATCTTTACAGGACCTACCTTCACTACACCATCTTTAACAAACGATGTAACTTATTATGTAGCGGCTATAGATACAGCTAACAGCGTTATCTGTATCAGCGACTTTACACCAGTACCGATCACGGTAGTGCCAGCTATTGCAGATAACACCATAGAGGTACAGGGAGAGCAGGTGCAGAGCCTGTGTAAAGGTGCCGTGCCGCCAACTATCACCGGTTCCACCCCTACTGGCGGAGCCCCGGGCGCAGCGCCTCGCTACCGCTGGGAGATCAGTACCACCAGTCCAACTGCCGGCTTTACGGCGGCTCCCGGCACAAACAATACAAAAGATTATACGCCTACGCAGGCAGTCTCAGGTAATACATGGTTTAGACGCGTAGTATTTTCCGGTAGTTGCTCTGAGAACATAAGCAATGTAGTGTCAATTATAGCGGTAGATCCGGTGCCAGCCAACGCCAACACTATCACTGCCGAGCCAACAGAAGTTTGCGAAGGTGACACACCCGGACAACTTATTGGTTCAGAGCCTACAGGTGGCGGTGGCAGACCATATACTTTCCTGTGGGAGGTGAGTTCAGCCGGCCCTGATGAGGGCTTTGCAGCAGCTCCTGGCACAAACGATGATGTGAACTATACGATACCGGCTGGTGCGCTACGACAGGGCGAAACCTGGTTCCGAAGGGCAGTTACTTCCGGCGGTTGTACATCTTACTCAGAAGCCGTGCGGATTGTGCTTTTCCCAAGTCTGGAGAATAACGAGATCAGCGCCGAGCAAGAGCAGGTATGTGTTGGCACCGCGTCACCTATACTAAACGGCACTGAACCAACAGGCGGCAGCGGCAGCTATACTTACCGCTGGGAAAGTAGCACCACCGGACCAGACACAGGTTTTAGAGATGCTGCTGGTATTAACAACGGGCAGAATTATTCACCGGGTATACTTACCACTACCACTTGGTTCCGCCGCGTGGTAACCTCGGCCTCCTGTGGCACCAATACTTCTGAGGCGCTGGAGATAAGAGTGGCTCCTGCTTTGCGCAACAACACCATTACGGCCACACAGCCTGATGTGTGCCAATCGCAGGAGCCACCGCAGATTAACGGAAGTACGCCAACAGATGGTGCCGGAGGCTACACTTACCTATGGGAGAGCAGCACAGTAGGTCCTGATGCAGGCTTTGTGGAAGCTGCAGGCACGAACACAGGGCAGAATTATCAGCCCGGCGCGCTCAACCGCGATACCTGGTTCCGTAGAATTGTGTTCTCCGGTGGCTGTTCGGATACTTCTAATGTAGCAAGTATAAGTATACTTCCGTTGCCGGAAGCGCCTACGTTGACGGTGAACAATGCCACAGCTTGCTTCGGGGAGTCTGCTACACTGGCAGTTGCCAATGCCAATGGCTTGGAGTACAGATGGTATACTTCCTCCACAGGCGGTAACCCAGTTTTCATAGGCGCAGAGTTTCCTGTGGATAACGTCACACAGTCGGCAACCTACTATGTAGAGGCCGTGAATGGCCAGCAGTGTACCAGCGCCGTGCGGACGCCAGCCACCATAACCGTAGTAATACCTGAGGCCAATGCAGGCGAAGATGTGACCATTATACAAGGGCAGCCTGCTGAGTTACGTGGCTCCGGTGGTGCTACTTATCTGTGGGAGCCAGCTACAGGGCTAAACGACCCTTCCCTGCAGAACCCAATTGCAAGACCTGAGGAAACTACCACTTACACCCTTACAATAACTACAGCGGAAGGCTGTGTAGATACAGCTAGTGTAACAGTAGAGGTGATTCCGGCTATAGATGTGCCGAATGCCTTCACTCCTAATGGCGATAATGTGAATGAGGTGTGGGAAATAAAGAACTATCAGAACTATCCGGATATGCGGGTAGAGGTCTTTAACCGCTGGGGTAACAAAGTCTTTAGCTCGAGAGGCTACGGCGAACCTTGGGATGGTACCTACAACGGAAAGGAGCTGCCTGTGGCAACTTATTACTATCTCATTTACCTGCGCAGCACAAACGAACAGCCGATTTCTGGTAACGTGACTATTATCCGATAAGACATGACTAAGCCGCTCATACTTATACTTTCGCTTCTTTTTGCCGTAGCCATGCAGGCTGTGGGGCAGCAACGGCCCCAGTACAGTCAATACATGCTTAACAACTACCTGCTAAACCCAGCTATTTCAGGTATTGAGGACTATGCCGACATCAGGCTTAGCCATCGGCGGCAGTGGGTAGGCATAGATGGGGCGCCAAGCACCTACTATGTGTCGGCTCACACCCCACTGAATAAAGGTGCGGCAAGCAACAAATATCATCGGGCTTTAGCGCACCATGGTGTGGGGGCAACAATACACACTGATAAAACAGGCCCCTTGCGCCGCACAGGAGTAAACGTTTCTTATGCTTATCACCTGCCCCTTACCACCAGCCTGAATGTTTCGGGAGGCGTGTCTACGGGGGTAATACGCAACTCTGTCAACTCTAACGAGCTCGACTTCTCCAACGAGAACGACCCGCTGCTAGGTGGGGGCAACATCAACAATACGGTGCTGGATCTGAACTTAGGTCTATGGCTCTATTCGCGTAACTTTTCGGTGGGCGTAGCGGGAGCGCAGCTGTTAGAAGATGCCGGCAGCTTTAATGCCGACAGGCGTGGTGAGGCAGCACTGCCCTTGCAGCGGCACTACTTTATAACAGGTAGTTATCGTCTGGAGCCTACGGAAAATATAGATATCATTCCGTCCGTTATGGTGAAGCTTGCCGATCCAAGTCCGGCCTCTATCGATGCCAGTTTGCGTGTAATGTACGCCGAGCGCTTCTGGGTCGGTGGCTCCTACCGCCACGAAGATGCCCTGGTGGCAATGGTTGGTGTATACATCAGCCCATTACTAGACCTCTCCTACTCCTATGACTTTACTACTTCAGACTTAAATCGGGTAAGTGCAGGTACGCATGAAGTTGTTCTTGGCTTTAAGCTGCTCAACGACAATCGCATCATTTGTCCGCAGTGGGTGTGGTAAGACTTAACTAGTCTTAATCGTCCTATAAATCAAATTGCCCTGGCCACTGTAAACGCAGTAGCCAGGGCAATTTGATTTATTATCAGTTTATTCTTAAATTTTTTTTGCAGGACCTGTATGTGATGTTATAGGGTTGTGTGGGGTCGCAATAAGGTATAAGTGCAAAAAATAATTGGTGCAGGCAAGTGTATTTATAGTTATAGAATAATGCCGCCGAAGCAATAGAAATAGCATTATCTATATGATCTTATATTGATTGCGGGTGAAATTATTTTAACTTTTGAGTAAATACGGTGTTGCACCAAAAATTGTGAAATTTTAGGTGTATTATAGAGGATAAATGTAGAGTGCAGTTTTAATAATTTTTCAATGTTACTTTTAAAGTCTAATATTGCACCAGAAAAACTGACTCAATGAGTTATCACCGGCAGAAGTGGTTGATTTAGTACAATGTAGTACGCCAGAGCAGAACTCAATGTTTCACTTCAAATAAAGAATTTATAAGAAAATTTTACTATTAATTTAATGAGAAGCTGGTTAGAAAAAGTCATACTATCGCTAGTGTGCTTTTGCATGATGTCTGTTGGGGTTCTTGCTCAGCAGGCGCCAACTCTTGGAGCTCTGTACGAATTTGGAGCAGTCGCATCATCTAGTATTTCGAGCACTGGTAAAACTACGGTGCAAGGTAAGGTTGGAGTGTCTGACGGTAACTTGACTGGTTTCTTGCCAGATGAAGGCAGTGAAGGCACAGCTGTACGAGGCATCCACAAGAATGACGACTTGGCCAAACAAGCTGTGGCAGATGCTCTGGATGCCATGGCTTATATGGCCAGTTTAACAGCTACCAATACCATTTCTAATGGTAACCTTAGTGGTGCAACTTTGAACCCTGGTGTTCATGTAATAAACGGAGCTGCCTCACTAGATGACGGATCAATACTGAAGTTAAACGGAGCTTCGCAGAGTAATCCTGTCTTTATCATCAAAGTTAAGGGCGACCTTACTATAGGAAGAGTAGAAAAGTATGAACTGCAAAGTAATGCTGTGGGGATTAATCTTTTCTGGCTGGTTGACGGAAATGTGGTGGTAAAGAGTGGAGGGGCCGCGCGGGGTAACATCTTTGCCAAAGGCAAGATCACGATGGAGGATGGAGCCCGGTTAAGGGGCCGAGTAATCTCGCCTACTCAAGCAGGGTCTATTATCTTTAGCAGCAATTCTTTAAATCACCCTACTGACTTAGCTGTTCAACTCTCTATGCTTCCGAGTGTCAGCGGGGATGATAAGTATACAATAGGAGAGAAGCTTACCTATAACATTACCGTTCGCAATAATGGGCCTGTTAATGCAAGAGGGGTAAGTATCCCTTTAGGTCAGCTCATTGGCTTAGTTAAGGGCTATACTTCCTCTATGCCAAACAAAACATCTTATGTAGAAAAGACTAACAGTCTTCTGGTTTCCGAGCTGAAGTATCAAGAAGAAGTAACTATTACTGTTGAAGCAGAAGCTAACAGAGCGGGTTCTCATTCGAGCTTAGTAAGTGTTTCTTGGGAGGATATTGATGAGGTAAATTCTAATGATGACAGTGTTGTACGTTTCTGCGTGCTACTATCAGAAATCAGAGAAATTAGCGGACCTGTAGAGATATGTAGGGGAGACGTGCTTGTATATAGCATTGAGAGTGTAGAGGGAGCTACATATTATGAATGGGTAGCTTCCAATGGCTTGGTAGTAAGGGAGCTTGATACACCTAACGCCTCTCTAAGAATAGAGGTAACGGTAGGTGATGATCCAAATTTCCCAGATAATACTGGTTGGATTACGGTTACGCCTGGTAATAGCTGCGGACCTGGTCCTTCAAGAAGTGTTAATTTAAGATTATTATCAGGAGTGCCTTCTCAGCCTAGGCCTATCTCTGGCCCTGACGCTATTTGCCAGGGTGCAACAGGCGTTACTTATAGCATTGCACCAGTTGAAAACGCATCTTCCTATACATGGACCCTGCCAAATGGCTGGACTTTCGCATCAGGGGGTGGCTCTACAATGACTGGGGAGAACCTAACAGAAGTTGTTGTAAATCCAGGGGATAACAGCGGAACTATAACTGTAATCGCTGCAAATGCCTGTGGCGACAGTGAGCCACAAACGCTATATGTACAGGTAAACAACGCTGCACCAGAGGCGCCTTCAGAGATAATAGGCACTTTACAGGGGTGCTTGGATACGGTGGTACCTTATGAGGTGGCAGAAGTGCCTACAGCCACGCGTTATAATTGGACGGTACCTGCTGGCTGGGAAATCCAGTCTGGTCAGGGTACCAGAAAAGTGATGGTAAGAGTAGGCAGCACGGCCGGTGAAATAACAGTAGTTACTGAAAACGGATGTGGTGTTAGCGAGCCGATTTCTAAACCAGTAGAGCCAGTAACATCACCAAGCCCAGCTCCGGGTCAAATTATAGGCGACGTGAATACCTGTATTAATCAAGTTGGTTTAGAATACTCAGTAGAGCCTATTGCCAATGCCACAAGCTATGAGTGGACGGTGCCAAGCGGCTGGGAAATTGTTTCTGGTCAGGGCACTGTTAAAATCGTTGTAAATACTGACGCTAACGGCGGTGAGATTACTGTGGTAGCCTGGAACGATTGCGGTCCTAGTGATCCAAGTACTTTAACTGTGGTACCAACAGAAGATGTGCCACTGCAGCCAGGACCGATATCTGGTATGCAATATGGTTGCGTGGGGAATAACGCTACTTATAGTATAGAAGAGGTTACTGGTACAAACTCTTATGTGTGGACTGTGCCAGCTGGCTGGACGATCGTCTCTGGTCAGGGTACAACTTCAATTGTAGTAGAGACAGGTACAAATAACGGTAAGGTTACTGTAACCGCCATTAACGGTTGCGGTACTGGTGCTGTAAGCGAGCTTGACGTGGTGCCTCAGACAACGCCTCCTTCCCCTCCTACTCCTATCAATGGTCCTGCAGAAGTCTGTGAGAACGGTACTGACTACGTGTACAGTGTGAATCCAATAGCAGGTGTGAACAGCTACATCTGGACTGTTCCTGCTGACTGGACCATCACTGAGGGCCAAGGTACTGCCAGTATAACTGTGACTGCCGGTAAAGTAGGCGGAGTAGTAACTGTGAAAGGCGAAAATGATTGCGGCACAGGAGCGGATGCTAGCCTAAATGTAACCCTGCTACCATCAATCCCTGATCAGCCAGGTGCTATCAACGGGTTGCCATCTGCATGTAATGGACAGCAAAATATAGTATACTCGATCGAGCCAGTGGCAAACGCCTCTTCCTATATCTGGTCAGTTGGCGATAATAATGGCTGGGAAATTGTTTCTGGTCAGGGTACAACCAGAATAGTTGTAAATGCAGGCACTGCATCGACTGTAATTACTGTGAGAGCGGTTAATGCCTGTGGTGTTACTGAAGAGTCGGAGCTAACGGCTATGGTTACTAGTGAGGTGCCAAGAATGCCTGGACCAATCTACGGTAGCACCGTGCCATGTGTAGGCGCCACCTACACCTTTAGCATTGACCCAGTAAAAGATGCTTTCAAGTATAACTGGAGTGTTCCGTCAGGCTGGAGAATTCTAGAGAACAACGGAACATCTATTGTTGTAATTACAAACGGTACAGGAGGTGCAGTAAGAGTATCAGCAGAAAACAGCTGCGGGCCAGGTATAGAGCGTAGCCTGCAAGTGGTGCCATCAACCACAGCACCGGTTGCTCCAGAGGCTATACTTGGTAATGTTGATGTTTGTGCCCGAGGCGAGGCTACTTTCTCTGTTAAAGAAGTAGATGGCGCATCAGGTTATGCATGGAGCGTACCGCTGGGCTGGGCAATTCTATCTGGTCAAGGAACGGCAACTGTGGTAGTACAGGTCGGTACTGTGGCTGGAACTGTTACTGTAACTACATTAAATGAGTGCGGCGATGGCGGTTCTATTTCGCGGGCCATTCTGCTTAACACAGCTCCACCTGCCACACCAGGACCAATAGCCGGGTCGCCGCAAGCATGTACAAACAGCACTGCCACCTACAGCATTGAGTCTGTAAATACAGCGTCTTCTTATGTATGGACTGTGCCTCAGGGCTGGGAGATACTTAGCGGACAAGGCTCTACAAGTATTGAAGTGTTAGTGGGCACAACAGCAGGTAACGTGACTGTAGCAGCTGCAAATAGCTGCGGTGGTAGCGGAACTGCTACATTGGCTGTAGAAGTAGCTGACAATACTCCGGTTGCACCAGGAGCGATAACGGCTCCAACAGGAAGCTTCTGCCTTGGTACTGAGGGCTTGGAGTACAGCATCAGCCCAGTAAGCGGTGCAGCTTCTTATGCATGGACTGTGCCTGCTGACTGGACTATCACTTCTGGTCAGGGAACTACCCGCATTACGGTTACAGCCGGCACAATGGCAGGCCAGGTAACGGTTTCAACTGTAAATGCCTGCGGCAATGGAGGAACAGCTAGTGTGGATGTAGCGCCTCAATCTATTCCAGTAACACCAGAGATTTCTATCGGGTCAGTAAACCCTTGCCAGGACGTAACCACTACATATAGCGTAACAGCCAACACCACCGGAAATGTAGACTCTTACATTTGGGAAGTGCCGGCAGGATGGGAGATTGTATCAGGCCACAATACAAACACAATCGAGGTACTAGTAGACGGCACAGCTGGCACAATCAGAGTAACGGCTGTAAACAGCTGCCAAGCTAGCGGAACAGCTGAATTAGAAGTTGTGCCATCACCAGCTAAGCCAGTTGCTCCAGAAGCCATTGTTGGTGAAACGGGTATTTGCGCTGGCAGTACAGTGAGCTACACAGTTCAGAACCCAAGCAACAGCGCTTCTTACTCCTGGACGGTTCCGCAAGGCTGGGAGATTGTATCAGGTCAAGGTACGGCAACTGTCACCGTAAGAGCAGGGCAAAATGCAGGCACCATCTCAGTAAAAGGTGTAAACGGATGCGGTACTACAGATCCAGCCTCATTAGATGTAGCTGTTATGCCAGCTGAAGGTGCTACCGTTATCAGAGATACCAGTACGCCATGCGAAGGCCTGAGCTATGAAGTAGAGCCAGTTCCGGGTGCCACTACTTATACATGGGCGGTGCCGGCAGGATGGTCTATCACCTCTGGCCAGGGCACACCTAAGATTACTGTAACCGCAGGGTTTGGTAACGGCGACATTTCAGTGGTGGTGAGCAACGGAGGCTGTACTGATGAGCCGCTTTACATTACGCCTCAGCCAATCAGGGCTAATAGCGAACTACACTTCCCGAACGTGTTCTCTCCTAACAACGACGGCACACATGACCGCTGGGAGGTGAGGAACCTGTTAAACTACCCAGATAACGAAGTAACGATCATTAACCGCTGGGGCAACGAGGTATATCACAGCAAGTCTTACAAAAACGACTGGGACGGCGACAACCTGAGCGAGGGCACCTACTTCTACATGGTGCGTGTGAAGCTCTGCGACGGCCAGGATAAAATGTTTAAAGGTTACGTGATGATAGTAAGGTAAGGAGATGAGAACGAACATTAAACCAATAAAGAAACTTCTTGTACTGATAGGCATTGCGCTGGCTCCGTCGGCCTTTGCCCAGCAGGCTCCGCAGTACAGCCAGTACATATTTAATGAGCTGGTGGTAAATCCTGCCTATGCTGGCAGTAAGGAGATAACAAGCATAAACGGTACCTACCGTACCCAATGGACAGGACTTCAGGGTGCGCCTACTTCTCAGACATTGAGTGTAGACGGCCCTACGAACAACAAGAGCTTGGGCTGGGGAGTGCACCTGCTGAACGATGAGATCGGAGCGCAGAGCCAGACATCTGTTTACGGAGCTCTTTCTACCAGAATCAGGCTGGACCGTTACTCTGATCTGGCTCTGGGTATAGCAGCAGGCGTGTCGCAGTATGTATTAGATGGTACCCGATTGGATCCAGGAAGTGAGATGCCGGACCAGGCAATCCCGGAGGGACGGGTATCGCAAGTGCTGCCAGATCTAAAGATTGGTGCTTTCTACAACACTGAGCGCTTTTATGCAGGCCTGTCGGTAGCAAACCTGGTTCCATTCAAAGACAGTAAGACAGAGATAGCCACACCGCGCCGTCACTACTTCCTGTCGAGTGGTTATGTGTTTGACCTAAGCAGAAATGTACGTCTGAAGCCAAGTGTACTGGTAAAGGAAGACTTCAGAAGCCCTACTGCAGTTGACCTGAACTCCTTCGTGCTGCTGTTTGACCGCCTGTGGCTAGGAGCTTCTTACCGTACTGCTTTGCCGATGTTCACGGATCAGCAGATGAAGGAGCTGGATAAGCGCAATGCTGTGGTGCTGATTGCACAGGTGTATGCGACACAGAAGCTGCGCATAGGCTACTCCTACGATATTAGCCTCAACAAATTTAGAAATTACTCAAGCCACGAGGTGTCGGTAGGTTACTACTTCCTGAAGAAGAAGTATGGCCGAATTCTGACTCCAAGAAACCTATAGTTTACAATACCCTTATATGAAGCGCACGTTTACCCTTGCCCTGGTGCTGGTTTGGATGGCAGCCAGCGGATTCATGACTGTGCTGGCACAGGACATGAAGCAGGCTGACAAGTATTTTAACAACTTTGAGTTTAGTCTGGCTCTGGAAGCCTACAAAAAGGTGCTGGAGAAAGAGGAGCCGAGCCTCTTGGTGGTGCAGCGCATTGCCGACAGCTACCGCATCCTTAACAACAGCAAAGAGGCGGAATTCTGGTATGCCCAGGTTATAGCCTTCCCTAATTCAGACCCTGCTAACATTTACCTTTATGCAGAGTCGGCTAAGCGTAATGCTAACTATGACAAGGCAAAGCAGCTGTTTCTAGAGTATAGCGAAAAAGTGCCGGCACAGCGCGAGGTGGCCTTGCGCATGGCTGCCTCGTGCGATACAGCTAAGAAGTGGATGAAAAACCCTAAGCCTTATGTAGTAGAAAAGATGGAGGTGGTAAACTCTGATGGCGCCGACTTCGGTCCTGTGCGTACCAAGGATGGATTACTCTTCTCTTCTGACAGACTGGAAGTAGGCAACAAGCAGCAGACTGCGCGTAACAACTGGACTGGCAATGGCTTTATCCAGATGTACTTTGCGCAAAAGCTGTCAGACACGACCACAACTCTGGCTAATCCGGTGCCGCTACCTCCGTCTATCAACACAGAGTACCATAACGGCCCTGCCGACTACCTGGAGAAAGACCAAACGCTATACTTTACCCGCACGCATGTGGTGAAAAAGAGGGCAACCGGCAGCGTGAACTCTGATCCAACAAGCTGGTTTAAAGGCAGCGATAATGGTACCCACACCAACCGCCACGGCATCTATATGTCTAAATTCAATGGCTCTAAATGGGAAAATGTAGAAGCTTTCAAGTATAATAATACGGATGAATTCTCTATTGGTCATCCTGCCATTTCTCCAGACGGGAAGATACTATACTTTGTATCAGACATGCCCGGAGGCTATGGCGAAACAGATATTTACTATAGTGAGCGCATGGCTGATGGATCTTGGGGAAAACCTACAAACGCAGGGCCTGTAATAAACACCAGCGGCCGCGAAAGCTTTGCAAACTTAGGAGAGGATGGTAAGCTGTACTTCTCTTCCGACGGCCACATGGGTATGGGAGGCTTGGATCTCTTCAGAGCAAATGGTACACACAAAGCATGGACGCAAGTAGAGAATTTACAGTACCCGCTTAATACTTCCCAAGATGATTTTGGCATTGAAGTAGACAGCACAGGTAAAAAAGGGCTGCTTTCATCCAGCCGCTTATCTGATAACGGTTTCGATGACATTCTTACGTTTGAAGAGTACAAGGGCCCATGCTTATTGGTGGGTAGAGTTGTAGAAAAGTTCGCACAATCAGGAACGGTCAAAACTATCATAACGTCGGTGCCAGATGCCATGCTGCAACTGTACGTGGATGGTAGCGAAGAGGCTATTGAGACAAAGTCAGATGCAGAAGGAAACTTCTCTTTCCCAGTAATGGCAGGTACAAAGTACCAGATCAAAGGTAGCAAGAAAGGATACCTGTCGCAGACTGTTGCATTTACACCAGAGTGCTTAAATGATGCCGATACAGTAGAGGTAGAACTGACGTTTATCCGCAGTACACCAAACAAGCCTGTCGTAATTGAGAACATCTATTACGACCTGGATAAGTTTGACATCAAGCCTGCTGCCGCTTTAGAGCTAGATAGGCTGGTGCAGATGATGAAAGACAATCCGCGTATCCGTATCGAGCTTAGCTCCCACACAGATAGCCGCCAGACGCACAAGTATAACCAGGTTTTATCGCAGCTGCGTGCGCAGTCGGCGGTAGATTACCTGGTATCTAAAGGAGTAGACCGTAATAGGCTGGTAGCAAGAGGCTACGGTGAAACAAGGCTTATTAATAAGTGTAGAGACGGCATATCATGTGCTGAAGAACTGCACCAGGAGAACCGACGCACAGAGTTCAAAATCCTGAGGTAAGGGCGCACGAACGCAGATTAACAGAAATACGAAAGAGGCGGCAGGGTTATACCTGCCGCCTCTTTTGCTTTGTAGGTAGTTAAGGCCTGTTTCATTCTGTCTCCTGCAAGTATTTAAGCAGCCTCCTTGGCTTACCTTCTGTCTTTCCCTATAAAAAACAGCATTAGCTCTACCCTCTTCTGCGGTGCAGTAGCATTTGTATGTATGGCAATTACGAAAAAAATCGTAAATAAATGCTTGATGTACGAAACTAATCGTATATACTTGTAGTACAACATTGCAGAAGTATAACCTATTAACAACGATGAGTATACAATCCACACCAAAGCCAACAGAAGCCGAGCTGGAGATTTTACAGGTGCTGTGGCAGCATGGCCCTAGCACAGTTCGATTTGTGCATGAGGAGCTAAGCAAAACAAAGGAAGTAGGCTATACTACTACCTTAAAAATCATGCAGCTGATGACAGAAAAAGAAATGCTGGAGGCCGACAAATCAAGCCGCTCGCACATCTTTAAACCTCTACTGCAGGAGGAGGACACACAACAGCAGCTGTTGAACCGGTTTCTGGATACTGCCTTCCGGGGCTCGGCCAGTAAACTAGTGATGCAGGCACTTGGCAACAGCCGCACATCCAAAGAAGAACTCTATGAGATCAGAAACCTATTAGATAAATTGGAAGGAGGTACAAAATGAACCAAATCGAACACCTGATACCGGAGGGCTTAGTAAGTGCCCTTGGCTGGACCTTGCTACACGCTTTGTGGCAGGGTGCCTTTGTGGCACTACTGCTGAGCCTGCTGTTGGTGCTGCTGCATCGCCACTCAGCCAGAGTCCGCTACATAGTGGCCAGTTCAGCAATGCTCCTGCAACTAGTGCTTTCGGCAGGCACTTTCGCCTACTACTCAAATCACTCACAAGAGGTGCCGGGCCAGTATGGTACAGCTGCGGTTACTACTGAAGCATCTGTTATAACAGTCAGCACCACTCCTTTCTGGGCTGATCCTTTTTCTGTCACCCAGGTATATTTCGAGCAGCAGCTGCCACTTTTAGTAACGCTGTGGCTACTGGGACTAACGCTGATGGCAATCCGGTTTATGGGTGGACTGGCATACACACAACGCCTGCGTCACTATAAAACGTCTGCTATGGGTGTGCAGTGGCAGCAAAAACTAGATGCCCTGCGTGAGCGGTTGGGCGTGCAGCAGTCAGTGCGATTGGTAGAGTCGGCATTGGTAAAGGTACCGATGGCAATAGGTGTGGCGAAGCCGGTTATACTACTACCGATAGGCGCTGTTACAGGCCTTACACAGGCGCAGGTAGAGGCAGTGCTTGCCCACGAGCTGGCGCATATCCTCCGTAAGGATTACTTGCTTAACATGTTGCAGTCTGTAGTAGACATGCTATACTTCTACCACCCAGCTATGTGGTGGGTATCAGGAGTGGTGCGAGCCGAGCGCGAAAACTGCTGCGATGATATTGCTGTAGCTCTTTGTGGCGATACCTTAACCTATGCCCGAGCCCTTACAGAATTGGAAGCCATGCGTATGCCAGCAGCGCCAGGTATGGCAGTAGCTTTTTCAGGCAACAGAGGATCCTTGATGACCCGTATCAAACGTTTGGTAGGTCAGCCACTGAAGCCAACGTTTACAGAAGGGTTCGCAGCTGGGCTAGTGCTGGTAGTAGGCTTGTTGGCCTTGTCTTTCGGGGCAGTAGCGGAGCGGCAGCCATTAGAAGAACAGAAGAAAGTTAAGCCTGCTAAAGAAACCGCTGCAGCTGCAGAGATCTCTGAGGATGATGCAGGTGCTGTAACGTACACGGCTCAGGACGCTCAGGGAAACAACCGCAGCGTCGTTATCATCACCAACAAAAAAGGAAAGGTAAAAGAACTGTACGTGGACGGAAAGCGTATCCCGAAAAAGGACATTGATCAGTATAAGGATCTCGTGGACCAGCGCTTACAGGCAACAAAAAACGCCTCTAAGGCAACGCGCGAGGAGGTTGAGGTAATAATAGATCGACAACAGGAAGCAGTAGCCAGAGGGCAAAGCCGAAGACACTTCAGGGAATTTGAGGTGATGGAAGTTCCACCGGTACCACCGGCTCCAGGTGTACCGCCTGCTCCTCCTGCCCCACCAGCCCCACCAGCAGGGGCAAGCAAAAAAGAAAAGGAAGCGTATAAGCGTGACCTGAAGAAGTATGAGGAAGAACGAAAGCAGTATGAGCAAGAGCTGCAGAAACTGGAGCAGGGCATGATGAGGTACGAAGAAAGAGTCATCAGGAGGCATACCCAACAAGATAGCTTACGACGAACAGAAATGGTACAGCGACACAAAGAACACACAGAAAGAATGAGAGCACACCAGGAAGAAATGAGCGCCCGCAGAGCCGAAATGGAAGTTCGGCGGGAGGAAATGGAAAAGCGTCGTAAGCAGCAGGCTGAAAAAATGCAGCAGATGAAGAAGGAGTTGGTAAAGGACGGCTTGATAGAGAGCGACAGCAGCAACCTGAGCATTCAAATCAATAATGATGAGCTGCTCATTAACGGCAAAAAGCAGCCTCAGGAAGTATACAACAAGTATAAAAAGTGGTTGGCACCAGATAAGGAGGAGTAGCTTCTGCCTTAGCCGCGGCTAGACATATTTCATAATAAAGCCTACCTTTGAAGTAAAGAAAGGTAGGCTTTATTATTTTAAGTAGCTGGCAGGCTATACTTTATAACAGGGGAAAGTATCCCTGTATACGGTAAATTGCGTAAGTATGCAGTGCCTGCCTCTGCGGCTGGCCTGAAGATTTGTTGTATCATCATCACCCACACTACTCTATGGCTAAAACGAATACTCCTGCTCTGGCGTGTCTGCGTGCTGCGCTTACACTGCTCCTTACTCTGTTTGCCTCTTATACTTTTGCCTCTGATAACCAGCATATGGTACCGCTCACGCTAGAAGAGCGTGTGCAGCAGGCCGAAATGGTAATAGAAGGCGAAGTTGTGCGACAGGAGTCGTTTTGGGATGCACGACAGGAGAATATCTATACTTCCAACATCATTAAAGTGTACAAGCTGTTTAAAGGCGAGGTACAAACCGAGTTAGTAGAGATTGTGACAGAAGGAGGCGCAATAGGCCTGAAGAAGCACGTCTTCTCGACAGCACTTAAGTTAAGGCAAGGACAGCAGGGGATATTCTTTCTGAAGCGGCAGCAACTAGTGCAACGCACGCCTGGCAAGACTGCCCTTAGTACCCGAGCCTATGGCAGCCAGCAGGGCTTTGTGCAGTATGATGTAAAGAACCGAACAGCACGCGGAGTATTTGAAAACTATGCTAACGTGCAGGAGCTATACGACGCTGTTACTAAAAAAACAGGAAAGAAATTCCGAACCGTTACCGAGAACCAGAAGCTTAAGGTATCTGCTGTTCAGGAAAGCCAGAAACAAAATCAAAGTGCTCCGTTGGCACCTGTTATTACATCCTTCTCGCCAGCAGTGGCAAGCGCTGGTACGGGTAGAATTCTGACCATAAACGGTACTGGCTTTGGCAACACCCGTGGCGAGGGGCATGTAGAATTTAGAAACGCAGACGATGGCGGGCAGACTTGGGTTAGGCCGCTGCCAACAGAGTACATCTCCTGGACAAACACCCGCATCACAATGTATATTCCGTCGGTAATGCAAGATGAGGGTACTGCCGGCTCAGGACCTATCCGCGTTACAACCAACGATGGCAGTTCTTTTGCCTCCGTCACTCCTATTACGCTACAGTTTGCCTACTCCAACGTAGAGTTCGACGATAAATCTTTTAAGCCTATACTTACAGAGCAAGATAACGCTGGAGGTTATACCATCTTGTTTGCCCAAAGTATGGACAATAGGCTGCCAGCCAAAGAGGGCTTCAGGCGAGCAGTAAATACATGGGTTTGCGTGTCGGAGATTAACTGGAAGTTAGGTGGCTCCACTACCATTAATGCTGCTGCAGATGACGGGTCTTCGGTAATACGCTTTGCCTCACAGTCTACAGTTGGAGAGTCTGTCTTGGCCAGAACCATAAGCCGTTACGAAGGCTGCGCCAGCAGCTCTGACACTTTGTTTTGGGTAACGGAGTTTGATATGGAGATTAATGAGCAGATAGACTGGCAGTATGGTCCTGGTGGCCCAAGTAGCCAGCAGTTCGATTTTGAAACTGTAATGCTGCACGAGCTCGGCCATGCGCACCAGCTGGGCCACGTTAATCTGCCGCGTGCTGTTATGTATTATGCCATAGAATACGCGCGGCTAGAACGCGACCTAAGCTCGCTTGATATTGAAGGGGCAGAACTGGTAATGGCTCATAGCCTGGAGCAGGGCGAGACGCTTGATGAATTCCTCTGCAGAGATATGCCTGGCCCTATAGAGCCAAGCCAAAGCAGCGAGTGTAACTTAGCGCCAGAAGTCTTGACGTTAGAGGCGGAATTTACAACATCTAATGCTGTGCTAGTGAGCTGGACTACACGCAATGAGCAGGACATAGATAACTTTATAGTGCAGCGTAGCTCAGATGGAGTAAATTGGAGTGATGTGGGCACTGTAGAATCTGAAGGGCCTAGCAATGGCGGTGAGCTACAGTATACTTTCACTGACTTAGACCCGCTGCGAAACCAATCCTACTACAGGCTAGAAGTAGTGTATCAGAATGGTGAGAGCAGTTTCTCGCCACGGGTGGTGGTGCTTAACCCGGCAGATATTCGGGTGCTAAGGTATTTCCCGAATCCTGTTTCAGGGCAAGGCTCTCAAAACGGTAGTCAGCTTACCCTCTACTACTTGGTAAACCGTGGTGCAACCATGCAGGCGCAGCTCTACAATGCGAAGGGGCAAATTGTAAAAGAGTATGAGTTAAACTTCAGCACAGGAGTAAGTTCATACACGCTCGACCTAAGTAGTCTGGCTGCAGGTATCTACTTCCTTAAATGGCAGGAAAGCAACCAGAGCGGCACAGAGAAGATCCTGAAGCTATAATAATTAAACACAACACAAACACAGCGGCCCCAGAACTACATGCTCCGGGGCCGCTGTGTTAAGTACTTAGTCAATGTTAATCCGGCGCCTTGGCCGCTCCTGCTCTGTACCTTTGGGCACAGAAACGTGCAGTACCCCGTTTTCATACCGTGCCTTAATATCGTCTTCTTTCACAGTATCGGGCAAGCGAAAAGAGCGGCTGAATGAGCTGTAATTATACTCACGACGGGTAAAATTCTCCTGTTCATCCGTGCGCTCATCCTCTCGCTGAGAGCTGATTGTCAGCACACCCTCATTCACATCAATATGAAAATCCTCTTTGTTTAGCCCAGGAGCAGCTACCTCAATGGTGAAGTCCTTCTCGTTTTCTCTAATGTTGGTGGCAGGCACATTACTCATCATCTGGCGGCCAACTTGTGAAGGCATTCTCAAAAAGTCATTTTCGAAGAAGCGATCTACATCGCTAAAGAAGTCGGAGAAAACAGAGCGCATCGGTGCTCCTCCTCTCCTTTTTATTAAATCTGCCATAGCTTGTCCTCCTCTTATTTTAAAATCTATTAATGTTAATAAATTGGTGGTTAGTGTTTTATATGTTTTTTACGCTACCTAAAATCAGGTGTTGTAATGAACAGGAGGTATAGACATTGGTAGAATTAACGTTCACTTTGAAATATGAGAAGTTGGCAGAAGCTTAGGTTGTAGGGTATTTGATAATCTGGCTGGCAGTACTTCAGAAACGTAAAAGGCAGTTAGTTTATAGTGGGGAGCTATAAACTGACTGCCTTCTAAGAGTGTGTGGCCTTAGTGATACAGTAGCGAAACACATGGAAACTCCGGCTACAGTATACTTGCCATAGTTAAGGGCTTTTAGAGCAATAAGTTGTTTTCTAAGCTTGGATGGCGTTGCACGTGATACAAATTTGGGCAGCTTAATTCTATAACACAAGGTATTTATAGGCACTTATGTAACATCAGGAATAAGCCGATATTCGTGCAGTCTGAAACTGTAATACTTGTTTTTAAGCACTAGTAGCACTTTGTCTTGTCAAAACGAATGCATTTTGTAACATGGGGTCAGAAAAAAATATTGTTACACCATCAAGCTTTTTTGAATGAGGCACTGGTTCTAATCTAATGAACTGGTATTGTTATAGGTATAAGGCTATATTTGGAAGAGCCAAATCAATTCGGCCTTTACCTAACCTTTTATGCCTAACAACACTACCACCTGGGATAAACTCATCTCTAAAAAACGCTTCGAAACGACTGATAAAAAGTATACTTCAGATGAGTCGGTACGAGGCGAATTTCAGCGCGACTACGACCGTATTGTATTCTCCTCAGCCTTTAGAAGGCTGCAGAACAAAACGCAGGTGATGCCTATGCCAGAGAGTGATTTTGTGCACACGCGCCTTACCCACAGCCTGGAAGCCTCAGTGGTAGGGCGATCATTAGGCCGGATTGTAGGCAAAAGCATTCTGGAACGTTACCCACAGCTGGCACAGGAAAAGAATATACAGGAAGCTGACTTTGGAGATGTGGTAGCAGCGGCCTGTCTAGCTCATGATATTGGAAACCCGCCTTTTGGGCATTCCGGGGAGGACGCCATTTCGGCTTTCTTCCAGAGCGATGAGTCGCAGCCATACTTGGCTAACCTATCAGAAGCTGAAAAAGCTGACTTACACCGCTACGAAGGCAACGCTGCAGGTTTTCGTGTACTGACGTATACGTACCCGGCACACTGTAGCCTGCCCGGCGGACTTAGTTTAACCTATACTACACTGGCAACCTTTACCAAATATCCGAAAGAGTCGTTGCCTATCTCTTCAAGTAAAGGAAATACCAGTGAAAAGAAGTACGGCTTCTTTCAGACGGAGAAGGCATGGTTTAACACCATTGCGCAAGAGCTGGGCCTGCTGAAAAAAGGGGATGAGGGAGAGGTGTTTTACCACCGGCACCCACTGGCGTTCCTGGTGGAAGCCGCCGACGATATATGCTACCGCATCATTGATTTTGAAGATGGGCTGAAGCTGGGTTTAGTGCCACAGGAACAAGGGCTGGCTCTGCTTCGGCAGATACTGAACGATGACCCTAACCGTAAGTCAAGCCTTACTTTTTATGACTGGCGCGAGGAAATAGGATACCTGCGTGCACGTATCATCGGCAGGTTGATAGAAGAGACCACTGTTATTTTCCTACAGCATGAGGAAGAGATTCTAGCTGGCACATATGACAAGCCGCTAATAAACGAGCTAAGCTGTAAGCCTGTGCTAGACCAGGTCAAGGATCTGTCTATTAAGTTAATCTACCAAAACAGACCTGTATTAGAAATAGAAGCAGCAGGCTTTGAGGTGTTAGGGGGATTGTTAGACGCTGGAATAAAAGCTGTTTTCAAGCCTGAGTCGAAGCACCACCGTAAGCTGGCAGCACTCATTCCGCCCCACTACCTGCAACTACCGAGCACTACAACTGACTATGAGCGCATTATCCACATCTGCGACTTCGTTACTAGCTTAACAGATCAGGCGGCATTAGGGCTATACCGCAAAATAAAAGGGATTGAGTTGCCAAGGATGTATTAATAGTGGAATTGTGCTGAAGAATAAATCAATAAGACCAGACCTGCTGCTGATGTTGCTGTACATATTCTATTGTGCAGCAGTGGTTCTGAGAGTTACTATAGAAGGTACAGGCTACACATCCCCAGACTCTGAATATTACTTAGAAGCTGCGAGGAGTTTACAGGATGGAGACCAATTCATTATCAAAGACTTATATGGGCTTCATACAGGTCAAGTAAATGCTTTAACTCCATTTACGGCCTGGCCTGTTGGTTATCCTGTTTTAGTTGTGTCAGTTTCCTGGGTTAGCGGACTCAGCCTCTTCTGGGCATCTAAGGTAGTTAACCTGCTTTTTGTGGGCATGGGCTTTCTTCTGTTGCGGCATATTAACCAGAGGTACTCTTATGTTCTTGCCTCTGTCTATGGATCATTCACGGTTATAGAAATGTACTCCTACACTTGGTCTGAATGTATATTTATGTTTGGGTGCCTGTGTTACGTTGTGTTGCTTTATAAAGTGTACAGCAGTGGTAAAGCTATGACGGCTTATGCTTTGTTAGCTTCGGCAGCTTTTATGTTCCTCATTCGGTATGTAGGCTTCTTTGCAGGAGGAGTAACGTTGTTATTTAGTTTGATAAGTTGGGTAGAGGGGCGGAAAAGCCTAAGCAAGCACCTATTTACTGCCTTTGTGCTTAATGTGGCAATAGTCTGTAGCTATGTGTTCCATAATCATTATATAGCCGGTTTCAATACTGATGCGCAACGTTTAACAACAGACATGGAGACTCCAATTGAAGTGCTTTGGATGGCGTTGAAAGGATTAACAGTAGAGTTGTTCCTTATAAGGAATTATTACCTGTCTGGTATTCCAGATGCTCTAACAGTAGCTACTGCCGTGTTACAATTGATAGTGACTATTTATATTATTAAGGTAATGCGAATGCAGAGCAAAAAGGTAATCTATGAGATGAAAAAGAACTTGCTCTCTCACATAGCTGTGGTAGTAGCAGTGGCCTACTTACTTGTACTGGTTTTCTTAAGGAGTATATCCCAGTTCGATCCACTGAATTATCGCCTCCTGTCCCCTTTTACTTTCCTGATGCTTTTTGCAGTTGTTAACTACATCGTTGCTTTGCCGGATAGCATTACAGGGGCTAAACGCACAAAGTATATCATTGCGATCTTTTTTGCCCTATCACTATTCCTTAATTTGCCAAAGAAGTTTCTGCTTTCACAACTTCTATAACACAGACTCCACGTGCAAAAACTAACTAATCAGAAAAGTCTTTATAAAGCTGATTTACTGCTGTTATTGCTATATGTAGCCACGGCTGTTATTATTCTCTTTAGGATTAGCGTAGAGGGTACCGGCTATCTTAGCCCAGATTCAAAAGCTTATCTGGGGTTAGCACAAAATTTGAAAGATGGCTATGGATTTTATGTGCTGAACTCTGATGGAACAGGCAGGCATTACTTTTCTACGTGGCCAGTAGGTTATCCTGTGCTTATTTATTTGTTCTCAGAGCTTACAACCATAAGTATATATTGGTCATCGAAGGTATTAAACTTGCTATTGCTGGCAGGTGGATTCGCGTTGTTTAGGCAGTTGAACCGTCAGTACTCCTACTTGTTAGCTTCTGTGTACGGAGCCTATACTTTTATGGAAGTCTACAGCTTCACATGGTCTGAGGCTCCTTTTCTGTTATGCTTGCTGCTGTTAGCACACCTTGTCTATAAGGTTTGGGAGCAGCAGGATGTTTATAGGAACACTGTGTTCATATTCCTGCTTTGCCTTACGCTGTTTCTACTGCGGTATGTTGGAGCTTTCTCGTTTGGTGTACCTGTGTTGCTTGGGCTATACTATGGGTATAGGCAAAACGTTAGGGCGGCTATTGTACTACTCGTTAGTGCTGTACTCTTAACCATACTTGCGGGAGCCTATCTTTATACCAACTACGCCTTAAGCGGTTTTACCACAGGTTTTGATAGACTAGAAGCAGAAACGGAAAACGCAGGTAGCTTTGTGCAAATGTTGCTAAGAGGACTTTTGAACGAGTTTCTTATCATTCGGGAGTACAGGCCTGCTAACCAACCAGATTATTTACTATATGTCACAGCTGCTTTGCAACTGCTGGTACTGTTTTACATCTGCTTTACAATAAACAGGCACTTCAATTTTTGGCAAGCATTTAAGAAGAACAAGTTTGCTGTTGCTTGTGCAGGTATAGCTAGCCTATACTTAATGGCTATACTGGCACTGCGTACATTGTCACACTTTGACGATTTGGATTACCGCCTTCTTTCACCGTTTAGCTTCCTTGTGTTTATAAGTTTGATACATACCTTTAGTTTGCTGCCCAATACGCACAAAGAAGTGGTGCGAGCTAAATATGTCTTGTTTGGCTTTTTTGTAATATCATTGTTGCTCAATGTACCTAAGAAATTTGTTGTTAGTCAGCTGCAGCTGCTATTCTAAGCAGCGGTACTCTATAGAACTTGCAGCAAATTTTCCCTCCCCTGTTTGTCTATGAAGTGAACAGGTTTATCTGCATGCCCGCCTGATTGGCCGAAACGAGAGGTGCGGCCTCTTCCAAAACTAGTATCTTGCCCAAGATAGTACTAAATTTATGTGCTGTAGCACAGTAATTACAGATGACTTTAAAGTCATACTCACTAAATTCAACCAAATAAAACACATGAAACGCAAGTTTATCATCTGCCTTTTGTGGTGTGCCACCAGCCTGGCTGCAATGGCGCAAAGCAAGAGCAACAAGATTGAGTTCACGGAGTACACGCTCCCGAACGGCCTGCATGTTATCCTGCACCAGGATAATTCTACGCCTAACGTGGCAGTGTCGGTGCTGTACCATGTAGGCTCTAAGAATGAGGTAGAAGGACGCTCAGGCTTTGCTCACTTTTTTGAGCACCTGATGTTTGAGGGCACAGAAAATATTGATCGGGGCGAGTACAGCTCATTAGTGCAAAAAGCAGGCGGCGCGTTAAACGCCAATACCTCTTTTGACCGCACCTATTATTATGAGTTACTGCCATCTAACCAGGTGGAACTTGGGTTGTGGCTGGAGGCTGAGCGCATGAAGCACGCTAAGGTGGATGAGATTGGTGTGGAAACCCAGCGCAAGGTAGTGCAGGAGGAGAAGCGTGAGCGTATCGATAACCAGCCATACGGTTCTATGGGTGAGAACGTGTTCTCGTTGGCTTACACTAAGCACCCATACAAAACCATGCCTATTGGTTCTTTTGAGGATTTGAACGCAGCCAGCATCGAAGAATTCCGCGATTTCTACAAGACCTTTTACGTGCCGAATAATGCAACGCTTTCTGTGGCTGGCGACATTAATGTAGAGGAAACTCGCAAGATGATCGAGAAGTATTTTTCAGGCATTCCGAAAGGTACCCGAGAGATCCCGCGCCCAGACGTTGTAGAGCCGAAGCAGACGGAAGAGCGTCGCAAAACAGTGTATGACAACATACAACTGCCAGCAGTTATTCAGGCATACCATGTGCCTGAGCAAGGCACTGACGATTTCTACGCCCTCTCTATGCTAACTACCCTGCTATCGGGTGGTGAGAGTGCCCGTTTGCCAAAAGCCTTGGTAGACAAACAGCAGAAAGCAGTGGCCGCAGCCTCTATTCCCTTCCCTACCGAAGACCCAGGCCTGTTCCTGACTTTTGCCATTGCCAACATGGGTGTGGAGGTAGATGCGCTAGAGCAAGCAATGGATGTTGAGATTGAGCGCGTAAAGACAGAGCCACTCTCTGATCGCGAATTCCAGAAGCTACGCAACCAGGTAGAAAGCAATTTTGTGCAGCAGAACAGCACGGTGGCTGGTCGAGCCGAGAGCTTGGCAAATTACCATGTGTACTTCGGCGATGCCAACCTGATCAACACAGAGCTGCAGCGTTACCTGAACGTGAAGAAGGAGGATATCCAGCGCGTGGCTAAGGAGTACCTGACTAAGAACAATCGTGTGGTGCTTCACTACCTGCCAAAATCAGCTCAACCGAAATAGACTTTAGACATAAGAGGGTAATACAAAGTATCCAGATACAAACCTCAAGCGATCTACGCGGCCAGACATTTTTGAAAACCACAATAAGTCTTTCGTCCTGTGTCTCGATACTTGTATCCTTTCTTAAAGAAAGCAATCATGATAAAGAAATTATATAGTACTGCATTTCTGGCGCTGGCACTGATGTGTGTAATGCCGGCACAGGCACAAACTAAAGAAACACCACCGCCTCCGGGGCCCGCTCCTAAAATTGAGCTAGGTCAGTACGAGCACTTTACTTTGAAGAACGGCCTGAAAGTATACGTGGTAGAAAACCACAAACAGCCGGTAGTGTCTTTGTCGCTGGTGCTGGACCGCGACCCGATTCTGGAAGGCGATAAAGCAGGTTACGTACAGGCTGCCGGACAAATGATGCGCACCGGTACTACTAACCGAACTAAAGACCAGTTTGATGAGCAGGTTGACTTTGTTGGTGCTGAGTTGAGCTTCTCCTCTACGGGTTTTAATGCCTCTTCTTTAAAGAAGCACCTGCCTACTCTGCTTGACCTTACTACAGATGCCTTGTTGAATCCGAAGTTTACGCAGGAGGAGCTGGACAAGATCAAAAAGCAGATGAAGGCTAGTCTGGCACAGTCGAAGGACAACCCGGATGCTATTGCCAGCCGCACTCATAATTTGGTGCTGTACGGTAAAGACCACCCGTATGGGGAGTTGATGACAGAGCAGACGGTAGATAACTTTACGCTGCAGGACATCCAGAACTACTACAACACTTATTATAAGCCAAACATTGGCTACCTGGCCGTAGTAGGTGACGTTACTCCGAAGGAGATGAAAAAGCTCCTGAAGAAATCGTTTGGCAAGTGGCAAAAAGGCACTGTGCAGGAGGCTAAGTATGAGCTGCCGCAACAGCCGGAGCAAACGCAGGTGGTGATTGTTGATCGCCCAAGCTCAGTTCAGAGCTCACTGGTGCTAACTAATCCTATCGACCTGAAGCCAGGTGCAGAGGATGCCGTAGCGGCATCTTTGATGAACAACATACTAGGTGGTGGCATGGATGCCCGCCTGTTCCAGAACCTGCGCGAAACGCACGGCTATACCTACGGAGCCTATTCTTCTATCAACTCTGATGAAATCTTGGGCCGCTTTAATGCTAGTGCCAACGTGCGAAATGCTGTTACCGACAGTGCGGTGGTTGAGTTCATGAACGAACTGACTAAGATTCGCAGCGAGCGCGTAAGTGACGAAGAACTGCGCGATGCAAAAGCTTATGTAATGGGTAGCTTCGGCCGCGGCTTAGAGAACCCGGCTACGGTAGCAGTATATGCTATCAACACTGCTCGCTATGGCCTGCCGGAAGACTATTATCCAAACTACCTGAAAAAGGTAGAAGCTGTAACTGCCGAAGATGTACAGCGTGTGGCGCAGAAATACATCAACCCTGATAAGATGTATGTATTGGCTGTAGGTAATGCTTCTGAGATTGCCGCTAAGCTGAAAAAGTTTGACAAGGATGATAGCCAGATCACTTACTATAACACAATAGGTGAGAAAGTAGATCGTAAGGCCATGGGCGTTCCTGCTGGCTTAACGGCAGAGCAGGTAATTAATGACTACATCAAAGCTATCGGCGGAAAGGCTAATATAGAGAAGCTGAAAGATGTAAGCATTACAAGCAACGCTACCATACAGGGTATGACGCTAGTGTTTAAGCAGCAGCAGAAAGGCGACGATAAGTTTGCCGTGCAGGTGCTGATGAATAACAGCCCGATGCAGCGTGTAATCATCAACGGCAACAAAGGTAAGATGGAGGCACCGATGCAAGGCATGAACAAAGAAATGACCGCAGAGGAGCTAAAGGTGCAGAAGTTGGAGGCTAACCTGTTCCCAATGCTGCAGTACGACAAGCTTGGCATTAAGACCAAGCTAACTGGGGTAGAGAGTGTAGATGGTATAGAGGCTTTCGCTGTTGAGGTAACGCAGCCGAATGGCCAGAAAGCCACCCATTACTTCGCGAAAGATTCTGGCCTGCGCCTGAAAGAGGTGAATAGCCTGGAGACACCGCAAGGCATCATTACGCAGACTAAAACCTATGGCAACTATAAGGAAGTGAATGGTGTGAAGTTCCCTTATGTAACTGAGACAGTTGTAGGCCCTCAGACAATTAAAGCAGAGGTACAGAATATTGAAGTGAATAAAGGCTTAAGCGATGATACGTTTAAGTTATAGTGTTTAGCTGTTAGAAAGTAAAAGCGGCTGCTCCATCTGGGGTAGCCGCTTTTTTTATGCTATGCTCTAGATAGTGAAGTTTCATAGAAAATAGTCGCAGTTATACACATATGCACAGTTTTAAGTAGGCAAATGTGTATAACCTCCTGCCTTTTTTTCAGAACAGTTCCCCCTGCACGGGTTGTACATACTTCTTCGGCAGTTTTAAGTCAAAGCCGCATACTTTGTTTAGGCGCTCTACCAGGTAAATCTCCAGTTCCGGGGCAAGCGTATTATCAGGTTCATGTACAAAGAAGTATAGCTGGCGCAGTCCATTGCTGAACCACTCCTGCAGGCGCTCTACCCAGGCATCAATGCGGGTATAATCTGTTGGGTGGAGACCATTGCCCACAAAACGGATCATAGCCGATGGGGTAGTAAGGCGCATGTGCAGCACATCGCGGCGGCCAGCCACATCTGTTAGTACAGTGCCTGCTTTATATTTCTCCAGCACCTCAAACAGCTCCATGCTGGCTATGTTGTCCACGAACCAGTCTGGGTGGCGCAGCTCAATGGTTAGAGGTACACTCTCAGGTACAAACTGCAGGAATGCTTCCAGGTCAGGTAGCTGATTGGGTGCAAAGGATGGCGGCAGTTGCAGAAATGCTTCGCCCAGCTTGTCCTCAAGCCCTGCAATAGCCGAGCAGAAGGCGGCGGTTACATCTTGCGTACTGCGTAAAGCTGCTTCATGGCTGATTAGCTGCGGGAACTTGGGGCAGAACTTAAAGCCACGTGGCACCATGTTTCGCCAGCGGTCAATCGTGTCGGGACTTGGAATGTGATAATGCGTGCTGTTAAGCTCAATAGTGTTAAACTGCTTGCCATACCACAGCAACGACTCCTTCTCCGGGATGCCAGCAGGGTAGTACTTGCCCACCCACGCTTTGTTTACCCACACAGGTAGGCCCACGTATACCTGCGGCTTTAAATAAGAGCCAGACTGCTGTAGCAGCGGCAGTGTATCAGGATGGTTTGGGGGCAGCGTAAAATCTACGCGGCTAATGTCCGCCAGCTTTCCGAAGTCCATAGTCTATTGCTTTGTTTTGCTATACGTTTGTAGTCTGGCAAAGGCAAAATCAGAAGGAAATTGCACCAAAATCGGTTTGTCAAGAAAAATTTTTTCATTATTTTTTATAGTCTATTTTCTATACCTCAGATGCATGAAAATATTGCCATACGTGCTTTAAACAGTGATTTCTTCATAATCTGACTTAGGCTAAATTTACACATCTTACCCATATCCCCCTACGTTCTGTAGGCAATAATGCCTTAAAAGGCCGCGTTTAGAAACAAATTCCGTAATTTTGCGGCTTCACCAACTATTAAGTGATATGATACATAATAGAAAGTGCTTTATTTTTACATTAGTCATTTTTCTATTTGTCGGCATCGGCCAACCAATTTTTGCACAAAACAGCACGAGCCAAGCCAAAGCCCAAAAGGGTGAGGCATCATGGTACGGCAGCCGTTACCACGGCAGAAAAACCAGCAGCGGAGAGCGTTACAACAAGTACGAAATGACCGCAGCGCACAAAACACTTCCTTTCGGAACAAAGGTAAAAGTGACCAACCTCGACAACAATGAATGGGTTATCGTTCGCATCAACGACAGAGGTCCTTTTGTAGGCGACCGCATCATTGATGTATCAGAGGCTGCAGCCCGCGAACTCGACTTTCATGACGAGGGTATTGGCAATGTGAAAATCGAAGTATTAGAGTCTAGAGCCGATCTTGCGTCGGCGGTAGGCTTCTCTTTCGAAGTGCCTTCTTTTGCTGACAATAAGCTTGCTTCAGGTATTGACACAGGAGTATTGCTTAGCAGCAACAAAGGTATGGCCACTTCGGGAGCCTTCAACTAATTTATTAGAAAACGCTATTTCTGTATAAAGCGCAGAGTCTGCAAAGGCTCTGCGCTTTTGTTGTTTATGCCCTTTAAATTGGTAGAAAAGCGGGCCTTCTTTATCTATAAAAAGCTAGCTTTTAGCTTAAGTGGTAGGCGCATACTTTGAGAAGAAAAATAGAATCACTATACTTAGATACCAAAACTAAACTCACAGAACTTATCTAACTTTTCTACACCTTGAAACGACGAAATTTTCTAGAACTATCGGCGCTAGGCTTTGGAGGCTTAATGATGCCTTCAATTCCTGTGTTCGGCGACATTATCTCTCCGGAGAAAGCGCTGGAGCAGGTTGATGTGGCCTTGAAAAAGCGCCTGGCCGATGTGGCTCTAAACTCCGCTAAATCCAAAGGGGCATCTTATGCTGATGTGCGTGTTGGCCGTTACCTGCAGCAGTACATCTTTACCCGCGAAAAGCAGGTGCAGAATATTGTAAACGCCGAGTCTTACGGTGTGGGTGTGCGTGTGTTGGCAAACGGCACTTGGGGCTTTGCTGCTACTTCCGATGTAACTGATAAAGGTGTGCAGAAAGCCGCAGAGCAGGCAGTAGCCATCGCTAAGGCTAACTCTAAACTGCAGAAAGAACCTGTAAAGCTGGCTCCTGTAAAAGGCTATGGTGAAGTTAGCTGGAGAACTCCAATTGAAAAGAATACTTTTGAGGTGCCAGTAGGCGAGAAGGCTGATCTACTGTTAGCAGCCAACGCCGCTGCCATGGATAACGGCGCTAACTTCGTAAACTCTGCCCTGTTTCAGGTTA
This sequence comes from Pontibacter korlensis, assembly GCF_000973725.1. Taxonomy (NCBI): domain Bacteria; kingdom Pseudomonadati; phylum Bacteroidota; class Cytophagia; order Cytophagales; family Hymenobacteraceae; genus Pontibacter; species Pontibacter korlensis. The sequence goes on along the minus strand of NZ_CP009621.1, from coordinate 1,365,640 downwards.
ACGAGCAGAAATACTTTGCCTCTACCGATGGCTCTTACATAGATCAGGATATTCACCGCATCTGGCCAAACTTTACGGTTACGGCTGTAGATAAAGCCTCTGGTAAGTTCAAAACGCGTGAGGCGCTGAGTGCCCCTATGGGCATGGGTTGGGAATACATGATCCCGAAAGCATCAGAAAAGATCAAAGGACCTGAAGGTACAGGCTTGACTGGCTACCGCTACGCCTACGACATACTAGAGGATGCCGCTCTGGCTGCTAAGCAGGCTAAAGAGAAGTTAACTGCCAAGTCGGTGATGGCTGGTAAGTATGACCTGGTGCTTGATCCGAACCACCTTGGCCTGACCATCCACGAGTCTGTTGGCCACCCGCTGGAGCTGGACCGTGTGCTGGGTTACGAGGCTAACTATGCCGGTACCTCCTTCGCTACGCTGGATAAGTGGAAATCGAAGAACTTTAAGTATGGTTCGGATAAGGTGAACATCTTTGCTGATAAAACCCAGAAGGGTTCTCTTGGCTATGTTGGCTGGGATGATGAAGGTGTGAAGACGAAGCAGTGGGATTTAATCAAAAACGGTGTGCTGGTCAATTACCAGGCTATCCGCGATCAGGCGCATATCATTAACGAACCTGAGTCTCATGGTTGCTGCTACGCCGATAGCTGGAGTTCAGTACAGTTCCAGCGTATGCCAAACGTTTCATTGGCACCAGGTAAGGTGAAGAAGAACGTGGATCAACTGATCTCCGGAGTAGATAAAGGCATTTACATCGCTGGCCGTGGCTCCTACTCTATCGACCAGCAGCGCTATAACTTCCAGTTTGGTGGTACTACCTTCTACGAGATCAAAGGAGGTAAAATTGTTGGTCCATTGGAGGATGTGGCTTACCAGAGCAACACCCAGGAATTCTGGAACTCATGCGCTGATATGTGCGACGAGAGCGATTACCGCCTGTTCGGCTCATTCTTCGATGGCAAGGGCCAGCCGAGCCAGATAAGCGCGGTATCGCATGGCTCTGCCCATACCCGTTTTAATGGTGTGAACGTGATCAACACGGCCAGAAAAATCTAATCCTTCACCTTCTAATTGAGCATTAAGTAAAATGGCTATATTAAGTAAAGAAGAAGCTCAGGCTATACTAAAGAAGGCGCTGGGTTTTTCGAAAGCCGATGAGTGTGAGATTACACTTAACGGCAACACAGGCGGCAACATCCGCTATGCCAGAAACGAAGTATCCACGAGCGGTGCGGAAGAAAACGTGTCACTGGCGGTGGAGTCCCGGTTTGGCAAACGCTCAGGAGTAGCTACCATCAACGAGTTCGACGATAAGTCCCTGGAAAAAGTAATTCGCCGCTCAGAGGAGATCGCGCGCCTGGCACCTGAAAGCCCGGAGTATGTGGAGCTGCTAGGGCCGCAGGAATATATCACCACAAAGGCTCATTTCGACTCTACGGCTAAGATTGACCCAGCCTTTAGAGCCGATGCAGCAGCTAAAAGTATAAAAGCGGCTACTGATAAGGGCTTGACGGCTGCAGGTTTCCTGGAGCACTACACGAATTTCACAGCTAAGATGAATAACAAAGGCTTGTTTGCCTATCATCCATCTACCTATGTAGACTTTTCGGTAACAATGCGTACCGAAGATGGCACCGGTTCAGGTTATGTAACGCAGGACTTTTCAGACGTAAGCAAGCTGGATACAGGCAAAGCATCTGAAATTGCCGCCCAGAAAGCTGCTACTTCACGCAACGCCAAAGCACTGGAGCCAGGCAAGTATACCGTTATCTTAGAACCAGCCGCTTCTATCGACTTGTTGCAGAACATGTTTTACAATATGGACCAGCGCAACGCTGAAGAGGGCCGTAGCTTCTTGAGCAAACCAGGTGGCAAGTCTAAAGTAGGAGAGAAACTGGTAGACGAGCGCATTACGGTATATTCTGATCCCGCGCACCCGGAGGTGCCAGAGGCACCGTTTGCAGGCGATGGGCGTCCGCAGAAGAAAGTAACATGGATTGATAAGGGCGTGGTGAAGAACCTGTACAACACCCGCTATTGGGCTTCTAACAAAGGTGCTGTGTCTGTTCCGCCGCCAAGTAACATTATCATGGAAGGTGGCAACCAGTCTCTGGAGGATATGATTAAGAGCACCAAGCGTGGTATACTTGTTACCCGCCTATGGTATATCCGCTCCGTAGACCCACAAACGTTGCTCTACACTGGCCTTACACGCGACGGTACGTTCTACATCGAGAATGGTAAGATTCAGTACCCGGTGAAGAACTTCCGCTTCAACGAAAGTCCTGTGATCATGCTCAACAACCTGGAGGCCCTGGGTAAACCGCAGCGAATTAACGGCAGTCTTATCCCGCCAATGAAGATCCGTGACTTTACGTTCACGAGTCTTTCAGATGCGGTATAATCGCAACTGATTTATACTTCCGATGCCGTATACAGCTTGCTGTGTGCGGCATCTGTTTTACTGAAAAGCTCTTAACTCTACACTCTTAACTACCCAAGTGCAACCCTTCACCTTTGTGCGTCTGCAATACCGCTCCGGCAACTGGGATACCGACCCGCGTATGCCAAGTAATTTGCTGCACTCGCTTATCCAGTACACTACAGTGCCGGTAAACGAGCAGGAGAAGGTGATTTCTTTGGAGAGCTCAGAGCTATTTAATTATCCTTTCAGCTACATGAGCGGGCATAAACTGGTGCAGTTTAACCAGAAGGAGCGGCAGAATTTCGAGACTTACGTGCGCAACGGCGGCTTTGTGTTTGTAGACGACTGCAATCACGACATCGACGGGCTTTTCGCCAAGTCGTTTGAAGAGCAGATGCGGCAGATTTTCGGGGCAAGCGCCCTGAAGAAGATTCCGAACAACCACAAGCTCTACCGTAGCTTCTTCACCTTCGATGAGGGGCCTCCTACGACATCATTTGAGCTAAACGGCTGGGGTGATGACCTGGTGCACGACTACCTGAAGGCAATAGAAGTAAACGGGCGCATAGCAGTACTCTATAGCAACAAAGACTACGGCTGCGAGTGGGACTACGACTTCCGAAACAAACGCTGGCTAGCCGAGGATAACACCAAATTCGGCGTCAACATTATTATGTATGCGCTAACGAGTTAATGAATAATAGCCAAATTCTTTACACCTACAGGGTATAGGTTTGAACAGTGTGCACCAACTACGATTTTTTGTTTGAGCGTTCGGCGAGTTTGGAGCATCTCGATTCTTTTGCTTTCTTTTCTTATCAAGGAGAAAAGGAAGGCCCAGCTGGCGAGGTGGAAAACTGATAAGAGTCAAAAGCTGAATTAAAAGTATAGACTTAACTACAACGAAGTACAAGTCAATTGTAAATGACTGAACAAGACATAAAACACCTGCTGGCAAAATTGCCACAGCTAAAGCAGGAGATACAAAAAGTAATTGTAGGCCAGGAGGAGGTACTAGACGAGGTGCTGATCACCTTGCTGGCCGGCGGGCATGGTTTGCTGGAAGGCGTGCCAGGGTTGGCGAAGACGCTGCTCGTGCGCACGCTCAGCAGTGCCATGGACTTGGGTTTCCGACGTATCCAGTTTACCCCAGACCTGATGCCGACAGATATATTGGGTACAGAGGTGCTGGAGGAAGACCACGTTACCGGCAAGCGCTTTTTCAAGTTTAACGAAGGGCCAATCTTCTCCAACATCGTTTTGGCCGACGAGGTAAACCGTACGCCGCCCAAAACGCAGGCTGCCCTGCTGGAGGCGATGCAGGAGTATGAGGTAACTTATGCGGGCAAGACCTATCCGCTGCCACAGCCTTTCTTCCTACTGGCTACTCAAAACCCGATAGAGCAGGCTGGAACGTACCCATTGCCCGAGGCACAGCTCGACCGCTTTCTGCTCTACATCAAAATAAAGTACCCGACTGAGCAGGAAGAACTGAATATACTAGCCAATACCACTGGCACCAGAAAGGCGCAGGTGCAGCCAAGTATAAGCGGACAGGAGGTGCTTCAGCTACGGCAACTGGTGCGGGAAGTAAGCATTAGCGACGAGTTGCTGTCCTTTGTGAACCAGGTTGTTCGCGCCACTCGCCCCGACAGCACCACTGTAGAGTTTGTGAAAAACTACTGCCGCTGGGGAGCAGGCCCACGTGCCGGACAGGCGCTTATACTTACTGCCAAGGCCAGAGCTCTACTACATGGGCGTTTTGCTGTTACTTCGGAGGATATTAGAACAATGGCCTACCCGGTGCTGCGCCACCGCGTGCTGGTTAACTTTACGGCCGAAGCGGAGCGTATCACCCCAGAGCGTGTAGTAGATGAGCTGCTGCAAAGTATAAAGCTGCCGAAGGCGGTGCTGGTGTAAGGACACTACATGCCAGGATAAGTTCTCCCCTCAAGGAGGGGTTTCCTGGTAGAACAAAAATTTTACACAAAAGCAGAAACAGATGGAAGAGATAGAGAATGTAAAACTGACGGAGGCAGGTACACAACTCCTGAAGAAGATAGTGGGGGAAAGAATCTGTTACTTCTTTACTGACAGCATAAAAATACATGCTGTTGGTGAGCAGGTGCTATACTGGGCGTCGGAGTTTGCGCTTGGCCTCAAAACCAACCGTGGCGACTTGTCCTTCATAAATATTAGCGCCGATTATAAACTAACGTCCGGTTCGTCTACCACCTATTATGAGTATGCGATAGAAGAAAGCAAAACGCCGCTTCGCAAAGAGAAACTGCTGCAGTCGGGGCAATACTCGGAGATAAAGGTGCTGTCGTCGCAGGTGCTGATGATTGAAGTGTACCAGGACTGGAACCAGGAGTTCGACGAGACCATACATTACGATGCTGCCATCGTGCTCTACACCGACACCCAAAAGTACATGCTAAAGGTGCGAGAAGAGCTAGTTGGTGGTGTGGATGTTATATTGGATGAAGCGACTATTGAGGCTGAGTTACTTGATCTGAAGCTAAGGCAGAGTTTAGTGTAGGTGGTGATTAATTATACTTTTATAGAGCAATATAATATCTGAAAAACGAATACTTTGACCACTCATAAATTCATCGACCCGAAGGTGTTGGCTACTATAAAGGACCTGCCGCTGTTGGCTAAAACAGTGGTGGAAGGCTTTTTGGCGGGGCAGAACCAGAGTCTGCGGCGTGGGGCGGGGCTGGAGTTCAGCCAGTACCGCAGCTACCAGCCTGGAGACGACCTACGGCAGCTGGACTGGAAGATGTTTGCCCGCTCCGATCGCTACTACATCCGGGAGGCTGAGGTAGACACTAACATTACAGTGCGGTTTATACTGGATGGCAGCGCCTCAATGGCGCATGAGGATGAGAACGGCCTGAGCAAAATGGATTATGCGCGGTTTTTGGTAGCCTCGCTGGCTTACTTAGCAACTACCCAGGGAGATGCCGTGGGGCTGTACGTGCTGCACGAGAATCAGCTTATTAACCTAACGCCGCGCTCCGACAACATGCACCTGCAGCGTTTCTGGCATCAGTTAACGGAAGTAAAACCGCAAGGCAAGTTCCCGGATGCTCAAACTGCCGCCAACCTGTTGGCCGACCGAAAACAGAAAGAGCTGACGGTGTTCCTGACCGACCTTTACGAACAGGAGGAAGAAATAACGGAGCTATTGTACAAGCTGGGCGCACAGCGCCATGAGCTGTTGCTTTTTCATTTGGTAGCGCGCAACGAGCTGAACTTCTCCTACAGCGGTACCCTCACCTTCGAGGATTTAGAGACAGGGCAGACACTGCAGGTAAGCACTGCTGAACAGCGCAAAGTATACTTACAACGGTTGCAGGAGTGGCTAGAAAATACGGAACGTGATATGCGCAACCGCCAGATCGCCTACGACCGCTTTGTAACGGATGAACCTCTGGACAAAGCCCTGCGCACCTTCCTGCAAAAACGGCTGCTATACGGATAATTATGCATGAGTGAATATCTGATTAACTCTTAAACTATTTAAATCTCTAACCTTCAAACTTCTTGATTCTCCTCTCTCCATATTGGCTTTTTGCAGCGTCGGCTATACTAATACCGATTGCCATTCACCTGTGGAACAAACGGCAGGGGAAGACGGTGAGGGTAGGCAGCCTGCGCTGGCTGGAAGCATCGGCGAGCAGCCGCTGGAGTAGCATAAAGCTGAACAACTTCTGGCTGCTGGTGCTGCGCTGCCTGATACTTATATTGCTGGCAGTGGCGCTAGCGCAGCCGGTATGGGTGCATCAGCCGCAAGCACAGAAGGGGCAGAAAGCAGTTCTGGTAAGTGAGGAGCTGCTGTATACTTCCGCTTTAGAACCTATTGAACCTGTTATTGATTCGCTGTTGCAGCATGGTTATACGTTGTGCACATATACTTCTGATCTTAAAAATATAGCTCAAGAGAAGTGGCGGCAGATCAAGAACCGCAGTACCGACAGTACACTTAACATCACTCAAAACCATTGGGCATTGCTGCCCTTGCTCACCAGCAAGTATAAAAATCTGCAGGATAGTGTCTGGCTTTTCACCTCCGATCAAAGCCGCTACTTTGCAGGCACGCGTCCCGAGGCCATACCCGAAAACATTCGCTGGATACCTGTTGCCACAGAAGTTACTTCTTATTGGCTGCAAACCGCTGTGCACACCTCGCCCGACGGCCTCCTGCTTGTAGTTGGCCAAAGCACCCGCGAAGCTATCACCTACAGCAAGCATCGTATTCTGATTACAACGCGAAGTATAAAGCTGCCTAATGGCCAGGAGCTACAGCTACAGCGGCAGAACGATTCGTTGCAGGCAAGCTATAGCGGCGGCATCAGCCAAGTACAGGTGCAGCAAGAGCCATTACAGGTAGCTATACTTGCTAATGAGGCGCAGCAGGCCGAGGTAAAATACCTGCAGGCGGCAGTACAGGCAATTAGCAGTTACACAGGCTTTCCTATTACATTAAACCCAGACACTGCTACCGCTGATTTTGCTTTCTGGCTGAGGCAGGAGGAGCTACCCCAAAGTATGAGTCAACGTGTGCGGCAGGGGCTACAGGTGTGGGTACAGCAAGCCTCAAAGCCATCCGCACAAAAAACAAGTATGGCCTTGAGTGGAGCTGAGCATGTGCAGGTACGGCAGGTAAGCTTAAGTGGTAGCGATGCAGGTGCAGGTTTATGGCAGACCAATGCTGGCGAAACACTTCTGCAGGTACAGCAGCTTGGTAAAGGCAAGATCTATACTTTCCGAAGCGGCTTTAGCCCTGCCTGGAGCGGCCTTGGCCAAAGTGCACAGCTGCCGGAGTTACTGCTGCCTATACTGTTTCCTAAGCAAAAAACGACCGCTAAACATGATGTGCGGGCGCTGGACGAGCAGCAATTAATACCCACTAAACGAGTAGCAGTGGCAGCCGCGGCAGTACCAGAGGCGCAGCAAGAGCCACTCTTAAAATGGCTGATATTAGCAGCGGCATTATTGTTTATTGTAGAAAGATGGATTGCCGGCAGGCGCAGCAAAGTATAAGTATGGCAGTTGAGCAAAGTATACATATCCTCCAGCGCATCCGCAGCCGTTACGTGCAGGCGAAGCTGTGGCTGTATGCCTTACATGCTTTGGCCGCTGGGGCGATAGGCATAGCCATCCTGTACCGCTGGCAGTTTGAGGTGCCTTTTTTGGCAGGCGTGGCAGTGGCTATACTTACCGGAGCAATTTTATACTTTGGGTTACGCTGGAAGCGCATCAACAGCACAAACCTACAGCAGGTAACTCGCCACCTGAACCGCCAGTACCCTCAGCTGGAGGACAGTACCGAACTCTTGCTACAGGAGCCACAGAACCTGCTGCAGCGGCTACAGCAGCAAAAAATAGCAACCATACTACAGGAGCTTCACCCGGAGAAGGTCTATACTCTACCTAAGACCGCTACCTATACTGCGCTAGGGCTGGCGCTGGTGCTTTCTGTCGGTATTTTATACTTGCCGGCTGCTCCCCTGCAGGCGTATGAGAGCCCTGAAAACGTCAGCATTGATTTCCCAGATGCACCACCTGTCGCAGCCGATACTGTGGCCCAGATTAAAAGTATAGATATTACCATTACGCCGCCTCGTTATACAGGTAAGCAAGCTTATAAAGCTGACAAACCAAATCTGCGTGTAGAAGAAGGAGCAACTATCACTTGGAACATCCGCACTAGCAAGCCTGCACAGTTACAGCTGGAGCTGAGTGAGCAGCAACCGCAGGCTTTCAAAAAGGTGCAGGGGCGTTATACTTTCTCGCGTAGTTTCACAGAGCCTGGCCTCTATACAATTAACCTGAACGGGCAGAAGTCAGCTTTTTATACTTTAGAAATCATCCCCGATGAGGCGCCTGCCATTCAGATCAGCAAACCGAAAGAATATACAGAGATCAGGTTAGGCGAACAGCAACGGGTAACACTGGAGGCACAACTTACAGACGACTACGGCATCCGAGAGGCAAACATGATAGCTACAGTGGCAAAAGGCACGGGCGAAGCGGTAAAGTTTCGGGAAGAAAAAATCAAGCTGAACCTGAGCGGTAACAACCGCAACTACAGCATCAGACAGGCACTGGACTTGCAAAAGCTAGGCATGAGCTTTGGCGATGAACTGTACTTCTACCTGCAGGCCTGGGATAAGCACCGCGGCTACACTCGCTCCGAAACATATTTCGTGCAAATAGAGGACACTACCATTGTAGAGGCAGATTTTGACATGACGGCCGGCGTGAATCCGGTACCAGAATATTTCCGCAGCCAGCGCCAGATCATCATCGACACCGAAAAACTGATAAAAGAGCAGAAAAGCATCAGCCGAGTAGAGTTTGAGGAGCGTTCCAACAACATCGGGGTGGACCAGAAGTTGCTGCGCCTGCGCTACGGTAAGTTTCTGGGGGAGGAGTTTGAAAGCGGTATCGGTCCGGGAGGTGGCATACCGGAGGGAGCCGAAGGACATGAGGAGGCAGAACATTTCGAAGGTGATGGCCACGACCATCCGGAGTTTAAAGACCAGAACAATGCCGAAGCTTTGATGGACCCATACATGCATAAGCACGACCAGGAAGGTGAGGCCACTATTTTTGAGCCTGCCGTTAAAGCTAAGTTAAAAGGAGCTTTAGCCCAGATGTGGGAAGCAGAGCTTCGGCTGCGCACGCACAAACCTAAAGAGGCGCTTCCGTTTGAGTATAAGGCCCTGCGGATGCTGAAAGATGTGCAGCAGTCGCAGCGGGCTTATGTGGCCAAAACAGGTTTTGAAGCGCCACCTCTTAAAGAACCAGAGCTCCGCCTGAAGGGAGAGCTGAACAAGATAACGCCGTTGAGCGAGCGTAACGAAATAGAGCAGAAGCAGGAGCTTCCGCACATACGCGCCGCCTTAAGTTGGCTTGCAGAGTATAAGCAGACCGGAAAGTATAAACCAGTAGATGCACGGGTACTGGAGCAGGCAGGACAGGAGCTGGCGGAGCAGGCGCTTGCTAAATCAGGAAAAAATCTGCGGACTTTACAGGAGCTGCGACAGTTGATTTCTGAGATGCAAGCAGGCGAAAAGCTCTGCTCCTCCTGCTTGCTGGCAGCGGAGCAGGCGTTTGTAGAGCTGCTGCCACCGGCAAAGCAGTCGCCGCAGCCGCAGCAGGTGGTAAGAAGTAAACTAGCGCAGGAGTATATGGAGCGGCTGAAATGAGTTAGAAAGTTGAGAAGTTAGAAGGTTAAAGAGTTTAAAAGTCATAGAGCTTCCCTTCCCTTAAAAACAGGGCAGGGAGCTTGTCTCAGCTCCGTCAGCCTTGGCTATCAGCACCTGATCCCAGTCCTTGGGTTGAGCGCAGGAGGTGTATTATGAAACAAGCTGATTGTGAGGCCGTGGATGAGCTTAGGCTAGAAAGTGTAGCTTGCCTCCAATTGCAAAGAACTGTAGCGAAGCATGATTTACGCGGGTCTTGTGACCCACAGCAGGGAAAGTTCTGGACAAGGATGCCCGGAACAGCGAGGAAGTGGAAAACGGCACGGGCTGCAAGCCTGCGCCAGCTAGGAATTTGCGCCAAGCAAGTAGTATTGAAAGTACAGAAACTCAAGGCGCAAGCAGTAACTATTAACAACAGTAGAAACAAAAAAGCTTGATTCAATTCCAAACTCATATCGGCCTGCTAAAACACCTCCCCGGCATGCACTACCTGGAAGTGCCGCAGGAAGTAGTTCAGGCTTTGGGTACTCTCAACATCCGCCTGATTTGTACAGTTAACTGCAAACTCTCGTTCCAGTGTGGCTTAATGGCACTTGGTGAGGGCAAGGCTTATGTCAGCATCAGCAAAAAGCGCATGCAGCAGTTGGGTGTGAGGTTAGGGGATGAAATAGCTGTAACTTTAGAGAAAGACGATAGCCAGTACGGCACAGAGGTTCCAGCCGAAATGGAGGAACTGCTACTGCAGGATGAGGAAGGTAGCAGGCGATTTCTGTTGCTGAAACCCGGTATGCAACGCTACATGCTCAACCACGTGTCTGCTGTGAAGAACCCGCAGCTGCGTGTAGACCGTGCCATTACTTTAATAGAAAACCTGAAAAAGCTGCCGGAGGGTAAGGAGAATTTCCGAGCCATGCTGGGCCTTCCGCCGCGCTAACAAAACAATAAGATGCAATACTCTTGGCTTATAGCAATACCTCTTGTTCTGCTGCTTGCGTGGCTGGCGTGGCGCCGGCCTAACAGCCAACGGCTGGTGTGGCGAACAGTGGCTAGTGCCGTGGCAGCTGTAAGTTTGGTGCTACTTATCTTCCCGCCTACCTTACAGCAGGCGATCAGCCCCGGTACAGCCATACTTTTAACAGAGGGGTATCACGCTGATACCTTGAAAGCTGTACTACAGAAGCTGGAAGCAGAGTCGCAAGTTTATACTTACAAAAGCACGGCTACAGTCAAAGAAGCTACAGCTATCAGCTCGTTGACCAGGTTGCCGCCAAACCTGCAAACATTACACGTGCTAGGTTACGGACTGGAAGAGGAGGAGCTTGAGCAATTACAGCACCTGCAACTGCAGCCTCACCTTAGCCCTGCTCCGACTGGTGTGCAAGCGGTTAGCTGGCCGCAACATGTAAAGCTCGGAGGGGCTGTGGAAGTGGCTGGCAAGTATACTTTAGGTGCAGAAAGTGTAAAATTATATTTGTATGCTGCTGGCAAAGCGCGCGATTCTATAGAAGTGATAGCAGACAGTACTCACAGCTTCTGTTTGCGCTACTATCCTAAGCAGCAGGGGCGCTACACTTATACGTTGCTTCAGAAGCAAGGCGAGCAGACGGATACCCTTGGTCAGGTGCCGGTACAGGTGGAGCCGCCGCAACAACTTGGCGTGTTGCTATTAGCCTCCTCCCCTAACTTTGAATTCAAGTTCCTGAAAAATCATCTGGCGCAGCTGCAACATCGGGTAGCATTGCATACCACCATCAGCAAAGACCTTAGCCAGAGCGAGTGGCTTAACATGCCGAAGCTGGAGCTCGGCCGCATTACCCCTAAACTACTGCAAAACTTTGATGTGGTGGTTACCGAACCCGAGGCGCTGGAGGGCATGAACACGACGGAAAGGGCTACCTTGCAAAAAGCTGTGACAGAAGGAGGCTTAGGTATACTTACTATTGCGGCGGCTCCGGTTAACACGCGTAACACTGCCTTTTTTACTGGTTTTCAGAGTAAACGCCTGTCGCAGCAGGACAGCCGCAATACCCGTGCTTCCTGGGGAGAAGAGACGGCAGGTGCAAATGCCACGCCTTATTCTTTGGTGAGCACCTCTGCAGTACGGCCTCTGGTAAGAGAGCAAGAGGATAATGTATTAGCGGGAGCTAAAAAAGCCGGTTGGGGAAAAGTGGCCCTAAGCCTGGTGCCGCAGACTTTCCCGTGGCAGTTGGAGGGGAAAGAAGAGGTGTATTCCAGCTACTGGAGCCATGTGTTGTCGGAGGTAGCACGGGAGCAAGTACAAGAGCGGTTCTGGCAAGTAGAGCGACCACAGGTGCCACAGCCATACAAGCCTGTTTTACTTACTTTAACAGATTATACCTCGCGTGGGGCTGGGGTTACTGTACCCGCAGCCACTGTTATAAGTATAGCTGATTCTACAAGTATAAATTTGCCCCTGGCGCAACAGGTGCATCAGCCAGAGAAGTATAGCGGCACCTTCTGGCCCACCCGCAGTGGCTGGTATAAAGTACAAACGGCTGATGTGTCGCCATACTTCTTCTTTGTGCAAGATACCTCCGCCTGGAGGTTTGAAAGTATAGCCAGCAAACGAGCAGCCACACAAGCCTTTGCTGCGCAGCAAAGTATAAACGCTGCTGGTACCTCCATTGCTTATAAAGATGAACAGGTGCTGTTGATATGGTTCTTTGTCCTCTTTACCCTAAGCAGCGCATTTCTTTGGCTTGAGGAGAAGTTTTAGTGTGCTCGGTCGTTATGAGTGTCAGATTCGTTTTACCGATCAGCAACACTAGTGCGTCAACGCTGACTTGATCATGATAAATTCGTTGATGTTGTCGGTGTTAATTACGCCAGCCAGGCGGCCGTTTTCGAGCACCGGGTACAGGGGAGCACGGCTTTTCTGTAGTTCGGTATAGGCTTCGGACAACCTGTCGTGCACGTTAAAAGTTTTTACTTCCACCGTCATGATCTGGGCCACAGGTATTTGCATTTGCTCGTTTTTAACAGCCTGTATGAGTTGAGAGCGGGTGAGCGTGCCTACTACCTGGCCTTCTTCTTCCACAATAAACTCATGCTCGGCTCCCATCAGCAGCTTGTCTAATGCATCGCGGACGGTGTCGGTGGGGGCAAGTGTTACGAAGTTGGTCATCATGCCTTCGCGCACAGTGTGGCCACGCAGAAAATCCAGGTGTTGCACAACAATATTCTCTGAGTAAGCCCCAAAGTATACAAAAGCCCCGATCAGGATCAGGAAGGGATTATAGAAAAAGCCAATAAAGACAAAAAAGATAGCCAGCAGCTGGCCCAAATTTGCTGCAATCTGCGTGGCCCTTACACGACCCAGCTTAAAGGCCAGCAGTGCCCGCAGCACGCGTCCTCCATCCATCGGGAAGGCAGGTATGGCATTAAACAGCACCAACACCACATTAACGAAGAGCAGCATGTAGAGGAAATTAGCCGGTGTGATGTGCATAAAGAAGTCCTCTGCCGGCATATTTTGGAGCGAGGGCAGTATCAGCCAAAGTAAAAGAGCGATCACCACATTTACGGCAGGCCCTGCAAGGGCAACCATTAACTCTTGTTTGGGCTTTTCAGGCATTTTCTCCAGGCTGGCCACACCGCCAATGGGCAGCAGCGTAATCATCTTAGTGTTTATACCGTAGCGCTTTGCTGTTAGCGCGTGCCCCAGCTCATGCAATACCACGCAGAAGAACACAGCAAGTATGAACCCTATTGCCAGCAGAGTTGTGTTTAAGTCGCTGCCGCGCTGGGCTTCAGTAAAGGCTACCCATCCTAACAGGAGCACAAACGTCCAGTGCACGAGTATTCTGATACCTGCTACTCTACCTAAACTAAGCGACCACTTCATTTGTGATGTATTTTGATGTTCAGTGAGTTAACGCATCGTTTGGGATGAATGTTTAGAGCCTGAAAACAGCCGAGTCCGATTGCTCCTGTTAAAGGCAGTGGCCTGTCTCCATTACCCGGTAGGGGACCTTAGGAAATCTGAATGTTTTGTAATGCTCCGGGCCAATGGAGTAATCGTACTTGCAGGTAAACACTGGCACCTGCAGAAAACGTGCTCCTTCATTTGCGTAACTTTCCAAGGAGTTGTTAACGTTCAGCGTACTGGTTACACACTGTCGGAGGTGGTAAAGAAGAACTGTTTTTGCTATGCCTGAGCAAGTTCAGGTAGCAGGCTGCCAAGGACAAGCAGCAGTAAAAGAAATGTTTTTTTCATACTCTTAAAGTTTAAGTAGCTTTAGCCGCAATCGCATTAGGCTCCTGAGGAGGCTACTTTCAGCTGCTGATCTATACTATTGTAAGGATAAGTTGGAGAATAAGAAATGACAAAATTAGAGGATAGAGGCTTTGAGCGGGAGCTGCAGTTTCAGGCATCGCGGAGTGGTGGAGCCGGTGGACAGAACGTGAACAAAGTAAACACGAAGGTAGAGCTGCGCTTTCATGTGCAACAGTCGGAGTTGCTAACAGAAGAAGAGAAGGCACTGGTGCAGGAGAAGTTTGCCAACCGCATCAACAGCGAAGGATACTTACAGGTAGTATGCCAGACGGAGCGTAGCCAACTGCAGAACAAGGAACTATGTGTGCAGCGCTTTTATGAGTTGCTGCGGCAGGCATTTACCAAACAGAAAAAACGCAAAGCCACTAAACCAACTCACGGCAGCGTACGACGCCGGTTAGAAAGTAAGAAAAAGCAAGCCGAGAAAAAGTCTAACCGAAACTTCCGCGGCGGTTTTTAAGCTAAAAAGAAACACACCATGGCTGTACTGCTGTCTTAGGTAAGATATTTGCAGCGGCAGCAAAACATACATTCACCCTTAATTATAATGAAGAAATTACTCCTGTTGTTGGCATTTTTTGGCGGACTGAGTATAACTGCCGAAGCGCAGAAGTATAGAACAGCGGCTGGCGTACGCCTGGAGAGCGACCGCTTTGGCGTAAGTGTGCAGCAGAAGCTGCACGAGAAGGGCACCTTAGAAGGCATTGTGCAGGTAGGCTCCCGTGAGTACAGTGGCACCGTGCTGTATGAATGGCACCGGCCTATTTTGGGCAAGCGCTTTAACTACTACCTGGGTGCTGGTGGCCACGTTGGCAACTTAAAGGACAGCGGCGTATTTACAGGTGTTGATGGCATTTTGGGTATTGAGTATAAAGTTAATGGCCTGCCCTTCCTGCTCTCTGCTGATATCAAACCCGCCGTGCACATCAACCACGACGATTGGGTGCACCTTTCCTCTGGCGTTTCTATACGCTATGTTATTGTAAAAGAGAAAAAGGAGAAGAAGCAGTGGTGGCCGTTTGGCAAAAAAGCTGAAGATAACGGTAAAAAGAAGAAGAACAGTAACAAGAACAACGAGCAACCCGGCATCCTGGACATCTTCAAAAAGAAAGACAATTAGTAGCTTCCTGTGTTACTCTTAATCTCGAACAGTATGTAGTTCGCAAAGCTGCTGTAACTTCTCATGCCTGATACAAGGCAGGTTGTTACAGTGCCTCAGCCTACTATTTGGGTATAGGCTGAGGCTATAACTGGTGTTGTAGCTGTAGCTAGCCACTGTTGGCGTGCTGCTACCAGAGAAGGAGTCTCAAACTTCGGTTTGGCTTCCTGTAAAAAGTCTTTACAGGCAATGTAGAGGCTCACAAGTATGGCGAAAATCAATGCTGCAGTTTTCATGCTATACTTCTGTTTTTGTTGTTGATGAATGAGTTTAACCGACTGAGATTAAGCTTTCGGAGCAACAACCTCTACTACAGGAAGCAGGTTTGGATGAGACTTGTACTCATTTAGCTCTAGGCGTGCACTTACTTCTTTGATATCGCTAGCTGATTTTTTAATAGTGGCGCCTACGGCTAAAAAGATTGCGAGAATTAGGATTACGATTTTCATGGTTTTATTTTGTTTTAGTGGTTAGTGGATACTTGGCTTCATTTAGGTCAGTATTAAGCAGCTGGTGCTACAATCTCGACCTCTGGCAACAGGTTAGGATAGCCTCTGTACTCGTTCAGCTCATGGCGTTTTTTTACCTCGCTTAGGTCAGTAGCTGATTTTTTGATAGAGGCTCCCATGCCAGTCATTATTGCGAAGATTAGGATCACGATTTTCATAGTTCTTAGTATTTAGTTGGTTTCAGATTTCTTTTCGTTTCTGTATTAATAGATAGCAGCTTTATGCGAATGGTTGCTTGGCGCTGCTATAATTTTTTTTTATTTCTGATTGGGATATTACACTTTACGTGCCAAACTGCATAATGTGTTGTTTATCAATATATTACGTGTATTTTTAGCTAAATCGTCCCAAATAAACTGTCCGGTGACGAACACTTTAATGTTCGACACCGGACAGTTTATTTATTGAGTCACAGCAGCATCTTGGAGGCGAGTAAAAAATTTTTGCTCGTGGCCATAGGCAACTAAAGTTTGGTAACACTGGTAGCTATCAGGATGAAGGTGTTTTTCCCTAAGTTCGATAAGGTTGGTGTGCCTTTATTAGGTGTTGCAGCAGCTGCGCTATTAATACTGGAGGCGAAGCGACAGTTGCGGCGGCGCACTCGACCTAAAGTAGAGCGGCTGCTTGAGAACGGAAGCTTGGCAGCTACTGCCCTGCCTGCCCTGCGCCTGCTCTTATTGCCAGCACTTTACGGAACTGCCCGCTGGTCTGTCCGGAACCACTTTGGCTTGTTGCCCAGGCTGACTTTACCTCGTTGGGCGCAACACATGTTTGGATTTGTACTGCTGGATTATGGCAACTACCTATGGCATATGCTAATGCATAAGTCAAGCATTCTTTGGCGCTTCCACAATGTGCACCACATCGACTTAGACTTAGATGTTTCTACGGCATGGCGTTTTCATGTGGGGGAGAACTTTGCCTCTGTGCCTTTTAGGGGCGGAGTAGTGGCTTTGTTAGGAGTACCTGCGCCACTGGTGCTTTTTTATGAAGTTATTTTTGAAGGTTGTACCGCCTTCCATCATAGTAACCTGCGGCTGCCTTACAAACTGGAGAAGCAGCTATGTAAGCTTATCGTAACACCACGTATGCACGGCATTCACCATTCCATTGTACAGCGGGAGACAAACAGCAACTACTCTGTTATCTTCTCGTGGTGGGACCGCCTGCACCAGACCCTGCGCCTGAATGTGCCGCAGCAGGAGATTACCATTGGCGTACCAGCTTACCAAGATCCCTCAGAGCAAACACTTTCATACCTTCTCAGGCTACCTTTTCAAAAGCAACGGGCATGGCAACTGCCGGATGGCACTGTGCCTGAGCGGGAAGAGCTTCTGCCTCAGAACATACTAATTCCTTAATGCTCAAAGTATATTTAGACAGCACTGGCATAAGCCAGGCGGTGTGTGCACCAACCTGTTGCTGTTTTAGCAGTATAAGTTAAAAATCTAAGTGTAGATGTGCTTATGGAATCAGTAAAAGGAAAATTGATAGCTCTAGGAGGTGGTGACGATGATGGCCTAATTAAGCTTATCAAGTCAGAGGTGTGCAGCCTAGCATCCCGGATAGAGGTTATAGCCACAGCTACGCCTGAGCCCTTGGATGCCGTAGACTCTGCTAATGCCTACAAGGATGCCTTTAAAGAGTTAGGATGTTCCAACGTGCACTTTATGCGCATAGATGAGGAGCACGAAACAGATACTCCAGACAATATCGCACGCATCCGCGAGGCAGATGTGGTTTTCTTTACAGGAGGAGACCAGGTGCGGCTAGCGAGCTTTCTGAATGGTACGGAACTGCTCCGCATTATGCGACAGCGTTACCGTACTGAGAATATCATTATATCTGGCACCAGCGCTGGGGCTGCCATCATGTCTGATAGTATGATTTACGATGGCTATGGCCACTACTCGCTTATCAAAGGCGAAATGAAAACCACCAAAGGCTGTTCTTTTATAAAGAACGTGTACATTGATACTCACTTTGCAGAGCGTGGTCGCTTTGGTCGCTTGGCGCATGCTGTAGCCCACGACCCGCAATATGTAGGTATCGGCTTAAGCGAGGAAACAGGCATCATCATTAAAGAGGGTGATCAGGTAGAGGTGTTTGGTACAGGAGTGGTTACAATCATCGATGCCAGTGATGTAAAGTTCTCGAATGTGCGTGAGGTTAATGAAAACGAACCAATCGCAGTGGAGAACCTGAAAATGCACTTGCTGGTGCACGGTTACCGCTACTGTTTAAGAGAACACTTATTCCAGGCTATTCCGCAAGAAGCCTGAGGAGAAGCTATGATAGATAATAAAACCGCCAACCGCTAAACTAAATAAGCTAGAGTATAAAAAATGATCCAACCTATCCTGTTTATTAACAGAGAGCGGTTGGATCATTTCTCTTAGAACTAAGCAGAGAAATTGAGATCTTCTACTTTCTATCTTCCTCCTGTAGCTCCATATTGATGGCTACGCCAGCTTTTGCGCCTTCGGCAGCAGCCACTATCACCATTTGCATATCACGTGCAGCGTCGCCGGCCACAAAAAGTCCAGGTATGTTAGAGTGCTGCAGCTTTTTTGTTTTGATCACTCCTTTGCTTGTAAACTCACAGCCTAACTGCTCACCTAAATCAGACTGCTGTAGAGTGCCCAACGAGAAGAACATCGCCTGTTGTAGTTTCTTTTCGCCACTGCTTAGCACGATGTGCTGTAGCATGCCTTCCTCCCCCTCCAGTCGCACAATCTTCTCCTTCTGTACTTTTACCCCGTTCCGGTTCAGAAGCTCCATGTCTTCCCGGCGAAGGCTGTCGGTTCCGTCGGTGTAGAGGGTAACATCGTCGCTCCAGTTTTTCATGGCCAATGCCTGGCCAATGCCTTTGCGCTCGGGCCCATACACAGCTATGGCCTTATCACGGCTTTCCCAACCATCGCAGTATGGGCAGTGGTGTATACTTTTACCGTACATTTCCTCCACACCCTCCAGCTCTGGCAAATTATCTTTCAAGCCAGTAGCCAATAATAGTTTTCGCGAACGATATACTTTCCCGTTCTCGTCGTTCACCACAAACTCGCCTTTAGTATAGGTGGCAGTTTTTACAACTACGCTTACTAATTCCACCCCGTACTTTTCCAGTTCCGCTCTACCTCTTTCTATGAATTCACGTGGGTTCATGCCGTCGCTAGACAAGAAACCGTTCATTTTTATGGCCCAACGGTTGCGTGGTTTACCGCTATCCAACACTACTACCTTGCGGCGCGAACGCCCCAACAACATGGCTGCATTTAAGCCGGCCGGCCCTCCTCCTATAATTATAACATCGTACATGTTGTTCTTTTTCTGTTCCAGAAGCTTTTTAACGGAAGGCGAAAAAATAAGATAGAGCTAGAGGAAGGATAATATTATACTTTACCGCGACATAAAATTCTAAGTTGTTTCGAATCATGTTGTATTACAGGTATTTATGTTTTTAGGTGATATGGGGTAAAAGTGTGTCGGTAGAAAATTTACCTGTGGCAAAGGTGGGCATTGGGTATAAACGGAAATCCTATTATGTCTGGTGAGCCTTAGTATATAATTTAACTATATTTATTTTTCGACTCGTTTTGAAAATTATTTGAAAAATTATTGCCGGCCGCTGTATTAAGCATATATTTGTTTAAGCAATTATTATCCTAATTAACTAATTAGACCTTATGAAAAGCAGAATTTTAGCCTTACTCGGGAGCACCCTTCTCTCGGCGTCGGCCATGGCCGGAGGATACCAGGTAAACCTGGCCAGCCAGAGGCAGATAGGTATGGGCCATACCGGTACTGGTATCCAAACGGGTACTTCCAGCATCTTCTTTAACCCGGGTGCAATGAGCTACCTTCAGGAAAATGGTGTGACGATTGGGGCAAGTGGACTTATTTCTAAAATTGCTTATTCAGCTCCTGAGAGTAATGAGGTTACCGCTCGAACCGATAACCCTGTGGGTACGCCGTTCCAAGTTTACGCTGTGTACAAGATTAACGATAAGCTGGCAGCTGGACTAGGCGTGTATACCCCTTTTGGCAGTACTGCCAAGTGGGGCACTGAGTGGAGCGGCCGTTTTGGCTTAGAAGAGCTGTCGCTTTCTGCTATCTACTTCCAGCCTACCTTGAGCTACGCTATCACAGACAAGATTGGTATTGGCGCCGGCCTTACCTATGTTAAAGGAAAAGTGAATCTGCAACGTGGTATTCCAATTCAAGATGAGGCGGGCAATTATGGCCGTGCTGAGCTTGATGGCGACGGAACAAGTGTTGGATACAATGTGGGTATCTACCTTAAGCCATCCAATAAGCTATCTTTGGGCATTAACTATCGCTCGCAGGTAGACGTGGATGTGGAAGAAGGTGATGCCAGCTTTACCGTGGCTGCGTCGCTTAAATCACGCTTCCCGGATACAAAATTTTCGGCTTCGCTACCACTGCCTGCCACCCTGTCGCTTGGTATTGGTTTTATGCCGACAGAGGCCTTGACCATTGCTGTAGATGTTAACCGCGTGGAGTGGAGTGCTTACAAGAGCCTGCGCTTTGATTATCAGGATGCAGTGAACGGCAGCAACTTCACGGAGAATGCTCGCAACTATGAAGATGCCTACATCTACCGTATCGGTGCAGAGTATAAAGCCACAGACGCTCTAGCTCTGCGTGCCGGTGCCTATTATGACAGTTCCCCTGTGCAGGACGGGTACCTGACGCCAGAGACACCAGACTCAGACGCACGTGGTTTGTCTGTAGGTTTAGGCTATAGAGTTTCTGATAACATCAAATTGGATGCGTCCTTTCTATACATCAACAAAAAAGAGCGTACCGATGCTTCTGACAAATCAGGAGGTATAGGCGGTACTTATAAGGCGGTAGCATACATACCTGGTCTTGCTTTAACTTATAATTTCTAGTTCTAGACGAATATGAAGAATTTAATCTATAAAACTGGTGTGCTGGCCTTTTTTGCCAGTGCGCTACTTACTAGCTGCGACCCTGAGATCGATACGCCATCATCAAGCTCAGGCACAGCAGACTTTAGTTCTTATGTTGCTGTTGGTAACTCTCTTAGTGCAGGATATGCCGATAATGGTTTAACACGTCCGGGGCAAGAGGCATCTCTCCCAGCCATTCTGGCTCGCCAGTTCGAGAAAGCTGGTGGGGGAGAATTTGAACAGCCGCTCTTCTCTGAGGAGCAGGCTAACGGCTCTGGCTACTTAAGACTAGCCGGTTTCACACCGCAGGGGCAGCCAATAACACAAAGAGTTAAAACAGGTTTGGCGGTGCGTGGGCAGAATGAGAAAGGTGACACTCTTTACACTAAATACACTGAGAACATCAACAACCTGGCAATCCCAGGTATCAAGGCGGCTGATATCAAAACAGTAGGTTATGGTAGTACGCAAGGCAACCCCTACTTTGAGCGTCTAACTAATAACCCTAGCCAAACTTACCTCCAGTATGTGCAGGAGCAAGCGCAGGCAGCTAACCATACGTTCTTCAGTGTATGGATAGCCGAGAACGATGTACTTGGTTACGCTACTTCTGGTGGTGCTTTCGAAAGCGATAACAGGTATAAAATTACTCCAGTTGCTGACTTCGATGCTAAATTTACTGAGTTACTAAATGTGTTAACAGCGGATAGTCAGAAAGGCGTGCTGATGACTGTGCCAGATGTTACCTCTGTCCCTTTCTTCACAACACTTGGCGCTTCTGTTAAGCAGCTACTGGAAGCAAACAGCATTCCGGGCATGGTAGCACTTACAGGATCAGGCAGAGACCGCATTCCGTTTACGGCTGCTCAAATTGGTGCTGCAGAAAATGGCATTTACTTCCCGCTTACAGCTTCCTCTTATGCCACTTTGGTTGGCCAACCAACAGGTAAGTACTGGAGAGACTTAGCAAAACAGCTAAGCCCAAGCCAAGACCCACTTGTGGTAAGACTTACATTAGCAGGTGTTTTGGCTAATTATGCTATTGATACTACTGCTCTGTTTGGCTTGTCAGCCGGTAATCCGCTGCCAAGTGCTTTAGTGCTAGACCCAACAGAGCAGGCTAAAATAAAAGCTGCCACAGACGGTTATAATCAAATTATCAAGGCGCAGGCTACTGCCCGTGATCTGGCTCTGTTTGATGCTAACGCTTATTTTAAATCTATAAAAGCAGGCTTTGCCGCTAATAATGTGGCCTATTCTCCTGCCTTTATTAGTGGTAACCTGTTTTCGTTGGATGGTATCCATCCAACCCCTAGAGGTTATGCAGTTGTGGCAAATGAGGTAATCGATGTTATTAACGCCAAATATAATGCTAACGTGCCGAAGGCAGATATTACTCAATATAATACAGTACTATTCCCAGGGGGTCAGTAAACTGCAGACCACCAACAAAAAAAGCACATCCGCAAGAGGTGCTTTTTTTGTTGGTGGTCTGCAGTTCCTTCACAGAAGCTTCGTGCGCCACGAGGTATAAATAAGATGTTAATGCGCTTCCAGCCAGTTATCACCTACACCCAGGCCAACTTCCATTGGTACACTGAGTGGTAGGGCATTTGTCATTAGCTCTACAATTTTCGGCGTCACGATTTCTACCTCTTCCTTCGGTGCATCAAACAGGAGTTCGTCATGCACCTGCAGAATCATGCGCGTTTGCAGCTTCTCCTGGTGCAGGTAATCATGTATGTTAATCATAGCGATCTTGATAATGTCGGCAGCTGTACCCTGTATAGGCGCGTTGATAGCGTTACGCTCGGCAAAGGCGCGTACTGTTTGGTTGCGCGAGTTTATATCGCGAAGGTAACGGCGGCGGCCTAGCAGCGTTTCGGCATACTCCAGTTCACGAGCTTTTTCGATGGTGCTATCCATGTATTCCTTTATAGCCGGGAACTCCTGGAAGTAGGCTTCAATGATATCGGCAGCTTCGCGGCGAGGTATACCCAGACGCTCAGCCAAACCGAAGGCCGAAATGCCATAAATGATGCCGAAGTTCACCATTTTGGCTTTGCGGCGCATCTCGCCGTCTACCTGCTCCAACGGCACATGAAACACTTTGCTGGCGGTGGAGGAGTGCACATCAATACCGTTTCTGAAAGCCTCTTTCATAGTTGGGTCGCCGCTAAAATCAGCCATAATGCGCAGCTCGATCTGTGAGTAGTCAGCAGAGATGATCTGATGCTTGTTATCCCGGGCAACAAAAGCTTTGCGTATCTCACGCCCACGGTCGGTGCGGATAGGAATGTTCTGAAGGTTCGGATTTGTGGAACTGAGGCGGCCTGTGGCAGTAACTGCTTGGTTAAAGGAAGTATGAATACGCCCGTCCAGGTCGCACACCAGCTGCGGCAGCGCATCCACATAGGTCGATTTCAGCTTTGTGAGCTGGCGATGGTCCAAAATCAGGCGCACAACCTCATGCTCAGGAGCCATCTTGATAAGAATCTCCTCTCCGGTAGCATACTGGCCTGTCTTGGTCTTTTTGATCTTAGACTTGCCATGTAACTCTAACTTATCGAAAAGAATCTCGCCGAGCTGCTTAGGTGAGCCGATGTTAAACTGCTCTCCGGCAATTTCGAAAATGCGTTTTTCAATGTTGATAATTTCGCTCTCCAGCTGTGTAGAGTAATCGGCCAAGGCATCAGCATCTATGCGAACACCCTCATGCTCTACATCAGCCAGCACCTGCACTAGCGGGTTCTCTATATCGCTGAACAGCCTCATAAGGCCTTGCTCCTGTAGTAGTGGCTCAAAGTGATGCTTCAGGCGCAGCGTGATGTCAGCATCCTCACAGGCATAATCCTTTACCTCTTCCGGCTCCAGGTCGGCCATGGTTTTCTGGTTCTTGCCTTTCGCACCGATCAAGTCGGTGATAGGAACTGGGCTATAGTTGAGGTAAGTTTCGGCCAGTACATCCATGTTGTGGCGCATTTCAGGCTCCAGCAGGTAATGTGCCAGCATGGTATCGAAAATCGGCCCCTGCACCTCTACTTTATACTTCTTCAGCACCAGAACATCATACTTGATATTCTGGCCAACCTTAGCAATGTTTGGGTTTTCCAGCACTGGCCGGAACTCCTCAAGTATACTTTGTGCCTCCTCCAGGTTATTGTGTGGCACAGGTACATAATATGCCTCACCAGGGCGGTAGCAGAACGACATACCTACCAATCTCGCTGTAATAGCGTCTATACTAGTGGTCTCAGTGTCCCACGAAATCTCGTCCTGTTTTAGCAGGTACTGGACCAGGTTTTGGCGCAGCTCCGGCGTATTAATGAGGTGGTAGTCGTGTAGCGTCGTGTTTATACTTTGCATGATTGCCGGAGCTGCCTCTTCGGCTACGGCTGCCTCTGCAGCCGCTGCAGGCGCATCAAACAACGAGGTTTGGTTAACAGAAGCGGCTTTGCCTTTTCTGCCACCTTTGGCGGCAGGTGCGGCAACGGCAGCTTCGCCTAAGCTTTTACCCAGCACACGCTGTGTCAGTTGGCGAAACTCCAACTCAGCAAAAAGCTCCGTTACCTGCTCTTCATTCGGCCCATCGTAATGCAAGCCTTCTTCACTGAACTCAATTGGTACATCGCAGTGTATGGTGGCCAGTTCTTTAGACATCATCCCCTGGTCTGCAAACTTCTCCACGTTCTCTTTCTGCTTGCCTTTCAGCTGGTCGGTGTTAGCAAGCAGGTTCTCTACAGAGCCAAAGCGCTGAATTAGCGACTTGGCTGTTTTCTCGCCTATGCCTGGTATACCCGGAATATTGTCCACGGCATCACCTTGCAGGCCCAGGATGTCTATTACCTGCTCCACGCGCTCAATCTCCCATTTATCCAGCACCTTTTGTACATCCAATACTTCGATGGCATTGCCCATAAAGGCAGGCTTGTAAAGGAAAATATGGTCTGTAACTAGCTGGCAGTAGTCTTTGTCGGGTGTCATCATGTACACGTCAAAGCCTGCTTTCTCGGCTTTCTGTGCCAGTGTCCCGATAATGTCGTCGGCCTCGTAGCCATCCATAATCAGAACAGGTATGTTGAAAGCTTCTACAATCTTCTTGCAGTAAGGTATGGCTATGGAGATGTCTTCTGGTTGCGCCTGACGGTTTGCCTTGTAATCGGCGAAGTTATCGTGGCGGAAAGTTTTGGCTGCCGAGTCGAAGGCTACGCCTATATGAGTAGGCTGTTCCTTCTGCAGTACCTCTACTAATGTGTTGGTAAAGCCAAGGGCAGCGCCAGTGTTCATGCCTTTGGAGTTAATACGCGGGTTCTTACTGAAGGCAAAGTGCGCGCGGTATATTAATGCCAGGGCATCTAACAGAAACAGTTTCTTACGTGATTCGCTCATGTGGCTAATTTAGTCAATTTCGGGTTAACAGGAGGCAAAACAGTAGCTGCCATGCCTGATTTATACTTTAACTGTAAGTAGCAGACTTAGTTGACATGTGCTGCCCCTGTTATGATACAGGCTGCAGGTGCTTTTCCTCATACTGTAGAAAATGTCAACAAAAAAGCAAGTGTGTGAAAGAGAATATTTTTACGGAGTTGTTGTTGATAGTCAATGGTTTATGTGTTTTGTGGCTTTTTGGCACAGTTATCTCATATGGGATTGGCAGAACAAAACATTTTCTAAACTGAACTAGACCATGAAAAAAGTAACCATACTAGCGTTTGCCTTTGCGGCATTCGGATTCATCTCAACTGAAGCAACAGCACAATCACAAAATAGCCCTTCTACCCAGCAGCCACAAACAGAGCAGGAGCAGCAGGACGCAAACAAGCAGCAGATCACAGAGGAGGAGCTGCCTGAAGGTGTGAAGCAAGCTCTACAAAATGATGCTCTTAAAGACTGGCAGGTTAGTGAAATATACAAAGTAGCTCCAGATGCTGCAGCCGGTGCCGATGCCAAGGCAACCTACGAAGTGTATTTCACTAATGCTGAGCAGAAGAAAGCCATCGCCCGTTTCGATGAAACTGGTAAGCCAGTTGCCAAAGCTGCAACAGGCGCAGAGGGTGAAAAATAGCCTTAGCTAACTATAAACACAGAACTTAAATACTATAAAACAGTAAATTATGAAAAAGATAAGTGTTTTAGCCGTAGCTTTTGCATTGGCTGGTTTTACAGCTCAAGCCCAGGAAACAGCTACTCAAACAACTCAGCAAACTACGCAGCAGGGGCAAACTCAAGGTAAGCAGAAAATTACTCCTGAAGAACTGCCAGCTGCCGTACAACAGGCTGTAACGGGTGATGAATACAAAGACTTAACTGTAGGTGAAGTGCACAAGGTGCAGTCTGCCAAGGATGGTGCCCCTGTTACTTATGAAGTACAGTTCCTAGATAGCGAGGAGCAGGCAACAGTTGTGCGATTTGATGAGACTGGCAAGAAAATAGAAAGCTAGTACAGCACGAACAAAGATAAATATATAAACTACAGAACAGCCCCTGTTGCAAAACAGGGGCTGTTCTGTTTTATGCCAACGAAAAAAGAAGTTATATTGGCACAAGCGAAGCCCGATAGAACAATAGACGGGTTAAAATCGTTACTTAGTAGCTTCCTGCAATCACCTGGCAGGGCAACACCTAAGATTCCGCTATGCCAAAGATACTTCTGATAGATGACGATCCAGCTTTTTGCTTGATGCTGAGGAGCTTTTTACAGCGCCAACAGTATGAGGTGGCAACAGCCTATACTGCAAACGATGGACTGCGGCACCTAAAGGCATCATCTTTCGACTTAATCCTGACAGACTTTCGCTTGCCTGATAAAGATGGCTTAGAACTGCTAACGCAGATCCGTGTGCTAACACAGGAGGTGCCTGTTATCTTGATGACTACCTATGCCGATATCCGGACAGCGGTAAAAGCCATCAAAATGGGAGCCTTTGAGTATATCACCAAGCCTATCAACCCTGATGAGACACTGCTGGTGATACAGAATGCGCTAAGCAAGAAAGCAGATGCTGATAAAGAGGTAACATCAGCTGCACCTGCAGGTAGCCTACAGTTTGTGCGGGGCCAGAGCAAGCAGGCAGAACAGATAGAAGAATTCATCAGCTTGGTTGCTCCTACTAATTTATCTGTAATTATAGAAGGTGAAAGTGGTACGGGTAAGGAGTATGTTGCCCGTATGATACACCAGCAAAGTAAACGCGCAGAAAAGCCTTTTGTGGCCATCGACTGTGGAGCCTTATCTAAGGAGTTGGCTGGAAGTGAGCTGTTTGGGTATGTGAAAGGTGCCTTTACCGGTGCACTGAAAGATAAAGAAGGACAGTTTGAGGCAGCTGAAGGCGGTACCTTGTTCCTGGATGAGATAGGAAACCTGCCGTATGAAGTACAGGTTAAGCTGCTGCGAGCGCTTCAGGAGCGAAAGGTGCGCAAACTAGGCAGTACCACTGACCAGGATGTGGATGTGCGTGTATTGGCTGCTACCAACGAGGACTTGGTGCAGGCCGTGTCTAACGGGCAGTTCCGCGAAGACCTATACCATCGCCTGAACGAATTCAAAATCAATATACCTGCCCTTCGCGACCGGGACGGAGATGTTGTGCTGTTTGCAGATCATTTTCTGCAGCAGGCAAACCGTGAGTTGGAGAAAAATGTAGAAGGCTTTGATGTGACAGCGGAAGAAGCGCTGCTCAAGTACAACTGGCCTGGTAACCTGCGCGAACTGAAGAATGTGGTTAAACGTGCTGTGCTGTTAGCCAAGTCAGAGTTCGTTACGCTACAGGAGCTGCCATCTGAAATTACACATTATACTCCTGCTTCCTCTCAACAGGCTTCTGTGTCTTACACCAGCGCTGCGGACCCAATGGAGACAGACCTTAAAAGTATAAACGAACGCACAGAGCGTGAGATGATCCTGACGATGCTGGAGCGCGTGAAATACAATAAATCCAAAGCAGCGCGCCTGTTAAACATAGACCGCAAAACACTCTACAACAAGCTAAAACTTTATAACATAGAAATATAAAATATAGTGACAAGGCTGCGCTACTCAACTGGTTGCTCAGCCATAGCCCTTATACTTTCTAATTCCTTTTGCAGTGCCTGTAGCACCTTTTGTACCTGTGGGTATGCCTCTGTTACGCTTTGCTGCAGTACGACCTCATCTTGGTGGTTTGTATGTAGCACCTGCTCGAGTTGCAGTAGGTGAGGCGTGATAGTATGAGCCTTTAGGTGCTTAAAGGGCGTAAGCATTTTGTGCGCCATATTGCCTGCCTTTTCCCAATCCTGTTCATCTGCTGCCTGCTGTAAGTGCTGCAGGTTCTGCTCCTGGTCCTGCACCAACACCTCAACTACATCGGCTAAAGCCTGATGATCGTCTCCTGTAAATAAACGCATCTCGCTTAGGTCATACAGGGCAGTAGTGCTCTCAGAAGCAACTGGCGCCAAATTACTTGTATTCTGTTCAGCAGGCTCAGTGGTTGCTATGTCCGAAATAACAGGTTCTGCCGGAAGTGCCGCTGCTAACTTTTGGTGTAATTCCTGCTCTGTAAATGGCTTTAGGATATGCCCTGTAATAGCAGAGTTCTTAAAGAAGCCAGGATCGTTGCTCATGATATTGGCTGTAAGTGCGATAATCGGCACCTGTTTATCAATCTTGCGAATATTACGGGCAACCGTTTTCCCGCTCATGCCCGGCAACTGAATATCCGTTAGTACAATATCAAACGAGTGCTGGTGTACTAGCTCCAGTGCTTCCTGCCCATCATTTGCCAAATATACCTGCATACCCCAGCGGGTTAGGATCAAGTTACAGAGCGTACGGCTATATGCATCGTCATCCACTACAAGTGCTTTAAAGCCCTTGAAAGCACAAGGTACCGGTACTGTCTCGGCAGGAGGTGCGGGAACTTCTTCCTGCGAGATCTGCATCGGAAGTACAATAGTAAAGGTTGTGCCCTCATTATGCACGCTACTTACCGAGAGTGTACCACCCTGCATTTCTACCAATTTTTTGCTGATAGGTAGGCCTAGGCCGGTGCCGCCATACTTACGGAGTATAGAGTCGTCGGCTTGGTTAAACTCCCCGAACACATGTTGTAGCTGCTCCTGAGGTATGCCAATGCCTGTATCTGTTACGGATAAACTTACTACTACGCGGTTACGTCGCTGGCTGCGCAGCTTTACATCCACTAATACCTGCCCCTGGTGCGTAAACTTGATAGCGTTATCTACTAAGTTGAAAAGCACCTGCTTCAGGCGTAGTGCATCAGCAGTTAGGTTATCAGGAATGGTTGTTTCTGTGCGGCAAATGAAATGGACGCTCTTGCTGAAAGCCTTAAGAGCGAATGCTTGTTCTACTTGCTTCAGCAATTGGCGCAGGCTAAATGCTGTGCGGTTGATTTGCAGCTTGCCAGCTTCCATTTTAGAAAGGTCCAGCACGTCGTTAACAATATGCAGCAGGTGTTGGCCGGCACCGTCTATTGCTTGCAGATGCTCAGCCTGCTGAGGTTGCAATGGTGTGTGGCGTAGCTGCTGTGTAAAGCCCAACACTACGTTTAGTGGTGTTCGCATCTCATGGCTCATGTTAGCCACAAAAGCCTCTTTGGCACGGGCCAGCTTCACAGCTTCTTTCTGCGCTTGTATTAGCCTTGATTTGTAGTTATTGCTGCGTGTCAGGTCGCGAAGGATAACAAGGATGAAAGCAATACCGCTGCCTAATCCTAATATACCTATAGCAAGCATGATGGTGGATGTTTCCTGTGCCACCTCACGAGCCTTTGTAGAGCTGATGATGGCCTTCTCCTTTTCATGGCGCTCGAGCTCATGTATCATGGCACGTACCTGATCCATTATCTGCTTATCCTGCTGCAGTAAGGCCAATTCCTTTGCCTGCAGTTGTTGCGCATGGGCATCAGCCTCACGCTGTACATTGTGCAGGATGCGGCGCACCTGGTTAAGTGGAGCTACCGGAACAGCGGCGGTACTCGTATCTATTTCCACTTCCTGTTCTACATGGAGCTGCGGCACTATAACTTTTGGTGGCGGCGGAAGCTCCTTCTGCGGCTTCTCTTTCTTAGAGAAGATCTTACCCAAGAAGCCACGTTTATCTTCTTTCTCCTCCGCTGGCTGTGGCTCAACTGGCTGAATACCTTCCTCGTTGATGCCGTTCATGTTGAGGCGATCGGAGATAGTAGTGGTAGTGCGTTGGCGAATGGTTGTAGAGAGTGGCTTATGCTCGGCAGTAGAAGCAATCTGGCGCATAGCCTTACTGGAGTAAGTATGCTCTTTCTGCTGCTTTTTAAGCGCTACATAAAGGTCTAGGCTCTTCTGTTTTTGCTGTAACAGAGCTGCTACAGAGTCTACTTGTGCCAATTCCCTAGGGCTCCCCTGCATACGATGCTCCAGAGAATCTATTTGGCTCTGGATCGTGTCGAGGTGGCTTCGGTACGCCTTAAAATGCTTTTCGTTAGTGGTAAGTGTATAGGCACGGATGGCACTTTCGGCTGAGGCAATGGTAGACAGCGTTTGCTGCAACTCTACTAGTTTCTGGTTGGGCTGAGAAAGCACCTCTACAGAGTCTAGAAGTTTTGTAAAGCTGGTATAAGTAAGGTAGATAGCCGCCGCCACAATGCTAAGTGCTAGTGTAAAGCCTACTATTACCTTGGTTTTGATGCTGTCCCCAAAAATCTTCATGTACTAAAATACAGTTTTTGTGCAGTGCCTGCTAATGGCTTAGGTCCTTATAACGCCTTTACAACAGAAATGATTACAGAAGGGTGCCGGTTTGGGGAATTTAGGATGCTTTTGTCTTTTGCTGGGGTATTTATTTTGTGGTGTAGGTGTTATTTGCAGTTGTAGCCGCTGTTCTTTGCAAACGGTATTTGGGTTTCTTTTCTAACTATTGCTGTTCCGTAGCTTTACAAACTTTGTTGTTTCACCTCTGGCTTTGGTGCACTCAAGCTCGCGAGGGCTCGTCCTCGGGCATCGCGCTGCTTTTGCTTCCCTTGCTCCTGCGTCGCAATGCCTCGCTATCGCTCGCCACCGGAACCTCTCGAGGCGCTCCACCCAAGGACTGGAATCAGTTTTATAGCCATTGCCTGCTGTAGCTGTTTCCTTGAGGACGAGTGAAACTTACGATTGTAGGTCACAGGGGTATAAGCGTCTGCCGGATAACTTCTCTCCTTGGTAAGGAGTGTTTAAACCCCTATACAAAAAAGCCAGCGGTCAACCTGAAGTTCACCGCTGGCCGCTTTATGCTTTTAGATTAGTTTCTACCAACTGCTGCTAGCTCCGCCGCCTCCGAAGGAACCCCCGCCGAAGCCACCAAAGCCTCCACCACCTCCGCCGAAGCCGCCTCCACCACCAAATATGCCGCCGCCTGAGCGGAAGGTGCCAAAGCCACCAGGCACGATAATAGGGCCGCCAAACGTGCGAGCGTAGCGTCTGCCACCGCGGCCGCCTCTTCCTCCGCCTCCCATCCTGGAAAGTATAAAAACCACCAGGAGCACAATTATGATGATAAAGAATAGCGAAGGTCCAGAACCTCCGTCCCTGCCGATCTGGGAAGGATCAGCTTGGTATGCACCGCTGGCGAGCTCTATCACCAACGTGGTAGCTTGGTCGAGGCCCTGGTAAAACTGCCCTTGCGAAAAGGCAGGCTTCAGTGTTCGCTCTGTGATACGCTTGGCAATGGCATCAGGGATATACTCTTCTAATCCATAGCCGGTTTGTATGGTAACTGTGCGCTCCTCCTTCGCCACTAGAATTACAAGTCCATTGTCAAACTCACCAGAACCCACGCCCCAACGTTCACCAAGCTCTGCGGCATATTGGTTTGGGTCATAGCCTCCTATGGAAGAAAGCAATGCCACCGCAATTTGGGTAGAGGTGGTGTCGGCGTAGTTTCGCAGCTTTTGCTCCAGGGCTTGTTCTTCCTGCGGAGTAAGCATATCCGCATAGTCGTTTACAAGGCGGTTAGGCTTAGGCGGAAAGTCGTTGCTCTGTGCTAAAGCGGAAAGGCTAAGAAAACAGAGGTGCAGAAAAAGAAATACGTGCTTCATAAGTATACTTAGTCTCCGAACGAAACATCGTCGCTCAGTTCGTTAGTGTCGCCGTGGCGATCGTAAGGGAAATGGGCCTGTAGTTGTTCGCCGGCCATGCGTATACCACGGGCTAAGCCCTCGGCATACTTCTTCTGTTTAAAATGCTTGATAACTTCTGCTGTGATGTCTTCCCAGAAATGATCGGGCACAGTAGAGTTGATTCCTGCATCGCCCAGCACAGCAAACTGGTGGTCTTCCAGAGCTACGTAGAACAATACACCATTGCGTAGCTCTGTCTGGTGCATGTGCAGCTCAGCAAACACCTCGGTAGCGCGGTCAAGTACATCGCCTTCGCAGTTACTCTCTACATGTACCCGTATCTCACCTGAGGTCTTCTGCTCTGCCTCCTGTATGGCTGCCATTATCTTCTGCTCGTCAGCCGGTGTAATAGTGTCTCTAGGCATCGGTTTAATCGTTAAATTGTTAGTTTGCTACCTTGCTGATCCCTTTTGGGAACAACAGCATAGCAAGTAGGCCATCAAACAATTATAAGTTAAAACTCAACCGTGGGAGCTTGTTGTGCACCGGCTTCGGCCTCGAAGTAGCCTTTCCGCTCAAAATCGAACATGCCGGCTATGAAGTTACGCGGGAAGGAGCGGATATAGGAATTGTAGTCTTGTACAGCTTCGTTAAACTTGCGCCGCTCTACTGCAATGCGGTTTTCTGTGCCTTCCAACTGTGCCTGCAGTTCAAGGAAGTTCTGGTTAGCCTTTAGCTCAGGGTACCGCTCTACAGATACCAATAATCTGCTAAGTGCACCACTCAGTTCACCCTGCGCCTGCTGAAACTGCTGTATGTTCTCTGGTGTAAGGTTATCAGGGCTGATGTTTACGCTGGTGGCCTTGGCACGTGCCTCTATTACATCTGTAAGTGTTTCACGCTCAAAGTTGGCAGCTCCTTTTACAGTATTCACCAGGTTGGGCACCAGGTCAGCACGGCGTTGATAGGCGTTCTGTACGTTTGCCCACTGCGATTCCACAGTTTCATCTTTCTGCACCATGGTGTTGTAGCCGCACGACGACTGCGAAGCCAGTATTACAAATCCAATTAGGTAAAAAAACAGTTTTTTCATGGTTTTAAGTATATATTAAAACTATACGCTTTTGTGTGCCCGTAAGGCCATATCAGTACGAATTTAGTAAACTCATGTTAGACGCCCGCCTTATACATGTATAAATTAACAGATGAAGATATTATAAGACAGCCTGAACAAGGTGGCAGTTGGCAGGTTATGACTAAACTTAATGCCGCATTAGGGCTTGATAACCTTTAATTTATAGTTGT
Source organism: Pontibacter korlensis (assembly GCF_000973725.1). NCBI lineage: Bacteria > Pseudomonadati > Bacteroidota > Cytophagia > Cytophagales > Hymenobacteraceae > Pontibacter > Pontibacter korlensis. The sequence goes on along the minus strand of NZ_CP009621.1, from coordinate 1,332,705 downwards.
AAATAAATATATTGCAGGAAAAGTATAGTGTATGAAAGCAGTTATACCTGTAGCAGGCGTTGGTTCTAAACTTCGGCCACACACGCACACGCAGCCAAAATCGCTGGTGCCTGTGGCTGATAATACTATACTTGGGCACATCATCGACAAATTGCTTGAGGCAGGTATAACCGACTTTGTTTTTATAATTGGCTACCTAGGTGAGAAAGTGGAGCGTTACGTGCGGCAAAAGTACCCGCAGGTACAAGCAGAATTTGTAGTGCAGGAGCCCCGTGAAGGATTAGGACATGCACTTTGGGTAGCCCGCCACACATTTGAGCAGGAAGAGAGTGTGCTGATTATGCTTGGAGATGCCATTGTGGATGTGGATCTGAATGATATCATAGAAGCACCCTATTCGGTGTTGGGCGTGAAAAAGGTGGCAAAGCCGTCTTTGTTCGGAGTAACAGAAATGGGTAGCGACGATTTTGTGGTGAAGGTTGTGGAGAAACCAAAGATCCCGAAGTCTAACTTTGCGCTGGTGGGGCTCTACAAAATTATGCAGCCGCAGAAACTGATTACTTCGCTGGAGCACATCATATCAGAAGACCTGCGTACGCAAGGCGAATATCATTTGACTGATGCTTTGATGCACATGATCAAGAGCGGAGAAAAGATGGTGCCCTGGAGTGTAGACCATTGGTTTGACTGTGGCCGAAAAGAAACACTGTTGCAAGCCAACGCTACGCTGCTTAGCCGTCCAAGCTTCCGTAGCCGCGACTACAGCCAAATGTGCCCTGGCTGCATTATCATACCTCCAGTGAGCATTGGAGAGGGATGTACGATCACTAACTCCATTATCGGGCCTAACGTCGCCATCGGCGACAATACCACCATCACTAACTCCATACTTAGCAACTCCATCATCGGGTCCTTCTCCGAGCTTCGCTTTGCCGTAATGCAAGACTCCATCATCGGTAGCGACGCCTCCTTCAAAGGCTTCAGCCATAGCCTTAACATTGGCGACAGCACTGAAATTAACTTTGGACAGTAGCCTACAAGACATAAAACCCAAGTATCAAGACACAAGACCCTCTTAAACTAGAATAGCACAAACTGTATTCGCTGTGCTACTGGTATAAGAGCAAGAGTTACTGTTTGAGTAGAGGCTTGTGACTTAAAAGTCCTGTGTCTTGCATCTTGATACTTGTATCTTTTCTACAAAAACGTCAGTTCATTCAGTTGGTCCAGCATCCAGCCGGTGAGGCTATAGCGGTGGCGGGAGGCCACGAGTACCTCATGCGGAATCATATCTGCGCGGAAGCATGCCAAGCGACCTGCAATCGGATGTATATCTACCTCTTCTTCAGACCCATCCTCCTGCGGCAAGTATAAACGCAGGTTTCCGCCATGCTCTGGCAGCCAGTCCTCGTTTAAATAACAGATAAAGGAAAGGCGGCGGTGATCGTTTTCTTTAAACTGATCGATGTGGCGCTGGTATACAGTACCCGGAGGGTACATTGTGAAGTGGAACTCGTAATCCTTCAGGCCCAAAAAGCAGGTGCGGTTAATGTAGCGCATTACTTCGTCCATGCGGTCCAGAAATACTTGTGTAGGCGGTAAGGCCTCCGATGGTTCGATCCAACGAATGTAGTCGCCGCGTACTTCTCTGTCTACCGTAAACTGGTCGGCGGTACCGATGCCAGCTTTCTTAAACGTGCCCTGTTCCTGGTGGTGCGTCAGCACGTTTAGCAGGTTGCGCACCTCCTGTGGCTCCAGAAAATTGTCAACAATGGCGTATCCTTTATCCGAGAGTCTGTCTGCAATTTGCTCAAACTTTTGCAGCATTTTCTCTTCCAACTCCTCAATCATAAAAATAAGTATAGGTATGGTTTGGCTGTTGCCCGTATCTACGGATTTGGCTGCAAGTCAGGTGAAAAGCGCGCAAAAGTAAACATTAAAAGCATTGCTTGTACAAGTGGTAAGGCAGGAAATTTTTCGCCCCTTAAAGAACTGGCTTTAAAGTATAAAGCAAAGGCACCAGTCAAGCCTGAAACGGTAGTGTAGCTTATTTTTTATATCTTGTATGCGGTCTGTTAGCACAGACATCTAAACATTTTCCCAGTTAAAGCTCTTATGAAAAAGACAACTGTACTACTGCTTGCCGGGAGCCTTACGGCTGTGTCGGCTTGCAAATCAACACAAAACGATACAACTGCCACTGGCATGACGACAGAAACAACAACTACTGCCTCTGCGCAGACAGAAACAAACCTTAATTATCCAGATACCAAGAAAGTAGATCACGTTGACGATTACTTCGGCACTAAGGTAGCTGACCCATATCGTTGGCAGGAGACGCACGACGAGCAGCTGGACGAGTGGATCGCGCAGCAGAATGAGGTAACACAGGGCTACCTAAGCTCGATCGACTTCCGCGACAACATCAAGAAGCGCTTGACCGAAATCTGGAATTATCCAAAGTACGGCGCTCCATTTAAAGAGGGTGGTAAGTATTACTTCTTTAAGAACGATGGCCTGCAGAACCAGAGCGTGCTGTATGTGCAGGAGAGCCTGGAGGCAGAGCCAAAAGTGTTTTTCGACCCGAACAAGCTGAGTAACGACGGTACAGTAGCTCTAACGTCCCTTTCCTTCTCCAAAGATGGCAAATATCTAGCCTACGGTACCTCCAGCGGTGGCTCCGATTGGAACACTTACCATGTAATGGAAACGGCCACCGGCAAAAAGCTGGACGATCAGATAGACTGGGTAAAGTTCTCTAGCCCGAGCTGGAGTGGCAATGGCTTCTTCTACAGCCGCTACGATGCCCCTACTGAGGGTAACAAGCTGGCTAATAAGAACGAGTACCACAAAGTATACTACCACCAAATCGGCACGCCGCAGAGCCAGGACCAGCTGGTATACGAGGATAAGCAGAACGCACTGCGCAACTTCTACGGCCAAACTACAGATGATGAGCGCTTCCTGATCCTGAATGTGTCGGAAGGAGCCAGCGGTGCCAATGCGTTATACTATAAAGACTTGAAGGATGCGAAGTCAACGATCAAATCAATTGTAGATAACTTCGAAAATGAGTATAACGTGGTGGATAACTTCGGCGATCAGCTGCTGGTGATGACGAACAAGAACGCACCGCGCTATTGCCTGGTGATGATCGACCCGAAAAAGCCGCAGGAGCAGAACTGGAAGGTTGTAGTTCCGGAGTCGGAGAACGTGATACAGGGCGTGTCTGCCGTGGGAGGCCGCATCATCGTGACTTACATGAAAGACGCCACCAGCCAGGTTGTGGTGTACGACCAGAAAGGTAAGCAGCTGAATACAGTAGAGCTGCCAACGCTTGGAACAGTGGGGGGCTTTAACGGCAAGCAAAGCGATAAAGAAGTGTTCTTCACCTTCACGTCCTTTACTTACCCGCCAACCATTTACCGCTATGATGTAGCCAATAACAAGGTAACACAGTTCCGCAAAACAGAAGTGAATATAGACACAGGCGCTTTTGAGACGAAGCAGGTATTTTATACTTCCAAAGATGGTACGAAAGTGCCGATGTTCATTGTGCACAAGAAAGGCCTGAAGCTGGACGGCACAAACCCAACTTACCTGTATGCTTATGGTGGTTTTAATGTGTCCATGACGCCGAGCTTCAGTATTGCTAACATGCTGTGGCTGGAGAATGGTGGCGTGTATGCCATGCCGAACCTGCGTGGTGGTGGCGAGTATGGCGAGGAGTGGCACAAAGCCGGGATGACACCGAACAAGCAAAACGTATTCGACGACTTTATCTCTGCAGCCGAGTACCTGATCGACCAGAAGTATACTTCCTCTGAAAAACTGGCCGTGGCCGGTGGTTCTAACGGTGGTTTGCTGGTAGGTGCCTTCATGACGCAGCGCCCTGAGCTGGCTAAAGTTGCCCTGCCTGCTGTAGGTGTAATGGACATGCTGCGCTTCCACAAGTTTACTATTGGCTGGGCGTGGGTACCAGAGTATGGCTCATCAGATAATGAAGCGCAGTTCAAGAACCTGTATGCTTTCTCGCCTCTGCACAACATCAAAGAAGGTGTGAAGTATCCGGCTACACTTGTTAAAACCGCTGACCACGACGACCGCGTAGTGCCGGCACATTCGTTCAAGTTCATCTCTGAGCTGCAGGACAAAGGTGCTCCGGGTAGTCCGTACCTAATCCGTGTAGATGTGCGTGCAGGTCATGGTGCCGGTAAGCCTACTTCGCTGGTGATTCAGGAGTATGCTGATACTTATGCCTTTATTTATAAGAACATGGGCGTAAACCCATATGCGCAAAACCAATAACACAAGTATAAATCTGCCTTTATACTTAGCCGCGTTGCCTGTTTCGGGTGGCGCGGCTTTTTTATGTCCTTAGGTTTATATTCCTCAGAAAATGAAGCATAAAGCCACAAGGGGGATATTGATTTTTTTGTATGTTTAACTCGGAAAAAAGGCTAAGTGTAAAGTAGCTATATGAAACCAGGATTAAACAACGAGGCACCAGATGAGCTATACCTGGATGTAAGACTGCTAAATAACCTCTACGAAACGGCTAAATGGGGTAAGGTGCTAGCTGTGCTGGGCTTTATACTTTCTGCATTCACGCTGGTATTTGGGCTATTTATGCAGCGGCTGGCAAAAGTCCCGGCACTGGAGGGTGCAGCCGACATTGGCTTTTCTGGTTTTACCATTGTGGTGTATGCCTTTGTGGCGCTGGTATACTTTTTTCCGTCTCTGTATCTCTACAGCTTCTCTTCGCGCATGCAGCAGGGGGTGCAGGAGCGAAACCAGCAGCAAGTATACCGGGCCATTAACCAGCTGAATATCCTTTTTAAGTTTTTGGTGATTATGCTGATCCTGTTTCTGCTGCTGTTCGGTCTGTCGCTGCTAATGCTGGTAACAGGTGCTTCGCAGCTGAGCCTTTAACAGAAGCACCTAAGGCATATCAAAAGCACATCCGGTAACAGGTGTGCTTTTGTTGTTTTCAATGGCAGCTGCCACTATTCTTACGTACCTTAGCATCTGAACAAGTACAAGTAACCTATGAAATCATACCCTGGGAAAAGTACCTTCACCGTTCGCTCTAACGAGATAGATTACCGGGGGCAGGCAACGCTGCCGGCACTGGTGAGTTACATGCAGGAGGCTGCCTGGGCGAACACCCGTGCCATGGGCATCTCGATGTACGACCTGCTGGAGCGGGGGCTGACGTGGGTGCTGCAGCGCATGCGTATAGAGATGTTCCGCTATCCTGGCCATAACGATGAGATTACTGTCAAAACCTGGGCTTCAGGGCGGGAGCGCGTGTTTCTGCACCGCGATTTCAGGATTTATAACGGAAAACAGGAGCTACTAGGGCAGGCTACTAGTGTGTGGCTGGTAATGGATGTGGTAAAGCGACAACTGGTATCGGTGCCCGACTTTATCATGGATGTGGAGGTAGTGCCGGGAAGTGAGCCGCTACCGTTTGCCAAAGGCAAGTTGCCACAGCTGCAGGAAGTACAGTACAAACAGCAGGTGCCGGTGCGCTGGCACGACATCGATCTGAACCGGCACGTAACCAACACCCGCTATCTGCAGTGGGCCCTAGACTCGCTGCCGCTAGAGGTGCTGGAGCAAAAGCAGCTACAGCAGGTAGATATTATATTCAAAGCAGAAAGTATGCTGGGTGAAACCGTAACGTCGGCGGTAGGGCCAGGTACAGAGAACGGGCATGTGTACCTCCACAAACTCGCCAGCCAAGAGAACGGCAAAGAGCTGGTACAGGCCAAGACAGAATGGAGGGAGTTAGAGAATTAAAAAGTTAGAGAGTTATAAAGTTGAGCTTTATTTCGGAAGTTCAATCATTCAACCCAAAATATGATACAGATAAGAAGAGGAACTATAGATGACCTGCCACAGGTGTATAACCTGATTAAGGAGCTGGCGGAGTATGAGCGTGCACCACTAGAGGTGACAATTACACTGGAAGAAATGGAACGTGACGGCTTTGGCGAGAACGCAATTTATAAGTTCTTTGTAGCGGAAAACGAAGAAGGCGTGGTGGGCCTAGCGCTTTATTACACAGCCTACTCTACCTGGAAAGGCAGAATGCTTTTTCTGGAGGACCTGGTGGTAACTAAGCGACTACGCCGAACTGGCATCGGACGCCTGCTATTCAATGCCGTGGTTCGTGAGGCAAAAGAGACAGGAGCCAAACGCTTTAAGTGGCAGGTGCTGGAGTGGAATGAACCGGCTATCGCTTTTTATAAAAAGATTGGCGCTAACCTCGATCCTGAATGGATTAACTGTAACATGACTGATGAGCAGATTCAGCAGTATGTAGGGTAGGTAAAAATACCTTACCAGATAGCATTAAAAAGCGCAGAGGCAGCGACCTATTACAGTCGTTGCCTCTGCGCTTTTATTTTTTAAATAAACTAAGCGCTGTTACTTACGCTCAACATCTTTGGCCACAACCTCCAGCATAGAGCGGAAAACAACATATTTCCCTTGGTAGCGCTGGTCATGGCGTGAATCAATCTCAGAAGCATGCTCTCGCTGATACTCTTCCAGGTCGTCTAAACTGCGGCAGGTGTACTGCACGGCATAAGTAGTACCATCGTTCGCTACCTCGTGCATCAGGCGGCTTATCTGGTTGCTCAGAAAGAAGCCTGTCTCCATTACTGTTGGGATATGCACCTCCTTCATCCACTGCAGCCACTCGTCGGCCACGGTGTTGTCTACACTTACGGTCTCGTTATACAATATCATACTCAAAATTACGAAAAACTAAGCTAAGATGGCTAAAAGTATAAAACAGAGGAGCCTGTGCTATTTCAGCACAGGCTCCTCTTAATAAGTCTAACACAAATCAAAAAGTTCTATTTGCAGCTCCAGCGCCCTATGGTACCATCGTAGTAACCTTCGCTTGGGTTAGGCTGGTAAGCTAACTCCAGCGGCTTTGCATTAGCCTGTGGCACTAACTGTAACTGTCCCTGGCTTAGCTGCAGAAATATCGTTCCATCCTTATCTACTACAGCACGGAAGGTGTTGGTCTTGTTGTCTACCTTATAGCTGTTATTGCTGTTTAAACCAGTGGCGGTAAGCTCAGTTATTTTGTAAACTTTTTGATAAGAGGATCCTCCTGATTTTGCCATCATTGCTTTGGAATGGCTTTCAAGCTTACCTCCAAACCAAAGGTCTTCGCCCAGGCAGCTTGAGGTGTTGGCAATCAGGTCGAAATAAACCTCATCTGACTCGTTCTGAAAGGATGCTACTGTAACAGTTGGTACATTTTTAGGCGCCACCACTGCCACTGTTGCTTCCTGTAGCTTCTTTTCCGTCGCCTCACGTTCCACGTGTGTGGAACAGGCAGTCAGAAAAAGCAGCGGCAACAGCATTAAAACAAGTCGGGTTAAATCGGAAATAACAGAAGTAAAAATTTTATGCATAGGCATTCTATTGTTTAAAATGTAGGATTTTATATATTTAATTATACTATGCTAGGTGAGTGAAAGTTTCGGGTAAGGCGGTTTATCTTCTTCAAGCAGCCTTTAGAGAGCACTGTGCGGGTATATTGCTGAATTACAGAACGCTATAAGTACATTAGCTGCACAATATAAACACAGCTGTCAAGCGAAGTGTCAGCAGCAGCTAAAGCAATAAGCTGTTTGGTAGTGATATTTTTGTAGTAGATTAGAATGGCGTTCATCTTATAAAAACCATACGGAATATGGCAGACTTGGGTAAGAAGCTACAGCTAAAGAAAGAGCAGGCATTGTTACTATTGCGAGCCCCTGAAGAGGTGGCGCAGGCGCTTGAACAGGAGGAGTACGCTTATACAAGCCTCAACGAAGTATCAGGGGCAGGTAACTATGATGCTGTACTGCTATTCGTGCAAAGTGCCACAGACTTGGCCTATTTGGGTCCTAAAGCGCAGGCTCAGCTTCAGCCTGGAGGAATGCTCTGGATAGCATACCCAAAAAAGTCTTCTGGTATCCACACCGATCTTACCCGCGACAAAGGATGGCAGGTTATGGCAGAGCTAAAGTACAGTCCGGTACGGCAGATAGCTGTGGATGACGTGTGGTCGGCACTGAGATTTAAGCATACATCGGAGCGTAAAGAAACCTCCACATTTGGCGTTGATATGCCCGGCATCGACCGTAAAACTAAAACAGTAGTGGTTCCGGATGATCTGAAAGATGCTTTACAGGAAGCGGAGTTGCTGGAGGTGTTTGAGGGTATGGCTTTTACACATCGTAAGGAGCATGTGGTGGCGGTGCTGGAGGCAAAGAGGCATGTGACACGTGCCCGACGCATAGCAAAAGCCGTGGAGGGTGTAAGTAAGTTGGCAAAGTAGCAGGTTTAGTAAAAGGCTAAATAGAAAAAGGCGACACAACGTAAGTTGTGCCGCCTTTTTTATACTTAACAGTACCAGTTGTTACTGAATGTTTACGTTAAAAGTAGCTTCGATATCTGTTTCACCAACTGATACATCGCTGTCATCATCTTTAAGGCCTTCCTGGTGCTTAAGAGTAACAGTAAGAGTACCGGTTTTATCTGCATTACCAGTGAACACTCTTGTCATCAGGCCTACAGGACGACCATTGGCATCGAAATCATCCGGAATGATTTTCTGTACTTCCAAGACATCCTCAGGAGCACTGAAGAAGATCTCATGGTCTTCTGCCTCCGCTCTGATTTCGTCCTGGATATTGTCGTTAAAGGTGATAGTAGCGTTATACTGCGTATTTGGAGCTAGTTGTAATGTAGGCGTATTACCTGCAGTGAAAGTTGCTGTAGCTGTGCTGATGCCTTTAGTAGTTGAAACTGGTTCCAACGTCAAAGTCATAGATGTAATGTTTTCCCCCTCTTCAACTGGTGCCGGATCATCGTCGTCGCTACATGAAGTAATGGAGAAAAGCAGTGCGCCTAGGAAGAATGCAGTAAGATAAGGTTTAAATAGTTTTTTCATGATATAGGTGTTTAAGGAATGTACAACAATACGAGGTTTAACAATAAATGATACTAAAAATTACGATTTGCTGAAGTTGAGCGGTATCCGAACTCGAAGCATAAGCAGGCGTCCCGGTTCATCGGCGTAATAGCGCAGCTTATTCAAATATTCGCGATACACTGTATTTAAGAGATTATTACCGGTTATACTTACCTCTACTGACTGCTTACCAAAGTGGAACGTTGTTCCTGCCTGTGCCTGCAGAAGAAAATAACCTTCCGGAGCCGGTGCAAAATCCTGTTCCGTTTTACTAGGCACGCGCTTCTGCTCCTCTACATACATCCCCCCTACCGATACGTAAGAGCCTGTTATTTTGCTGCCTTCGGCAGATTGCCCAAACTCATAGCGTAGGCTGTTGTTGAAACGATTAGCAGGCATGAAAATCAGGTGGTCGTCGGTATCGAAGTTGCGGGCATAAAGCAGCGACGTTTTCGACTCCAGTACTAGCCCAGGGGCAAAGGTATAGTTCAGGTTTAAGTCTGCACCGGTAAAGGTAGCGTTAGCCTGAGTATACTTAAAAGCCGGGAAAGCGCCTCGCACAGTAAGCACCGGTTCTGGCTGTGGCGCCAGGTAAATAAAGTTACGGATGTAATTGTGGTATAGGCTCAGCGTACCGTTCAGCCGGACGTTGTTGAAGTAATCCACCGACAGTTCGAAGTTATATGCCTGCTCTGACTTAAGAGCCGGATTACCTTCTTCATAAGTGGCAGCACTGTGGTGTACTCCCTCGCTAAAAAGCTCGTTAGCGCCGGGCGCACGCCAGGCAGATGTAGCGCTTAAGCCAAAAGTAAGATGATAACCCACATCATACATAGCCGCTAATATACCGGATATATTGTTGAAGTCATATTCTGGTTTTACCAAGTTGCGGTCGTTCTCATACTTCTTCACCTGAAGGTGCTTATAGTCATAGCGTAAGCCTGCCTCTAACTGCAAACGGTCTTTCTGCCACTTTTCCATGGCAAAAATTCCTGCGGTAGTACCTGTAAAGTATGGCAGGAAATCGCTGTACTGATAAGTGTTCTTCTGATAAATAGTACTTACGCCTACCGAGCCTGTAAAGCGCCCCAGCGGCTTGTGTTCGAATACGGTCTCAGTTGTGTGGGTGTTGAGGGTAAGCTGCAGCGAAGGCAGCGAACTGCTGCCACGGCGTACATCATACTCCTCGCGCAGGTTGCGCTGCCAACCGTATACAAACTCCAGTTTACCGGCCTCGCCTAGCTGCCAGTAGCCTTTGGCCTTCAGCAGGTCGTGCTCCACATGCTGGTAAGGGCGGTTTATAGTATAGGTAAAGTCTGCATTGTCTGCGTTACTGGGTCTGCCGCGCTCTATGGCATACATCAGGTCCTTTACACTACCTATATGCGACTCACGCAAAATGCCGAGGTTAGTACTGAAGTGGCTGAAGTACAACTCAGAACCATACTTCTCTTTGTTATAGCCAACGGCTGCCGAAAAGTTCTGTTCCTTTAGTCCGGTGTTCTCCAGGTAATAATCAGGTGTTTTGGAATTGCCGGCTTTGCGCAGCGTGCCCTGTAAACGCCAGCTCAGCGGTGGTACCTTCTCCAGGTTGCCTTCTACAGTAGCAGAAGTAGCTAGTTGGCGGTTGTTGGTGCTGCCCAGCAGGTGTAAGTCACCGCTAATGCCCGGAGACTTAGGCAGAGCCTTTGGTTCTACCATCACCACTCCGCCAATAGCGTCAGCGCCATAGCGTACGCCTGCCGCCCCTTTTATTACCTTCATTTCAGAGGCCACAAAAGGGTCTATTTCCGGAGCGTGCTCTGCACCCCACTGTTGCCCCTCCTGCCGTACGCCGTTGTTAAGCAGTAGCACACGGTTACTGTGCAGGCCGTGTATAACAGGTTTGGAAATGGTAGGGCCAGTTTGTAGGGTGGTAACACCGGCAATACCTTTCAGCGTTTCGGCCAGCGCCAAGCCCCGTGTCTGCTCCAGCTCCCGCCCTGCCAGTGTTTGCTGTGTCTGTGCCTGCTCTCTCAGGTGCTCACCTGTTACCTCCACCGTGCGCAGCACCCGTGCATCAGTATGCAGTTGCAGATCGCGGGTAACGGAGTTGCCCATTTTAACAGAGAACCGCTCAGCCTCATAACCCACGTAGGTAACCCGTAAAGAATAGGTGCCCTGGCAGAGCTGGTGGAAATGGTAGTTGCCATATTCGTCTGAAATGGCAGCTCTGTCCAGCTCAGGTATGTATACAGTGGCCCCTACCAGCACATCACGCGTGTCGTGGTCCAGCACCTTCCCCGAAAGCGTAAGACCGCAGTCCTGCACGGCATCTACCTCAGCTGGAGCTGGTAACGACTGAGCCAGCAGCTGATGCCCTTGTAAGGCAAGCAGCGCCAGTAGGCTCAGTATATTCTTCTTAAATAAGTTAATCTTCAACACTTCTGTATTTTCAGCAATAAATTGAGGCGGCTGTAAAACACAGCTACCAAGCCCTATAGTGGCAGATGCCATGCCAAAAGCAAGCATTGGCCAGAGAGGCTATAAATGTTTAAATGATGATATGCACATGCTTCCATGCCTGTAGTATGGCTGAGCAAGTGCCGGTTAGCTGAAAATCAGGCTACGGGAGGGCCGCGGAGGAAGTATAAAGTATGGCTGTTACCCTGCCAGCTATAAGTATAGTGGGCAGCATAAACAGCGGTGTGCTTAACAGGAGTAAAGTCAATGGAGAGTGCAGTGCCCTGGTACGGCGTGTTGAAAACGTCCTCTACCTGGCAGTGCTTATGCTTCATCCCTACCTGTGCCTTATGAGGGTCGGTATTCTCGGTATGGACGGTATGCGTGTGCGGGTGCAACTCCTGAATAAGGTCATCAGGAACCATCGCCCTGCTGAACAACAGAAGCAAAACGAGGGCGATATGTTGGAGATAGCGGTGCACCGTAAGAACACGAACAAAAGCAAATATATATTAAATTCCACAATGTTGCATTTACCTGGCTCGCTCTTTTCCGCCACTGCCACAAAGTAGGTGGCTAAGGCTGTTGATAAAAGAGCCGCAGCTGGTTACTCTGCTACGTCTTTGTTTCTTCAACCTCAGAACTGTCTCAATGTTTAATACGTGAATTCATAAAAACTGACAACCTGTCACGGCAGCGCCCTCTGGAACAGGATTTGAAAGTGACCCTGAAGTATAGAATCAGCAAAAGATTAATCTAAACCTATAAAGTATAGACAATGGAAGAAAGAGGTAATATCTCCATCCACACCGAGAATATTTTCCCGATCATCAAGAAATTCCTGTACTCCGACCACGAGATTTTCCTGCGTGAGCTGGTAAGTAACGCCGTGGACGCTACTCAGAAGATCAAGCGCCTCTCCTCTATCGGAGAGTATAAAGGCGACTTGGGCGAGCTGAAGGTAAAGGTAACCGTTGACAAGGATGCCAAAACCATCACCATTTCCGATAATGGTATCGGTATGACGGCTGAGGAGATTAAGAAGTACATCAACCAGATTGCTTTCTCGGGTGCTACAGAATTCGTGGAGCGTTTCAAGGATTCCGGCGATCAGGATCAGATCATTGGTCAGTTCGGTCTGGGCTTCTACTCTGCCTTTATGGTGGCTGAGCGCGTGGAGATTGTTACGAAGTCGTACCAGGATGGCGCTGAGGCTGCCCGTTGGGAGTGCGATGGCAGTACTGAATTCTCTATTACAACTGCTGAGCGAGCGGAGCGTGGGTCGGATGTAATTCTGCACGTGGCGCAGGACTCAGAGGAGTTCCTGGAGACAGCCCGCATCCGTACTATACTGGACAAGTACTGTAAGTTCCTGCCGGTTCCGGTGGAGTTCGAGGGTGAGACCATTAACAACCCTAACCCTATCTGGACAAAGCAACCGTCTGAACTGAAGGATGAGGATTACAAGGAGTTCTACAAAGAGCTGTATCCATTCTCTGAGGCGCCGCTGTTCTGGATCCACCTGAACGTAGATTATCCTTTCAACCTGACTGGTATCCTGTACTTCCCTAAGCTGAAAAACGACTTTGAGGTACAGCGCAATAAGATACAGCTATACTCACGCCAGGTGTTCATTACCGACGAGGTGAAGGACGTGGTGCCGGAGTTCCTGATGCTGTTGCACGGTGTAATCGACTCACCGGATATCCCGCTGAACGTGAGCCGCTCTTTCCTGCAGGCAGACTCTAGCGTTAAGAAGATCAACACTTATATCACTAAGAAAGTAGCCGACAAACTGGCTGAGATCTTCCGCAAAGACCGTGAGACGTTCGAGAAGAACTGGGACGACATCAGCGTGTTTGTGAAGTATGGCATGCTGTCAGACGACAAGTTCTATGAAAAAGCCAAAGACTTTGTGCTGCTTCAGAATACGGAAGGCAAATACTATACGTTAGAAGAATACAAGGCACTGGTGCAGGCTAACCAGACAAACAAAAGCGACCAGCTGGTGCTGCTATACACTACCGATGCTGATAAGCAGCATGCTTTTGTAGAGGCCGCCCAGAACCGCAGCTACGATGTGCTGAAGCTTGACTCCGTAATCGACAGCCATTTTATCGGGCTACTGGAGCAGAAGTTGGAAAAAACTACGCTGAAGCGTGTAGACTCTGAGACAGTCGATAAGCTGATCGAGAAGGACGAGACGAAAGAAAGCGTGCTGAACGACACCGAAAAAGAAGAGCTGAAGAAGGTGTACGAGGAGGCCATCAATAATAAGAACATGACGGTGGATGTAGCGCCTATGTCTCCGGATGATGCGCCGGTGGTGATTACGCTGCCAGAGTTTATGCGCCGCATGAAAGACATGAACCGTGCAGGCGGTGGTGGTATGATGTTTATGGGCGACATGCCAGATACGTATAACGTAACCATCAACGCAAACCACCCACTTAACCAGCGCGTGCTGAAAGCTGAAGAGAAAGGCAAGTTGGCCCGTCAGGCTTTCGACTTGGCCCTGCTGTCGCAGAACATGCTGTCAGGAGCTGCTTTAACGAGTTTTGTGAAGCGCAGCTTTGACCTAATCACAAAAGAATAGTACCTTTATTATTATACCTACAGTTAAAGAGGGTGTCCTAAAAGGGCGCCCTCTTTGCGTTTATCCGGTTGCTATTGTTTTTCAGGCGGCCATGTAGAGAACGGCTCGTCTCGGGCTGAAAAAGGCGGAAAAGTGGTCCAGCAAGCAAGCATGAGCCGCGGTCGGCTGTTTCAGCGCGCCAGAGAGGCCGGAGGCGGCCCTTTCCAGCGCCTCTTCGAAGGCTTTTACTCCCTTTCGGGCTACTTTGCGCAGGTTATGGGCCACAGCGGCCAGGCCAAAGTCCACCTCGGCTTTGGCCAGCGTGCGCAACCTAAAGCGGGTGAAGCGGTTGTTGCTCTTGACCTGCCCAAACACGGCCTCGGGCTCAATGGCCCTTTGCCTGCGGTGGCGCACCCCCTCCTCGCTCAACAGTAGCTCCCGGGCCTTTGCCTTCAGGCGCTGGAGCCGGTGGTTGACCTCGATGACTCTGTTGCCCTTGCCCCTGAAGCACTGCCCTCTTAAGGGGCAACTCTCGCACCGGCGGGCCTGGTAGCGGCTCACCTGCGAGACATAACCCAAGTCAGATGTACGCTCGTACTGGCCCACCTGCTCCAGCCGCTGGCCCATGGGGCAGACGAAGAAGTCCTCCTGCTGGTTATAGTACAGGTTAAGCGGATGGAAGATGTCATTTCGGAACTTGCGCTTCTGCTCTTGATGGAAGTAGTTGTACTTGACATAGGCCTGGATCTGCTTATCCTCGAGCCAGGCGTAGTTCTGCTCCGAGCCGTAGCCGGCGTCGGCCACCACTTCTTTTGACTGCTGCTGGTAATGCTCCTGGAACTGCTGTAGGTGGGCAATCAGGGTGGCCGTGTCGCCCGGCCGCTGGTGCAAAGAGAAGTTGGTGATCAGCTGGTTCTCCGAGCTGATCTGCACGTTGTAGGCCGGCTTCAGCTGCCCGTTCTTCATGTGGTCTTCTTTCATCCGCATGAAGGTGGCGTCCTCGTCTGTTTTGCTATAGCTGTTCCTGTCACCGAGCTTCTCTAACTGCTCCTCGTATTTTTGTAGTCGCGGCAGGTGCTCTTTTTCCAGTTTGGCCACCTGCTTGCGGGCTTTCTTGTCCAGCTCAGCCACGTGCTCGTTGAGCTTTTGAATCTCCTCTTTGAGCCGGTGGGCGTCCACCTTCTCGGGCAGCCGCTCCTGGGGCGCTTTCCTGTCTTCTTTGATGGCCTGGCCGATGTCACAGAGCACGCTCCTGATCTTCCGCTCCAGCTTTTCTTTGTTCTTCTCCACTGAGCCCCGCCACACGAAAGTATAGCGATTGGCGGCTGCCTCTATCTTGGTGCCGTCCACGTACTGGGTCTCGAGGCTCACATACTCCAACCGGTGCATCAGGCGCACCACCTGGGCGAAGAGCTCCTGGACCTGGTTTTTGAGGCGACGGCTTCTAAAGTCATTGATGGTGCGGAAGTCGGGGGTGCTGCCGCCCGAGAGCCACATGAAGTGGATGTTCTCTTCCAGGGCCCGGGCAATGCGGCGGCAGGAATAGATGTTGTTCAGGTAAGCGTAGAAGAGCACTTTCAAGAGCATCCGTGGGTGGTAGCTGCTCGTGCCCCCGCCTTTATAGGTGGCTATGATGCGGTCGATGTTGAGCTCATCGACCACCCGGTCCACGAGCCGCACCGGGTGGCCTTCCGGGATGCGGTCTCCGATGCTTTGGGGGAACAGGACCACCTGGTGGCCCGGCTGCTCCTTGAAAACAACGTTGCGCCTTTTCATGCCTACTAAAATAGCAAAAGGCGAATAAATGAAAAAGGGACTGCCCTTTTTGGACAGCCCCTTTTTTGCATGCGTCAAGCGCCAAAGTATCAATGAAACTTACCAAGCGCTGATGTAGTTATAGGGGACATAACGCTATGTTGGTGTGTATACTTATAATGTGCATCTTTACGTTTGTTAAACTGCTGATTGCTTGAAAGGAAGTACTGATGAAATATCTATACTCATACCTTTTCAAAATATTCAGAAACCAAACTCTCAAACATCTTAAACCCGCGCACTCAAAATTGGAAAGGTTAGTTTATACTTTGTTGATAGGCGTTGTACTGCTAAGCATGGGCAGCTGTGGGCAGCCTAAGTGGAACAGCGACTATAACCTGAACGTGGCACGCCTGAAGGAGAGCAGCAAAGTTAAAACCGATGCCCTTGCCTCTGCCGATACAACCAAGCCTGGTATTGAGGTAAAGAATCCGCTGGAAGAAGAGATAAAAGAGAAAGAGAAGAAGCGCAAGGTAAAGCGTAGCAAGCGAGAGTTTTTAGGCTATAAGATAAAGCGCGGTTATACCAAGAGCGGTGGTCGCTACAAAGAAACCATAGAAACCTTTAGTTACCTGCCCGAGCATCAAGAGCCAAACCGATACGCCCCCTACAAATACTATTACGATACTGATAAGCGTAAACTAGCCCGTTCAGCCTCGAACGTAGAGGACACGGATCGTTATAAAGTGCTGCATGGCCCTTACAAAAAGACCGTTGATGGAGAGGTCGTGGAAGAAGGCTACTTTTATGTGGGCACGAAACACCTGCGCTGGGAGAAGTACCGCAATAACGATGATCATACTCTAGTGGATAAGGAACACTATGAGAAAGGCTTCCTGCGCGATGCTGTAGTTACTTATTACGGCGACACGAAAAAGATAAAAGAGGTGATCCCGTACGAATACGGAGAGGTGCAGGGAACCTACTACCGTTTCTATGAAAACGGACAGCTGCAGTGGAGCGGTCAGTATGAGAAAGGCCGCAAAGTAGGCGTATGGATCAATTACTATGACTTCCGAAACCGCCGGCGCTACGAATATCAATATCCTGAAACAGCCTACGATAAGCCACACGAGCCTTACCTGATTAAAGAGTATAACCGCCACGCGACCCCTATCTACGAGCGTGGTAAATTCGATAAACGCTCACAAGCAAGCAATCAATAGGTTTTCTAAACACCCCCTGGTCTTTTCCTTGGCTACGAGGAGAGTTTTACTGTAGCTGCCACTCCAGACTATAAGTGCTGTAGTTAAAATTATTCAGGTTAACCCACTCCTAACCTCTCCGAGGAGGGGGAATTTGTAGCAGCTATTGCTTTGCAGTAACACCTCCCTGCCCTCCTCAAGGAGGAAGTTCTGCTGATTCGTGAGGTATAGGATAAGATCCTACTGTAAAGTCAGTAGCTAGCAAAACCTGATCCCAGTCCTTGGGTTGTGCGCCTCGAGAGGTTCCGGTAACGAGCGATAGCGAGGCATTGCGACTCAGGAGCAAAGGAAGCGAAAGCAGCGCGATGCCCTTATCGAGAGCCCGTACCCCAAGGACGAGGCCACCCGGCCTTGAGGGCACCAAAGTAGGAGGTGGAATAAGCTGGTTGTAAAGCTATGGATGAACAGTAGCTAGAAAGTATAACCTTGTCTTTGCACTAGAACAACAAAGCAATCTATACACTTATCTCAATAAAAAGCATCCTCAATATGGTGGATCTCTGGAGGAGAAGTAAGCGTTACTGAGATTATATCAAACCGAACTTCATGTTGCCATTCTTCCTGCAGAATATACTCCTCGGCTGCACTTAGCAGCATTTCTTCCTTTTTAGAATTAACAGCCTCCTCAGGGTAACCGTAGTTATTAGAGGTTCTCGTTTTCACTTCTACAAACACTAGCAGGTCGGCTTTGCGCGCAATGATGTCTACCTCGGCGCGTTTATACCTGTAGTTTTGTTGCAGAACAGTATAACCCTTTTGCTGCAGGTAAGCAGCAGCATGATTCTCGCCTAGTTGGCCAGTGTGGAGGTGCTTTCTTATTTGAGAAGCCATATTAATCTAGTACTTTGCAGGCATTTGGTACTGCTGCAATAACTTAAACACGGAAACTATGAAGAAACTTGTTGAAGGCTTTGTACAGCAGCTGCGCCACGCTATTGAAATTGGGGAGAGTGCCTCTGTTACATTCTCAGGCCCCAAATATAAGAATGTTGTGATAGCGGGCATGGGATCTTCTGGCATTGGCGGCAGTATCATAAAGTCATACGTAGCTGATAAGCTATCGGTACCTTTGCTGCTGAGTAACGGTTATAACATACCGGCCTTTATTGGACCAAGCACATTGTTCATAGCCTCCTCTTTCTCTGGTAATACCGAAGAAACTATCTCTGCGGTTCGTGAGGCGATGGAGGCAGAAGCTAGCGTCTGCTTTGTTACCTCTGGCGGGGAGCTGTTGCGGATAGCACAGGAGAATAGCATGCCGCACATAGTTATACCTGATGATTCGGGCCAGCCACGTGCCAGCTTGGGCTACTCTTTAGTGCAACAGCTATACCTGCTTTACTATGCCGAGCTTCTGGACGACACCTTTAAAGTAGAGCTGGCTCAGAGTATAAATTTGCTGGAGGAGCAGATCGGAAGTATAAAAGTACAAGCCAGTGCGTTAGCCAGCACCTTTCGCGGCAAACTGCCGGTGCTTTACGCCAGTGATCTGTTTGAGCCAGTGGCCGTACGCTTGCAGCATCAGCTAAACGAAAATGCAAAGCAGCTGGCGCATGTAAATGTCTTTCCGGAGATGAACCACAACGAGATTATGGGGTGGCAGTACCCGGAGAAACTATTCGAACAGCTGGTTGTTCTATACATCAGAACGTCCTATGACCATCAGCGTGTGAAATTGCGCATGGATCTCTCCAAAGCAATCTTTGAGCGGAAGGAGCAGAGTGTGATGGAAATAGAGGCTGTGGGAGCTACTTTTATGGAGCAGGTGCTTTACCTGGTTCACCTGTTCGACTGGGTATCGGTGTACCTGGCTGAGCTGAATAAAGTAGACCCAGAAACAATAGATAATATTAATTACCTGAAGGGAGAACTTTCCAAAGTATAACGTGCAAAAGAATACCGACATACAATTTGAGCACCTGGGGCTAATCGACTATAAAGAGGCTTGGGATTACCAGGATAAAATCTTTACCAGCATTCTGGACCTGAAAGTGCAGAACCGCAAGGCAGAGTCCGGAGAAGAGGTGCCGACGCCCAATTACCTGCTTTTCTGCCAACACCCACACGTGTACACACTGGGCAAAAGTGGTCACGAAGAGCACTTGCTACTGAATCAGGAGGCCCTGCAGGCTAAAGGTGCCACTTATTATAAAATTAACCGTGGCGGCGACATAACGTACCATGGCCCCGGCCAGATAGTAGGCTACCCAATCCTGGATCTCGAGAACTACTTCACCGATATACATAAGTACCTGCGCTTTCTTGAGGAGGCCATTATTCTGACATTGGCAGATTACGGCATACAGGCCGGCCGCATAGAAGGGTTTACCGGCGTGTGGCTCGACCACGTGGAACAGCAAAACCCGCGTAAGATTTGCGCCATGGGAGTAAAGTGCAGCCGTTGGGTAACCATGCATGGCTTTGCCTTCAACATCAATACAGACCTCGATTACTTTAACAACATTGTACCGTGCGGTATTTCTGATAAAGCTGTAACTTCGCTGGCCAAAGAGCTGGGGCATGAAGTGCCGCTGGCCGAGGTAGAAGAAAAACTGTTAAAGCACTTAGGTTCCTTGTTTGGAGCCTCCATTATAACTGCTGCACATGAAGAAGGATATTGATTTTGGGACGGTAGAGGGTATTGCAGTGGCAGTTGCCAAAAGCACAGACTCTACCTCCGGCGATCTTAACTGGAGCGTATACTTAATTAACAATAATAGCTTCCCGATTGATAACGTATTAGTGGCCTCTAAGGGCTATGGCGTTGTTGACGGAGATGAGGTGAAAACATCGGTGCTGCGGCACATGTTTGAGCGCGTAGAAGCAAAAAGTTTTGTGCAGGTAGAGCCTATTGATCCGGGTATATTCCACATAAATAACGAATACTGGGTTAGCTACTATATAGATCGTCAGATTTACGACAAGCGCTTTGTGTTTGTGCCAGACTCCATAGTAGAAGATAACCTGATCGAAATAGGCATGCTGCAGATGCAGGGCGTGCTGCATTCTTAGTATAGGGTAAGTATAAGTAGCGACACATATAAGTTGTACTTATTAACCTTTTACCATCCTGACTATTAATTACCTAAAGCTGCCGCTGATGGCAGTAACCTGAAATCTGTTGGCGCAGTGCACAAAGCGTTACTAAAGCTTAGCTTCATATTAATTACACTTACCCTTGTATGGTTAGGCCAAGTGCCTGCGCAAGGGCAGGTATTGCCGTTGGAGCAGAAAAACACCATTACCAGTAACTGGTTGGTGCAACGCGGAGGCGACGCAGGCCAGCTGGTGCCATATGTGGCCAGCATGCATGCTGATTATAATGCGCTGCACCAGTGGCTGCCCATTACACAGGCGCAGCCATTTAACATAGCCTTCACTGCACCTAAAGATTTATGCCTCTTCCTGAACAACAGGCTAATATTCAAGGCTGATTCTACTGCTTACTACACATTGGATTTGGCAAAGTACAGTGGGGGGACTCAGCCTGTGGAAGGCAAGTATCTGCTGACTGTGTGGCACCCGGTGCAGCAGCCAAGTGTCAGCTCTTTTCGAAATGTACCTTTTGTGAAGGATTCGGTGCAAGAGCCTGGTGAAAGACCATTATCTGTAAAGGTGCGTGAGTACGTTAATCAGAATGCTTTCATCATCTTTATGCTGCTCATAGGGCTTACTTATGGATTGCTGCGCGTAAACTACCCCAACGACTTTAAAAACCTCTTCGACCCTAACCGCTTTCTGCGCACCAGCTCGCAAGAGACGCTGCAGTTCAGCAAACCCATAGGGGCAGTATCAAACGTGCTGTTTGTACTGGCTTTTTCGCTGTCGCTAGCCCTTCTTATCGCTGCAATCCATACCAATGTGCAGCATGTAAGGTTGTTTAACCGCCTGTTCCCAGTATCGGAAGCCGATATTACCACTAAGATCTTTTTTTATACTTTACTTATTTTCGGTGTGGTAGTGTTTAAATATGCCTTTCTGAAGCTGATGGGATTCGTTTTTGGTCTTGGAGGGCTGGTGCAGTTACAGTACCAGGAGTTTATGCGTTCGTTACTTTTCTTAGGTCTGTTCCTCCCCTTGGTAATGTTGCTTTACCTGTCGCTGAACATGATGATGCCAGATGCTATCCTGCTGATATCGAGCTTGGCGGTGTCCTTAGTGTTGGTTATCACGATACTGCGAGTGTTTTACGCGGTAAATAAGAAAGTCTCAGTGATAAATTTGCATTTATTTTCGTACCTTTGCGCCACAGAAGTGATTCCGCTGGCCATTATGCTAGAACTTATAATATTTAACTACTAGCACAGACAGCGGCTATCGCAGCAGGCGAACTTTTATAAGCATCATTTATAATATGGCTGAAAGCAAAGCAAAGGGCTCTGCGAACCCTGAAAGACACAAGTTTCCGATCAAGAGTATTCTGGTTACACAACCACAGCCTACTACCGATAACTCACCTTATCTGTCTATCGCGGATAAGTATGGCATAAAGGTAGACTTTAGGGCTTTTATTGAGGTGGAGCCAGTTCCTTTTAAGGAGTTTCGCAAAGATAAAGTGGATATCCTGTCGCATACTGCCGTTATCTTTACGAGCCGTAACGCAGTAGACCACTTCTTCCGCATTTGCCAGGAAAGCAAAATTGAGATGCCAGCTGATATGAAGTACTTCTGTATTTCTGACCAAACGGCTTATTACCTGCAGAAGTATATCACGCTGCGCAAGCGTAAGTTGTTTGTAGGCGAGAAAACTGCGAAAGATCTGTTTGAGGTAATTAAGAAGCATAAGAACGAGAAGTTCCTGTTTCCTTGCTCTAACATCCGCAAAGACGATATACCTGAGTTCTTGACAGCAAACAAGATAAAGCACACAGAGGCTATTATCTATAAAACTGTTGCAGCAGATCTTTCTGACCTGGATGATGTAACGTATGATTGCCTGGCTTTCTTTAGCCCATCAGGTATTCACTCATTATTTATCAACTTCCCGGACTTCAAACAAAACAATACCCGTATTGCTGCCTTCGGTCCTACCACGGCCAAAGCTGTGCGCGATGCAGGACTTGAGCTGGATATAGAGGCTCCAATGCCAAATGCGCCTTCTATGACGGGGGCCATAGAGGTGTATATACAGAACCAAATGCAAGAGGCAAAAAAATAAGCTGCTAACGCAACTTTTACATTGCATTTGCATACTTACTAAAACGCAAACGCCAGAGCTGCACTACACAGACTGGCATTTGCGTTTTAGTGTTTAATAGCTATATTTGAAAAGCGTTCTGTGCAAATTAGCTCATCCTAACCTTGCCTTCTTGCCGCAGCCTATGAAAAAGCTTTTACCTGTATTGCTGCTGGTGCTCTTAGCAGCACCCTTCGCCAAAGCGCAGCAGCAACCTCAGTTTACCCACTATGGGTTTAATGGCATGCAGATAAGCCCTGCCTACGCTGGCATTACAAACCGCCCTGAGTTCATGTCTATTTACCGTTATCAGTGGCTGGGATATGATGCCTCTTTCGATGACGGCGGTGCTCCGCAGACACTCTTCCTTTCAGCTCATACACCGGTAAGGTTGCTGCACGGTGGCGTTGGGTTAAACCTGATGCGTGACAAGATTGCCAACACGACCATACTTACAGCGGCACTCTCCTACTCCTTTCATATAAATGTTGGCGAAACAGGTAAATTTGGCTTAGGTATCCAGGGAAATGTAAACAACTACAAGAAGGGAAGATACCGCGCCATAGATGAAGGAGATCCTAATGTGCCATTTAATAGCTCGGATACAAAATATGATTTAGGCGCGGGCGTTTGGTATGAATCAGGGACGTTTTATGCTGGTGGCGGTGTGACAAACCTGCTAAAATCTGAATACCAGTTTGCCGACTCCAGCAGAACAGGGCGTGGTACACTATTAGGGGAAAACCACATTTATGCGACTGTAGGGCTTCATGTGCCGCTCACACAAGATGTGACGCTCACTCCCACAGCCTTGCTAAAACACGATACAGAAACTTTTTCATTTGATATTGGCGGCAGATTAACTTATTTAGAAAAATATTGGGCTGGAGTGAATTATCGACATGAAGAAGCTGTTAGTGCCCTTGTGGGAGTGTCTCTGTTTCAGGACAATGCCCTGCGAGTGGGTTATGCACTGGATTTAACAACCTTCAATAAGGCTGCCAAGGCAGCTACCTCTCATGAAGTTATGGTTAATTATCGACTGCCTGAGCCAGTCATAAGGTTTAAGCCTCCGGTAAGAACCCCCCGCTACTTCTTTACAAGGTAGGGAGGAGTATAATTGTAACTGCCTTTTTACTTTTATGGGCACTTCTTTAAAAAGTGCAGGAAAAAATACTGTTGCATAGTGATAATAATCAGCCCCTTACCGCGTTAAAAAAATTAAAAAAGGTGTTGAAGTGAATTGTTTTTTATTTATTCCTAATTCTCATATATTTGCTACACTCGTAAAAGTGTGCTAAAATCTATTACAGAAAATTTTACTTTTTAACAGTCATCATGAATAAACTACTTAAGCTGTCTTCCTTCGCATTGGCGGTGGTGCTGCTTGCAGGCTGTGGGATGGGACGCGGACCGCAAGGTGATCTTGTTGGTGCCGAGGACAGACCAGAGTACAATCCGCAGGAAGTACCATACGGCATGGTGGCCTGTCCTGGCGGTACATTCCACATGGGACAAGCTGATCAGGATATCGCGGCATCCATGGCAAACCTGAACAAGCAAGTAACAATTGGTGGCTTCTACATGGACGAAACCGAAATCACTAACAACGAATACCGCCAGTTCATCAATGTGATGATGGAGGATTCGCTGGATGTATTAGGTGAAGAGTACGTGATGAGCGATCTCTATCCGGATACGACTGTTTGGGTAAAAGACTATACGTACCACATGGGAGACCCGCTGATGGAGTACTACTTCTCGCACCCAGCATTTGATGATTATCCAGTGGTAGGTGTTGATTGGTTTGCTGCCAAATACTTCAGTGAGTGGCGCACCAAGCATAAAAACCAGGCTAACGCTGAGAGCGGCCGCGCTCCAATGCCGCAGTTCCGCCTACCTTCAGAGGCAGAGTGGGAATATGCAGCAAGAGGTGGTCGTGATATGGCAGTTTACCCATGGGGTGGCCCATACCTGCGCAATGCCAAAGGTTGTTTGTTAGCTAACTTTAAGCCAGGTCGTGGCGACTACTACAGTGATGGTTTTACTTATACAGCTCCTGTAGCTCAGTTCTTCCCGAACGACTTTGGCCTGTATGATATGGCCGGTAACGTGGCAGAGTGGTGCGAGGATGCATATTCTGACGCTACTGTTCCGATCACTTGGGACTTGAACCCAGTGTATAACGATCCTAACGAGCCACGCAAAGTTGTAAGAGGTGGTTCATGGAAAGACATTGCTTACTTCCTAGAGACAGGCACACGCAACTTTGAATTCCAGGATTCTGCCAGATCTTATATTGGCTTCCGTAATGCGATGATTTACCTGGGACGTTCTTCAGGTAGAGAGTTTTAATAAGAAATAACAATAACTTAATAATCACCAATCCCCCCCTTTTATTTATTAATCAATCGTTCACTACTTAATTAGAAAACAAAATGAGCAAAGCTAAAGGTCGCAGTTTCTTGTTCGACGTGTTGATGCCTAAAGTATATGGTATCGGTGCTGCCGTCGTAATTGTGGGTGCGTTGTTCAAGATACAGCACTGGCCAGGCGCCGATTTAATGCTGATCCTTGGTCTGAGCACAGAAGCAATTATCTTCTTCCTTAGTGCATTCCAGCCGCAGCATGCGGAGCCGGATTGGGCTAGAGTTTATCCACAACTTGCTGATGATTATGCTGGTGAGGGTATTGTTCCTGCAACAGCTGCAGTATCGGCGGGACCGTCTGTAACAGGCAAACTAGACGAAATGATGCGTAATGCTGACATTACGCCAGAAACTATCAACCAGCTTGGTCTTGGCCTAAACCGCCTGAGCGAGACAGCAGCTTCTATGGCGGACATGAGTAACGCTGCTGCTGCTACTGAAGAGTACACTGTACGTGTAAGAGCTGCAGCCGGCCAATTGGATAAGATCAACAATGCATACGCTACAACAGCAGATGCCATCGCACAAATGGCTGTTTCTGCTTCTGATGCAAAAGAGTACCATAACCAGATCCAAGGTATGACCCGCAACCTGGGTGCTCTGAACGCAGTGTATGAGATGGAGCTTCAGGACGCTAATAACCACCTGAAAGCCATGAATAAATTCTATGGCAACTTAAGCATGGCCATGGAAAACCTAACTGATGCCAGCAAAGATACAGAACAGTTTAAACAGGAAGTTTCTCGCCTGACACAAAACCTGCACTCTCTGAACACAGTGTATGGTAACATGTTGACGGCCATGAAAGGTTAATCCCAGTTTAAATAGTTCTAACTCAAGAAAACAACAGTTAATATAGTATAAAATGGCTGGAGGAAAAGAGACACCTAGGCAGAAGATGATCGGTATGATGTACCTCGTACTGACCGCACTTCTAGCCCTTAACGTGAGCTCGGCTATCCTGTTAAAGTTTCAGTTCTTGGATGAATCCTTACAGAGCGTGAACAGAAAAACAGTGAGTGATAATGCCGGGGTCGTATCTAATATACAGGCTGCCATTGCAGAAAACAAGAATCCTTCTGCTAATGACCAGCGTGTGCTGAAAAACGCACAGGAGGTACGTCAAAGAACATCTGAAATGGTCACCTATATTCAAGGTCTGCGCAACATGCTGATCGAGAAATCAGGTGGTAAAACTGCAGAAGGTGGCTATGCACAGCCGGAAGGCAATGACATAGTAGCCATGAACATGATCGGTGCAGCAAGTAAAAACAATGGCGCTGCGTATGAGCTGAAGGATAAGCTAAATGAGTTTGCTAAATTCCTGAACCAGCACAACGAAAGCGTACCAGATAAGCTAGCACTAGATGGTTCTGAAGATCCGGTTGCGAAAAATGATCCTGCACAGCGTCGTAAAGACTTTGCACAGCTTAACTTCGAAGAGACTCCAATGGTAGCTGCTCTAGCAGTACTATCTCAGAAAGAGGCAGAAGTGCTGAAGTATGAGGCGGACGTGTTGCAGAAGCTTGCTCAGCAGGTAGGTGCAGACATCATCAAGTTCGAGAAGATCTTCGCAATGGCTCGTGCTGAGTCTAAGACAGTAGCAGCAGGTACTAAATATACTGCTGATATGTTCATCGCAGCTTCTTCTGACAACATCACACCTAAAATGACTTTCCAGGGTAAGCCTGTGAAAGTAGAGAATGGCCTTGGTAAAGTAGAGTTCGTGGCTTCTGCCTCAAACTACGATGCTGATGGAAACTCAAAGCAAACATGGAAAGGTCAGGTAACAATTAACCAGAATGGACGCGATACTACATTCACAGTAACTGAAGAGTATATTGTAGCGAAGCCAGTAATTCAGGTTCAGTCTGCTTCAGTACAGGCACTGTACTTCCAGTGTGCTAACGAGCTGAACATTCAGGTGCCTGCATTGGGTGCTGTTTATGACCCAAGCTTTAGCGCTTCAGGTGGTACAGCAGTAAAAGGAGCTAAAAAGGGTGAAGTAACAATTATCCCTAATGCTACTGAAGTAACCATCAATGTAAGCAGCGGCGGTAACTCTATTGGTTCTGAAAAGTTCAAGGTACGCCCTATACCAAAGCCAGAACTTGTGGCACTGGTAAATGGTCGACCAATAGACGTGAAGCGTGGAGTTCCTGCACAATCTTTCAGAGCAGTAGAAATACAGGCTGTAGCAGACGAAGGCTTCAAGCAATTATTACCTAACGAAGCACGTTATAGAGTAACGAAGTGGAGAGCGTACCTGGTGCGCAACAACCAACCGGTAGAGCAAGGAGAATTTAACGGCCCTACAGCTAACTTAACTAGCTTTGCCGCTAAAGCAAACAAAGGTGACCGTGTTGTAATCGAAATTCTTGACGTGAAACGCCTGAACTACAAAGGGCAGGCAGTGGACGTGAACGTAGGCACGCCAAACTTCAACGTTCCTTTAAATTAACACATAGAAGCTTACAAGAGGAGTATGAAATTAGTTAAAGCAATAGGTGTAGCGGCCGGTCTAATGTTATCTGTAGGTGCTATGGCACAGCAGGTATCGAATACTACGGCTAGTAATCCTTCGGCAAGGCCTATTCCAGAGTCTGATGTCCTGTTTAAGAAAACAGTATGGCGTAAGATCGACCTTCGTGAGAAGCAGAACAAGCCATTGTTTTCAGAAAACAGAGAGATAACTAAGGTTATAATCGAAGCTGTAAAAAGCGGAGAATTGACTGCCTATAGAAGTGACTCTGTTAGTACACCTATCACGCGTGAGGAGTTTTTGCAAAACATGACTCCGAAACAAGCAGATGGTGGCCTGAGTGAAGAGGAACTTGCGGCTGGTTTTGGCGAAGTTCAAGAAGAGGATGATGCTTGGGGTTCAGCCTTGGGCGGAAATGCTGGAACTACTGAGGCTGCTCCTGTAAGCAATGAGTTTTTTCCAAAGCAGCTGTACCTACTAGAATTGAAGGAGAATGTGGTATTTGATAAAAAGCGTTCGCGCATGTACCACGATATCCAGACAATAAGTATCAAGGTCCCAGCGACGCTTAACCCACTAGGGTTTGAGCAAAACGTAGCTAGCTTCAAAATGAGCGACCTTGTACGTTTGTTCCGCAACAATCCGGAAACAGCGATCTGGTATAACGCACAAAATGATGCTCAGCACAAGAATTTGGCTGATGCTTTCGACCTGTGGTTGTTCAGCTCATACATCACTAAAATTTCGAACCCAGGCGACCAAAGCTTGGCTTCTATCTATGGTGGTGGTAAAAAAGGACTGTTAGCCGCTCAGGATGCTTTGGAAGCTCTAATAGAATATGAGTATAGCCTGTGGAGCTACTAAGACCTACAGCTTACTAAGCAATAAAAAAGGAGACTCTGAACAGAGTCTCCTTTTTTATTGTCTATAAATAAAAAAGTGTATCAGGCATTCTCTCCCTCGGCAGGATGTAGATGAGCATAAAGTATAGAGGCTTTTGCCTTACCGATTTCTGCAGCTAGCTCATCGAGAGTTAGATCTTTTAGCTTTTTAACAGACCTGAACTTTTGCAGCAAGGCATCAGCAGTAGAAAGGCCGATACCTTTTATATCAGTGAGCTCTGTTTTCAGCGTTCCGGCATCACGTTTACTTCTATGGAAGGTAATAGCAAAGCGGTGAGCTTCGTTCCGCAAGCGCTGGATAAGCTTTAACGATTCTGACTTTTTGTCGATGTAAAGCGGAAGCGAATCCCCAGGATAAAAAATTTCCTCCAGGCGCTTTGCAATACCGACAACAGCAATTTTACCATAGATGTTGAGGTCACGAAGAGCCTTAACAGCCATTCCTAATTGTCCCTTACCACCATCGATGATGATAAGCTGCGGCAGAGGCTGATTCTCATCAAGGAGTCTGCGGTAGCGGCGCGTAACAATCTCATACATCGATTCAAAATCGTTAGGACCAACAACAGTCTTAATGTTGTAGTGGCGATAGTCTTTTTTGCTAGGCTTACCATTCTTAAAGCAAACCATGGATGCCACTGGGTTATCACCCTGAAAGTTTGAGTTATCGAAACACTCTATCTGGCGAGGCAACTCCGTAAGGCGAAGGTCCTTTTTAAGCGTTTCCAGCACACGCAACTCACGCTGCTCACTCATCTCTTTATTCTTCTCCTGGCGTCCTTCACGTTCCTTGCGCAGATATAGTGCATTCTTAAGGGATAAACTCAACAGCTTCTTCTTATCACCAATCTGCGGATAGGTAATAGTAACGTTATCCAACGGCAGCCTCAACTCAATATTTGTGATTACTTCACGGGAGGTACTCTCAAATTCCTGGCGTAACTGTACTATTACTGAAGCAAGAATATCAGTATCATCCTCATCAAGCTTTTTCTCTAGTTCAAGAGATTGTGTGAGGATAATAGAGCCATTCATTACTTTGAGGTAGTTAATGAAGGCACACTGCTCATTGCTCGTGATAGTGAATACATCAATGTTGGTAAGTGTATTGCTAACTACCGTGGACTTTGCCTGGAAATCCTCCAGCATATCTAGCTTCTGCTTGAACTTATGAGCAAGTTCATACTGATAATCCGCTGCTGCAGCGGCCATATGCTCCTTAAAATAAGCCTTAGCAACAGATAAATTACCAGAAAGAATGTTCTTGATTTGCGCGATGTTGGCGTTATACTCTGCCTCATCTACCAACGCTTCGCAGGGACCCTTACAGTTGCCAATATGGTATTCCAGGCATACTTTGAACTTGCCTGCTGCAATATTTTCAGGGGTAAGGTTATAAGTACACGTGCGTAAAGGGTACAGCGTACGAATAAGATCTAGCACCACATGCATTGTAGTGCCGCTAGGATAAGGGCCAAAATAACGGGAGCCGTCGTTTTTCTTATTGCGGGTACTTATAACGCGCGGGAAACGTTCGTTTACAATGCAGATGTAAGGGTACGTTTTACCATCCTTGAGCAGGATATTATACTTGGGCTGGTACTGCTTAATGAGATTGTTCTCCAGCAGAAAAGCATCAGCTTCTGTATCTACAATGGTAAACTCAATGTCCTTTATCTGTGAAACGAGCTTAAGCGTTTTCTTATTATGCTGAGCAGAGCGGTTGAAATAGGAGCTTACTCGCTTCCGGATATCAACCGCTTTGCCAACATAGATAATGCCATTATCGTCGAAGAACTTGTAGATGCCGGGCTTGTGCGGCAGGTGCGATATTTTCTCTTTCAGCTTTTCGTTGGCTGGCATAAATGATTTGAATTAGATCTCAGCATCTAGGTCAATCTGGGACGGCAGGTTCAGGAACTCATCTTGCTGAGCCGAATCAATCTGCACTCCCTGATTATACTTTTCACAATCTAATTCTACAGATAAAGGCATAGAAGGTTTAGGGAAAGGCTCCTTAGACACATCCAAAGACTTATCTTTATAAACTTTCTGCATGAATGAGCCATAGATAGGCATGGCCAACTTACCACCCTGTCCCAAAGCAATGGTTCTAAAGTGAATGGAACGATCCTCGCCACCAACCCATGTGCCGCAAACAAGATCAGGGGTTACACCCATAAACCAGGCATCAGAGTAATTCTGCGTGGTACCAGTTTTAGCGCCAATCTCATTCTTCAAACCATTGCGGAAGCGCAGGCCATAATAGGCCGTACCACCTGGCTCAGCAGCTGCCTTCAGCATATGTATCATCATGTAGGCAGTTTCCTCACTAAGAGCCTCTACAGTTTTAGGAACAAACTCAGCGATCACGTTACCATGCTTATCTTCGATACGGGTGATGAAGTTAGGCTGTACCCAAGTACCGCCGTTCACAAAAGTGCCATAGGCACCAACCATATCGAACAAGGTAACATCGCTAGTACCGAGCACCAACGAAGGAGTTTCGTCAAGAGGAGTGGAGATGCCCATGCGGCGGGCCGTCTGCGCTACAGACGGTGCGCCAAGCTTGTTTACAAGGAATGCAGAGATAGAGTTGACAGACTCAGCAAGCGCTCTACGCAAAGTATATTTCTCTCCGCTATACTTATTGTCAGCATTGTTAGGGCACCACATATTACCATCTGGCAACGGAATACAGGTCTGTGTATCCAGAACTTCGTAGCATGGGTAATAGCCGTTTTCGATAGCAGTAGTATAAAGGAAAGGCTTGAAGGTAGAGCCCGGCTGACGTGCACCTTGCTTTACGTGGTCGTACTTAAAGTGCTTATAGTTGATGCCACCAACCCAAGCCTTGATGTGGCCGGTCTGAGGCTCCATGGCCATAAAACCAGTCTGCAGGAAATGCTTGTAGTACTTGAGCGAGTCCATTGGGCTCATCACCACCTCTTTTTCTCCATCCCACGAGAAGATAGTCATAGGGACCTTCTTGTTGAGGTAGTAGTTGATAGAGTCCGTGTCATCACCAAAGCGTTCCTTTAGGCGACGATAGCGATCTGTACGTTTGATTGCCTGCTCCGGGAAGTCAACAATCTCACGCATGCTGCGGTCAACCCAAGGGTTGCGGCCCTTCCAGTGCTCGAAGAAAGCCTTCTGGCGGTCCTTCATATGTTCAGCCACAGCATCCTCGGCATACTTTTGCATGCGGGAGTCAATGGTAGTGAAGATTCTGAGGCCGTCAGCATACAGGTCATACCCGTTTTCGCGGCACCACTGTAACAGGAACTTACTAGCCTCGGTACGGAAATAGGGGGCAAGTCCTATGTTATGGCTTTCTACACGATAATCAAGTTTAATATCCTGCTCCTTTAGTTGGTTATACTCCGCCTCCGTCATGTAGCCATACTTCACCATTTGAGCAAGCACCGTATTACGACGGCGCTTAGAGTTCTCCGGATACAGTTTAGGGCTATAATAGGTAGGAGCTTTTAGAAGACCAACCAACACAGCAGACTCTTGCACTTCCAGCTCTTCAGGCTTTTTATTGAAGAACGTTTTAGCTGCTACTTTTACACCAAAAGCGTTAGAACCGAAATCCACAGTATTCAAATACATGGTCAGGATCTCACGCTTTGTATAAGAGCGTTCCAGCTTCACAGCCATAATCCACTCTTTTGTTTTCAGGATAAGCATACGCACACCTGGCACATCATTCAGAAGACCATTGTTAAGCTCATCACTACGGGTGTCAAATAAGTTTTTAGCCACCTGCTGTGTAAGAGTACTACCTCCACCTTTCTGCTGGCCGGTAAGTATACCAGCCGCCACGCGTATCATAGATTGTGGGTCAATACCTGCGTGATCCTCAAAACGGATGTCTTCCGTCGCCACCAAAGCATTAACGAGGTTATCAGGAAGTTCTTCGTACTCTACAGGGGTACGGTTCTCGCGGAAATATTTACCGAGTAACTGGTTATCTGCAGAGTAAAGCTCAGACGAAAGCTCACTCTTTGGGTTCTCAAGAGTACGCAGGTTAGGCAACTCACCAAACAAATTCAGGAAGTTGATGCTTACAGCGTAGATATAAAGTATAAAGGCAACAAAGCCGCCGATAAACAGGAGCCACAATGCCGATACAACTTTAGGGTAAATCGGGTTCTTCGGTTTTACGGTTTTTTGACGCGTAGTCATGGAGTTAATAATTGTCTTTGAAGAAGGTCAGGTATACTTCGGGATCTTTCTTCTGTATAAATTTTCCGAAGTTGGCAGAAGAGATGACAAAGGTAGTGAAATCTATGCCTCTAATTCTACCTACTGGCGCTTGTGGCGCCTTTTGTTTAATGTTATAAGACAGTGCCAGTTTCAGGTCCTGAAAAGAGCGAGCAACCAGCATAGTTTTACCGCCTCCAAAGTCCATGGTTTGTACTTCTAACTGCTCTGCTCTATAGTATGTGCTGTTATACTTTTCGTACTTCTGCTGTATATCCACAAACACCTTAGCATCGTTTGGGTAAATCAGCACAAAATAGAAAGCTGAATCAGCTTCAGGCTTATAGTCCATAGGGTTTTCTAAAGGTGCCGCCGCAGAATCTGTAGTGGCAGCCATAGCGGCTGGTTCTACTTCAGAGCTATCGCCAGAATTGGTAACCGTAGCTGGCTGTTGCTCCTGCTGAGCCGAAGCCATGTCCGCTTCCTTGGCTGGCGTTGGTGGCAGAACAGGTGTCGCCTTACTTACTGACGCAGTAGCCTGTGCAATTTCTGTGCTAACTTTTTGCTCTGGGCTTAGCTCAGAAGCTTTCTGCTTAGGAGCAGGTGGAGCAGGAGCCTCAGCCCGTAGCTGCTGCTTTTGCTCTAACTCCTGATAGGTAACTAAAAGCTTATCTGCTTGCTTCATCAATGGGCTACCCTTATGCTCCTTCTTAAACCTGTTTAGCTTGTCCCGGAGCACTTCAGGCTTTTCGGTTCTGGCAGTCACCATAGCATCCAGGAACATAACTTTATCCTGAATGTCATTGAGTGGATACTGGCTGGTGATGCGGTTCAGGATTTCTACAGTTTTCGTATACTCCTGCTCGTCATAATGCGCATAGGCAGAGTCGTAAAGAGCGTGTACCTTTACATTATCAGCAGCATTTTTAGCCATGAAACCTTCATCGTCCAGAAGGCGGGCATAAGTAGTACGCGGAAACTGCTGCTTTATTTTATTGTAATAGACCTGCTTTTGCTCTTCGTTACCGGCTCGGCCATGCAGCAAGTATAAACTATAGTATGTCTCGGCAGCATGCTCAGTTAAAGGAAAACGCTGCAGTAGTTGCTCATAAGTAGCAATGGCCTCTTCTGGTTCGCGAAGGTTTTGTGCATATATCACAGCCAGTCTGAACAAGGCTTCTTCTACCATTCGCTCTGAACGCTGTAGGGCGGCAGTGCTTAAAGGTAGTTCTTGCAGGTAAGTCTCCACCTGCGCCTTCATTCGCTCTTCAGGGGCAACCTCTTCTTCTGGGCTTGCTTCAGGCTGCGCAACTTCAGCTACTACTGCAGGTTGAGTGCCACTTTCGCCTCTGGTTCGGATGCGCCAGAAGTCCTGATTGGGGCGGTCACCCCAACGGCGGGTAAACTCTGCTCGTGCCGTGGCCATGGCTGAAGGGTTATCGAAATACCAAACCCCACCAGTGCTGTTATTTGCGCCAAAATCATCACTGTTACGGTTACGGCTTGGGCTACGGCGGTTATCTTGCTCCTGGCGCTGTGCCTGCTCCTGCTGTTGTGCAAGAGCCTCCAGCCGGGCTTCTTCTTCGCGCTGCACCAGCTGCTGCAAAAATTCGAGTCGCTCGGCTTCTGGCATCTTGGCAATACGTTGCAGGCTATCTTGGGTTTGGATGGTAGTATACTGCTGGGCAAAATCAGCAAGTATATCCCGGCGCTCAGCTACAGCTTCATACATGGCCGCCTGCGGCGGAAACACCTGTACTGCGCTGTCGTAATAGGCAGCAGCCAGGTTATACTTGTTTAGGTTATCAAAGTAAATTTCACCAGCAGCCACATAGCTGTATGCCTTCTGGTTAGGTAAAGCTCCAGGTGTGCGCAACGACTGCTCCAGGTAATCTAATGCTTTCTCGTAATGTTGCTGGCGAAGCTCAAACTGCGCCATCTCGTAATAGATCCGGTCGCGATACTCCTTGTTCTTATCGTCTTTTAAGAGCTTCTGGTAATAGCCTTCTACCCGCTCTACATCGTTGTTGTCGGCAAGTTCGGTTACCTGCCCCAGGTTTAAGCGGCTGAAGAAGCCTAGATCGTAAGGAGGGTTGTTGCGTAATACCTTGCTGTATTGCTTAATGGCCTCCTTGTTTTTGCCAGTAAGCTGGAAAAGCTGCCCTAAAGTATAGCGCACCCGCGACTCATTATCTTTTACGTCGAAGTTTGGGAGAGACAGGGTCAGGTTTTCTATCACTTGTGCCGTGTCTCCCTGCAAGCGGTAATAATGGGCACGGGTAAGGTACAGCTCACGGGCGTTCTCCTTGTTAAGGCGCTCCTTGCGCAGAAACTCCGACACCTGCTGTGCATTCTCCATCTCATTCAGCTTGATAAAAGAGCGCATCAGCCAAACCAGTGCCTCATGGCGCTCATTCTTGCCCTTGCCGTTTGCATTAACATACTTAAAGGTGCGCACAGCCTCCTCAAAGTTCAGCTCATAATAGTTTGCTTTGCCAATCAATACATAGCTGTCGTCTACCCACTTGCTGTTCTGGTGGTATTGTATCGGGAAGGATGCTTTCTTTTTGATGTCCTCCAGGTCTGCGGCCATCGTATTGGCGGTGGTGGAATCGATGGCAGGGAAGATAGGGAGCAGCTGGCTGTAATCATAAGCCGTTTGCTCCTGTAGCTGCTCTTCTAAAAGCCTCATTTTCTCCTTCGCCAGAAAGTAGCCATTGTAGCGGGCAGTAGTATTGTGATAAGCCTTGCTCAGGGGGTTATTGCGCTCAGTGGAGCATGCTGTTAACAGCAGTCCGGCAAGTATGAAGAGTATGTGAAGCGATTTCTTGTTCAAGGCTGTTAAATGTGCAGCAAGTTTGGGCACTATAATATAAAGAATAAACGTCAGGCTTCCTGCTAAAAGTATAGACTAAAGGTCCGTGATGGCAGGTGCGTTACTAATAACAGTTCGTTCAGGCCATAGGCCTTCTACAAAAATACAA